>NZ_JBIVBY010000002.1:187347-291027 GCF_044746405.1 Pseudomonas sp. NPDC086251
CGATCCCACCCCTCCTAGCATTCTTACTAACTTTCCCCCAAAAAAAAAAAAAAAAAAAAAACCCCCCCCCCCCCCCCCCCCCCCCACAGCTCCTACACAGCTCCTACACAGCGCCTACACAGCTCCTAGACAGCGTCTACAGGTGAAGATCGAGCTCGGCTTTGCCATCACTGAACTGCAACGCCGCCAACCGCGCATACAGCGCATTGCTCGCGATCAACGCTTGATGTGTCCCCACCGCTACCACTTTCCCTTGATCCATCACGGCGATCCGGTCGGCGTTTTTCACCGTGGCCAGCCGATGGGCGATGACCAGTGTGGTGCGGTTTTTCATCAGGCTGGGCAGGGCTTGCTGGATCAGGTGTTCGCTCTGGGCATCGAGGGCGCTGGTGGCTTCGTCGAGCAGCAGGATAGGCGCGTCCACCAGCAATGCGCGGGCGATGGCCAGGCGTTGGCGCTGGCCGCCGGACAATCCGAGACCGCCGTCGCCGAGGTGCGTCTGGTAGCCGTTGGGCATGGCCTCGATGAAGTCATGGGCATAAGCGATTTTGGCCGCTTCCTGAACCTGGGCCAGGGTTGCCGTCGGGTTGCCGTAGCGGAGGTTCTCTTCGATGCTGCCGAAAAACAGCGCCGGGTTTTGTGAGACCAGGGCGAAACAGCGGCGCAGGTCCAGTGGATCGAGTTGAGTCAGCGGTACGCCGTCGAGCAGGATGCGTCCTTCGGCGGGATCGTAAAAACGCAGCAACAAGTCATACACCGTCGACTTGCCGGCACCGGACGGCCCTACAAGCGCGAGGGTTTCGCCAGCATTGATGGTCAGGCTCAAGCCATCGACGGCATAGTTTTCGGGACGCGAGGGGTAGGAAAAACGCACGTCCTGCAACTGAAGATCGCCTTTTACCCGCTCAGGCAAGGTCACCAGGCCCGTGGTCGGTGGCTGGATGATGTTTTCCGAACGGAGTAACTCGGCAATCCGCTCGGCTGCGCCCGCTGCGCGCTGCAGTTCGCCGATGACTTCGCTCAGCGTGCCAAAGGCGCTGCCGACGATCAGGCTGTAAAACACGAACGCCGCCAGTTCGCCTGCCGAAATTCGCCCGGCGATCACGTCCATGCCGCCCACCCAAAGCATCACACCGACCGCGCCCAACACCAGCACGATCACCAGGGTAATCAGCCAGGCGCGCTGGAAGATGCGTTTACGGGCGGTGTTAAAGGCCTCTTCTACGGTGACAGCAAAACGCTGCTCGTCCTGAACCTGATGGTTATAGGCCTGCACGGTTTTGATCTGGCCCAGGGTTTCGGAAACATAGCTGCCGATGTCGGCAATCCGGTCCTGACTCAGGCGCGACAAGTTACGTACCCGGCGACCGAAAATCAGGATCGGCGCGATCACCAAGGGCAAGGCGACCACCACAATACTGGTGAGCTTGGGGTTGGTGATAAACAGCAACACGATCCCACCGATCACCATCAGCAGATTGCGCAAAAACAGCGACAGCGAAGAGCCGATCACCGATTGCAGCAACGTGGTGTCTGCGGTCAGCCGCGACTGGATTTCGGAGCTGCGGTTGTCTTCGTAGAACCCCGGATGCAGGTAGATCAAATGGTTGAACACCTGGCTGCGGATGTCCGCGACAACCCGCTCGCCGATCCACGACACCAGGTAAAATCGCGCAAACGTGCCGATCGCCAGCCCGACCACCAACAACATGAACACGCCAATGGACTGGTTGAGCAAATGCGGCGACTGGGTCATGAAACCCTGATCCACCAGCAGGCGAATGCCCTGCCCCATGGACAAGGTAATGCCCGCGGTGGCGATCAACGCGAGCAAGGCACCGAACGCCGGCCAGCGATACGGCGCGAGAAAACGACTGGTCAGGCGAATCGCACGGCGGTGACGGGCAGAGAGCATCGGGATCATCCAGTTACGCTACAAAACAGTGGGTTTGACCAGCCTACACGCTCAATAAGGTGAACGATGCAAATCACAATGAGTCACTTTAATTATGTCCGCAAAGACTAGGCTCTAGACGCTATTGGTCTAAAGTCCGGGTGGCAAGGTCGCGGTATTTCTGGTGGACTGGAGTTGCCGCCCTGGAAAGATCGCAGGGAGTTGTCATAGCCCGGTCACCTGGCGGTTCTACAGTAAGCACACAACCTGATGAGGAGACAGGCCATGTCCTTGCAAAACAGCAGCGATGACAAGATTCAAGTGATCCGCACACAGCCAGATCAGTCTCTGGGTTGCTCAATTATCGATAAGGATGGGCGCGAAGTACCGATCACTGAAGACATGATCCAGGACGCCTGCCGTGAACTGGAACAGCGATTGGTCAAGCCTGCCAAACAAGATTGATATAGCCACCGTCTTCTTTGACCCGGCCCTGATGGCCGGGTTTTTTATGGGGGCTGATCTGGCAATTGTGGTGTGGCCTTCGCGGGCAAGCCTCGCTCCTACAGGACAGCGAGCGATTCAAAACCTGTAGGAGCGAGGCTTGCCCGCGAAGGGGCCAACTCGGTCCCTAGACTGCCGTTGAACCCAACGCCGCCACGATTTTCTGCAAGGCCGGCGAATCCCCTTCGATCCGCACCTTCAAGCCATCAATCTCCCGCCGCAACGGATAATGCTTGCGCAACGCGTCAAACGCCGCACGCTGTTCGTTGACACTGCCGACAAGGCTGCGGCGGAAATCTGCATCGTCGCGGCGCGGGTCGTACACGCCGCGGCACACCATCGCCAGCGCCCAGGCCGGATCGCTGTCAGCGTTCAAGGTCACGTGCGACAACCACGGCGCCGGCAGCAGATCATTCAAGCTGACCTGCTCCGGTTGCCCGAGGAACTGGCAATACGCCTGATAGATCTGCGCCGTCCCCCGCTGTTTGCCATCGAGGCTGTAGCCGGCAATGTGCGGCGTCGCCAGCACACAGAGTTCGGCCAGGGCGACATCGACCTCCGGTTCACCTTCCCAGACGTCCAGCACCGCTTGCAGGTCTTCACGCTGCAGCAAGACTTGGCGCAGGGCGGCGTTGTCCACCACCGGGCCACGACTGGCGTTGATCAGCCAGGTGCCCTGTTTGAGTTGGTTCAAGCGGTTTTTATCGAACAGGTGCCAGGTGGTCTGAGCGCCGTGCTTCTTCAACGGCGTGTGCAGACTGATGACATCGCACTGTTCAATGATCTGTTCGAGGCTGACGAAATCGCCACCTTCAACGGCTTGCCGTGGCGGATCGCAGACCAGTACGTTCCAGCCCAGGCCTTGCAGAACCTTGACCAGGCGTCCGCCCACTTCACCGGCACCGACTACGCCGTAAGTGCGTCGAGTCAGGTCGGCGCCTTCGATTTCGGCCAGGGTCAGCAGGCTGCCGAGTACGTAGTCGACCACGCCACGGGCATTGCAGCCAGGCGCGCTCGACCAGGCAATGTCAGCCTGTTTGAAGTAATCCAGGTCCAGGTGATCGGTGCCGATGGTGCAGGTGCCGACAAAGCGTACCTTGCTGCCTTCCAGCAGTGCGCGGTTGACGTTGGTCACCGAGCGCACCAGCAAGACGTCGGCCTGTTCGACGGTGGCACGGTCGATGGAACGCCCCGGGACCCGGCGGATTTCACCGAAACCTTGGAAGAATTCATCGAGTAGCGGGATATTTTCGTCGGCAACAATCAGCATGGCAGGCTCCTTTGGCGGATCGGCAGTGTAGGCGGAGATGGCCGTACTGGGCCAGCGGCCATTGCGCCGTCTGTAGCAGCTGGCGAAGCCTGCGTTCGGCTGCGCAGCAGTCGTGAGATCGGCTGAAGGGGTGTAACAGGAAGACCGCGTGTTGAGGTTTTACGACTGCTGCGCAGCCGAACGCAGGCTTCGCCAGCTGCTACAAAGGAGATCGTGGACTTGAGCTTGCGATTACAAATCGGTAACACAGGACTTTTCCTGACCACTGTGTCAACGCGTAGAATGCCCCGCCTCGCGCATCAAACTCTTTTGGACGTTTCGCCCTTGAATTCCGTGACTGACCGCCCCGCCGCTATTTCCCTCACCCGCCCGGCCCGGGTTCGCCTGGAGCTGAAAAACCTGCTCAGCCTGGCGCTGCCGATCATGATCGCGCAGCTGGCGACCACGGCCATGGGCTTCGTCGACGCGGTGATGGCTGGCCGCGTCGGGCCGCGGGACCTGGCGGCGGTGGCGCTGGGCAACTCGATCTGGGTCCCGGTGTTTCTGTTGATGACCGGCACCCTGCTGGCCACCACACCGAAAGTCGCCCAGCGCTTCGGCGCCGGCACCCACAGTGAAATCGGCCCGATCGTGCGCCAGGCGTTGTGGCTGGCGTTGGTGGTGGGCCTGATGGCGACCGGAATGCTGTTCAGCGCCGAACCGATCCTGCACCTCATGAAGGTCGATCCCGAGCTGATCGGCCCGTGCATGCAATACCTGCACGGCATTGCCAGCGGCTTGCCTGCCGTCGCTCTCTACCACGTACTCCGTTGTTTCAGTGACGGCCTGGGCCGGACGCGTCCGGCGATGGTGCTGGGGTTGTGCGGGCTGGCGCTGAACATTCCGCTGAACTACGTCTTCATCTATGGCCACTTCGGTGTGCCGGCCATGGGCGGCGTCGGTTGCGGCTGGGCCACGGCGATTGTGATGTGGGTGATGGCGCTGGGCATGGCCGGCTGGGAGCGCTGGGCGCCGGCCTATCAGTCGAGCCAGTTGTTCAGCCGTTTCGACTGGCCGCAATGGTCGGTGATCAAGCGCCTGCTGGGCATCGGCCTGCCCATCGGCATCGCGGTGTTCGCCGAGTCGAGCATCTTCGCGGTGATTGCGCTGTTGATCGGCAGCCTCGGCGCCACGGTCGTGGCCGGGCATCAGATCGCGCTGAATTTCAGCTCACTGGTGTTCATGATTCCCTACTCCCTCGGCATGGCCGTGACCGTGCGGGTCGGCCAGGCACTCGGTCGTCAAGAGCCGCGTGAAGCACGCTTCGCCGCCGGTGTCGGCATGGGCACGGCGTTGGCCTATGCGTGTATTTCCGCGAGCATGATGCTGTTGTTGCGCGAGCACATTGCGACCATTTACACGGCTGATCCGACGGTGATTCATGTCGCGGCGATGCTGATTGTGTATTCGGCGCTGTTCCAGTTTTCCGACGCGATCCAGGTCACGGCGGCCGGTGCGTTGCGCGGGTATCAAGACACGCGGGTGACGATGATCCTGACGCTGTTCGCGTATTGGGGGATTGGTTTGCCGGTGGGTTACGCGTTGGGACTGACCGATTGGTTCGGCGCGCCGAGCGGCCCTAGCGGGCTGTGGCAGGGTTTGATCGTGGGCCTGAGTTGCGCGGCGCTGATGCTGTCGATCCGCCTGACGCGCAGTGCACGCAAGCGGATTCGCATCAGCAAGTCGCTGGGCTGATCCAGACCTGTACCTGTAGGAGCGAGCTCGCTCGCGATGGACTTGAAGGCGCCGTGTTTATCCAGCAAACCCGCGTTATCGTTAACGTCCATCGCGAGCGAGCTCGCTCCTACAGGGGGTCAGTTCGTTAATCGGACTTTTTGCGAATCCAGTAGAGGTAGGTGCCGGCCTCTTCGTGCTGCCCGATCAGTTCGTGGTCGAGAAACACGCAGAACTTGGGAATGTCGCGACGGGTCGACGGGTCGGTGGCGATCACCTTCAACAGGCCGCCGGGCACCAGGTCACGGATGTGCTGATGCAGCATCATCACCGGCTCCGGGCAATTGAGGCCGGTGGCGTCGAGGGTGCCGTCTACCGGCGTATCAATCATTTCACTCATGATTCACTCCTGAAACGTGCCGGCATTGTCGCGCATTGCCGGGTGTTCGGTCATCTGTCGTCTATCGCCTGGATCCTGTAGGAGCGAGGCTTGCCCGCGAAAGCCGCGCTGCGGTGTATCTGCAGGACCGAGGTGTGGCCTTCGCGGGCAAGCCTCGCTCCTACTGGGGGTGTGGGTGACTCAGCGGGATTTCGGTTTTTTCACGTCAAGGCGGCGCAGGTGGCACGTCACTTCTTCGCGGTCGTGGTACAGCTGCTTGCAGCCGATCTCGACCCGAATCCCGCGTTCCTTGAACCCGTCGGCAATGCGTTCCAGCAAGCGCTTCACTTCGGCGTAACGCTGTTTCATCGGCAGCTTGAGGTTGACCACAGCTTCACGGCAATGCCCCTCGCCAATCCATTCTTCCAGCATCGCCGCGTTGCGCGCCGGTTTCTCGACGATGTCGCAGACCATCCAGTCCACCGGCTGCTTGGGCTTGAAGGTGAAACCGTCGGCCATCAGGTGCTGCACCAGACCGGTGTCCATCAGGCTTTCGGCCATCGGGCCGTTGTCGATGGCGGTCACCAGCATGCCGCGATTGACCAATTGCCAGGTCCAGCCACCCGGTGCGGCGCCGAGGTCGACGCCGGTCATGTCGCTGTGCAGACGCTCGTCCCACTGGTCGCGCGGGATGAAATGGTGCCAGGCCTCTTCCAGCTTCAGCGTTGAACGGCTGGGCGCCTCACGCGGAAACTTCAGGCGCGGAATGCCCATTGGCCACATCGCCGAGTTGTTGGATTCGGCCAGGCCCATGAACACTTCACGACCACTTTTGAAGGTCAGCAGCAGGCGCGGCTTGTGCGCATCTTCCACCAGCTTGCCGGCGGCCATCAGCGCCTTGCGCAAGTGGCCTTCGAATTTCTTGCAGAAGTTTGACAGCTCTTTGCCGTCGTTGGTGTCGACCATTTCCAGCCACAGGCTGCCGCACAGCGGGAATTCCGCCATGTGGGCGAGGATCACACTGATGCGGTCGGTTTCCGGCAGGTCGATGAAAATCCCGCGAGCCCATTGGCGCGGGAAGATCAGCTCGGCAAAACGCTGGCCACGCATCAGGCGCTCGGCGCCGTCTTCTTCGGTGCAGATAAATTCGGCGCAGGCGCTGGCGGTCTTGGCCTTGGCATAACCGGCCACGTTCAGCCGTGCGGCGTGTTCGGAAATCTCGGAACAGACTTCGCCTTCGAAGCCCGGCCGGCAATGCATAAAGAGGGTGTTCATTCTTACTCCTGGGCAGATGGCGAGAAATTCAACCACTGCGCGATGCCCAGACTTGCGTTGAAGCAAAGCCTGTCACGAAAACCGGCGCATGATAGCCGAGTTCGGAACCTTGGACTTGGCCATAGAGTCCAGTTATTAGCCTTAAACACCAAACAGGACTAGGTTTAAACCTCTGTTCGTTCCCTCAGTCCGTAGCCGTGCGGACCCAAAGGAGTCATTTCAATGCCGTCCCTCGATAGCCTGAAAACCCTCAAAACATTACAAGTCGACGACAAGACCTATCACTATTTCAGCTTGCCGGATGCCGCCAAAAGCCTGGGCGACCTGGACAAGCTGCCGATGTCGTTGAAAGTGCTGCTGGAAAACCTGCTGCGCTGGGAAGATGAAAAAACTGTCACCGGCGCCGACCTCAAGGCGATCGCCGCCTGGCTCAAGGAGCGTCGCTCCGACCGTGAAATCCAGTACCGCCCGGCGCGCGTACTGATGCAGGATTTTACCGGCGTTCCCGCCGTGGTCGACCTGGCCGCGATGCGCGCCGCCATGGCCAAGGCCGGCGGCGACCCGCAGCGCATCAACCCACTGTCTCCGGTGGACCTGGTGATCGACCACTCGGTGATGGTCGACAAGTTCGCCAGCAGCAGCGCCTTTGAACAGAACGTCGACATTGAAATGCAGCGCAACGGTGAGCGTTACGCGTTCCTGCGCTGGGGCCAGAGCGCCTTCGACAACTTCAGCGTGGTCCCGCCCGGCACCGGCATCTGTCACCAGGTGAATCTGGAATACCTCGGTCGCACCGTCTGGACCAAGGACGAGGACGGCCGCACCTACGCCTTCCCGGATACGCTGGTCGGCACCGACTCCCACACCACCATGATCAACGGCCTCGGCGTGCTCGGCTGGGGCGTCGGCGGTATCGAAGCGGAAGCGGCGATGCTTGGGCAACCGGTGTCGATGCTGATTCCGGAAGTGATCGGCTTCAAACTCACCGGCAAGCTCAAGGAAGGCATCACCGCCACCGACCTGGTGCTGACCGTCACGCAGATGCTGCGCAAGAAAGGCGTGGTCGGCAAATTCGTCGAGTTCTACGGCGATGGCCTTGCCGACCTGCCGCTGGCCGACCGTGCGACCATCGCCAACATGGCGCCGGAATACGGCGCGACCTGCGGCTTCTTCCCGGTGGACGACATCACCCTGGAATACCTGCGTTTATCCGGTCGCACCAGCGCCACCGTGAAACTGGTCGAGGCGTACAGCAAAGTCCAGGGCCTGTGGCGCCTGCCCGGTCAGGAACCGGTATTCACCGACAGCCTGGCGCTGGACATGGGCAGCGTCGAGGCCAGCCTTGCCGGGCCGAAACGCCCGCAGGACCGGGTTTCACTGCCGAATGTCGCGCAAGCGTTCAGCGACTTCATCGACCTGCAATTCAAACCCACCAGTAAGGAAGAAGGTCGCCTCGAAAGTGAAGGCGGCGGTGGCGTCGCGGTGGGCAATGCCGATCTGGCCGGCGAAGCCGACTACGAATACGAAGGCGAGACCTATCGGCTGAAAAACGGCGCGGTGGTGATTGCCGCGATCACTTCCTGCACCAACACCTCCAACCCGAGCGTGATGATGGCGGCGGGTCTGGTGGCGAAGAAAGCCGTGGAGAAAGGCCTCAAGCGCAAGCCGTGGGTCAAGAGTTCGCTGGCCCCAGGTTCCAAGGTGGTCACCGACTACTACAAGGCTGCGGGCCTGACCCAGTACCTCGATCAGCTGGGTTTTGCCCTGGTCGGCTACGGCTGCACCACGTGCATCGGCAACTCCGGGCCACTGCCGGAGCCCATCGAAAAAGCCATTGTCGCGGCCGACCTGACCGTCGCCTCGGTGCTGTCGGGCAACCGCAACTTCGAAGGTCGCGTGCACCCGCTGGTGAAAACCAACTGGCTGGCGTCCCCGCCGCTGGTCGTCGCTTACGCGTTGGCCGGCACGGTGCGCATCGACATCAGCAGCGAGCCGTTGGGCACCGACAAGGAGGGCAACCTGGTGTATCTGCGGGACATCTGGCCGAGCACCAAGGAAATTGCCGATGCGGTCAACCAGGTCAACACCGCGATGTTCCACAAGGAATACGCCGAGGTGTTTGCCGGCGACGAGCAATGGCAGGCGATTGAAGTGCCGCAAGCGGCGACGTATGTCTGGCAGGACGATTCGACTTACATCCAGCATCCGCCGTTCTTCGACGACATTGGCGGGCCGCCACCGGTGGTCAAGGATGTCGCGGGCGCCCGAGTCCTCGCGCTGCTGGGCGACTCGGTGACCACCGACCACATCTCCCCGGCCGGCAACATCAAGGCTGACAGCCCGGCCGGTCATTACCTGCGCGAGAAAGGCGTGGAGCCGCGCGACTTCAACTCTTATGGCTCGCGTCGCGGCAACCACGAAGTGATGATGCGCGGCACGTTCGCCAACATCCGCATTCGCAACGAGATGCTCGGCGGCGAAGAAGGTGGCAATACGATCTACATCCCGACCGGCGAGAAGCTGCCGATCTATGACGCGGCGATGCGTTATCAAGCGTCGGGCACGCCATTGGTGGTGATTGCCGGGCAAGAATACGGCACCGGATCGAGCCGCGACTGGGCGGCCAAAGGCACCAATCTGCTCGGCGTCAAAGCCGTCATCGCCGAAAGCTTCGAGCGCATTCACCGCTCCAATCTGGTGGGCATGGGCGTGTTGCCGTTGCAGTTCAAACTGGATCAGAACCGCAAGAGCCTGAACCTGACCGGCAAGGAAACCCTCGACATCCTCGGCCTGACCGGCGTCGAACTGACGCCGCGGATGAACCTGACACTGGTCATCACCCGCGCCGATGGCAGCCGCGAGAAAGTCGAGGTGCTGTGCCGGATCGATACGCTCAATGAGGTCGAGTACTTCAAGTCGGGAGGGATTTTGCACTACGTGTTGCGACAGTTGATTGCTTCATAAATCGCTGGCTGACACAGACACCGCCTTCGGGCGGTGTTTTTGTTTGTGCCCTGCAACGAACAAAAACACCCTGCACACCACAAAGCCACTGTAGGAGCGAGGCTTGCCCGCGAAGACGTCGGCACATTCAGCATCAATGTTGGATGTGATTGCCCCTTCGCGAGCAAGCCCGCTCCCACAGGTTATGTGTCGGACAGCAATTCCCTGAACACCACCAATCAACTGTGGGAGATTCTATGTTGCAGGGGAACCCTGCAGCCTTAAATTTGGCTGGTATTCGCTCTGGTTTTTCATCAGCGCGGCCATCGCCACGCATTTAGGCTTGAACCTGCTGCACTTCGGCCTGTTCACTTATCCGATGCTCGCGAGCTGACGCAAGGGTCGTTTTGCGACGCGCCGCTGATTTTCGAAAAAATAATCTCAATAAATGGCTGACACCGCCGACAACCAGTCAAAGCCTTGCGGAATGAACAAGCCATGCGTAATAACCAGCCCATCACACAACGCGAACGGACCTTCCCGGCTCAGCAACGGTTGATTTCCACCACCGATGCCAAGGGCGTGATCACCTACTGCAACGACGCGTTCGTCGAAATCAGTGGCTACTCGCGAGAGGAACTGATCCGTGCGCCGCATAACCTGGTCCGTCACCCTGACGTCCCGGCGGCTGTGTTCGCGCACATGTGGGGCACGCTGAAGCAAGGCTTGCCGTGGATGGGTATCGTCAAGAATCGCTGCAAGAGCGGTGACCACTATTGGGTCAACGCCTACGTCACGCCGGTTTTCGATGGCAATCAGGTCATCGGCTACGAATCGGTGCGGGTCAAACCCACTGCCGAGCAGATCCGCCGTGCCGAAGCGCTTTACCAACGCATCAATCAGGGCAAGTCGGCGATTCCTTCATCAGACAAATGGCTGCCGGTGCTGCAGGATTGGCTGCCGTTCATTCTGGTCAGCCAACTGAGCTTCATGATCGGTGCCACGCTGACATCCCAATGGGGCTTCGCTTTGGCGGCCGGGCTCTCGGTGCCGTTGGGCCTGATGGGTTTGAGCTGGCAACAGCGCGGCCTCAAGCGCTTGCTGGTGCTGGCTGGGCAAACCACCTCCGACCCGCTGATCGCGCAGATGTACACCGACAGCCGTGGCGCTCAGGCGCGCCTGGAGATGTCGATTCTCAGCCAGGAAGCGCGCCTGAAAACCTGCCTGACCCGGCTGCAAGACACTGCCGAGCACCTGAGCGACCAGGCGAAACAATCCGACACCCTGACCCACAAGAGCTCCAGCGGCCTGGAACGTCAGCGCGTCGAGACTGAACAAGTGGCCACCGCCGTCAATCAAATGGCCGCCACCACCCAGGAAGTCGCCAGCCACGTGCAGCGCACCGCCGACGCCACTCAGGAAGCCAATCGCCTGACCGGTCGCGGCCGCGACATTGCCGGGGAAACCCGCGAAGCCATCCAGCGCTTGTCGGTGGTGGTCGGTGAAACCGGTCTGACTGTGACGCAACTGGCCAAGGACAGCGACGAAATCGGCGGCGTGGTCGATGTGATCAAAGGCATCGCCGACCAGACCAACCTGCTGGCGTTGAACGCGGCCATCGAAGCGGCTCGTGCCGGTGAAATGGGTCGTGGCTTTGCAGTGGTGGCTGACGAAGTCCGGCAACTGGCGCAACGCACCAGCGAATCCACCGGGCAGATTCACGCGCTGATCGCCAAGCTCCAGCAAACCGCCAGCACCGCGGTGCAAACCATGGAAGCCGGGCATCGCCAGGCCGAAGAAGGTGTGGCGCGGGTACTGGAAGCGGACCAGGCACTGGTGGGGATCAGCGAAGCGGTGGCCAACATCACCGACATGACCACCCAGATCGCTGCGGCGACCGAAGAGCAAAGCGCCGTGGCCGAAGAAATCAGCCGCAACATCAGCAATATTTCGCAACTGGCTGACCAGACCTCGGAACAGGCACAACACTCGGCGCTGTTGAGTGAAGAACTGACCAAGACGGCGAATACTCAGTATTCGTTGGTGGAGCGGTTTAACCGCTGATACCCGTTGGTCAAAGTGAAAACCCGGACAGTGAAAGCTTCCGGGTTTTTTATTGCCTGGCAGACCGCCTTCGCGGGCAAGCCTCGCTCCTACAGGTTATGCGCACGCCGATAACCTGTAGGAGCGAGGCTTGCCCGCGAAGAGGCCCTGATCGGCACTGTAAATCTCACTGAAGAAATGCAGCAACCTTGCTCGCCGCCGAAGCCAAATGCTGCTCATGCGTAAACCCGGAAGCCTTCAACGGCTTCAAATCATGATCCCCCGCCACGAGCCAGAACACCTCGATGCTCGGTGACAAGGCATAGCCTTCAACGGCCTCACGATTGCCCAGCGCATCCCGCTCGCCCTGCACAATCAACGTCCGCGTCTTCAACCCGGCCAAATGCTCGACCCGAGGCTTCTCCGGTTTCCCCACGGCATAAAACGGATACCCGAGGCACACCAACGCATCGGCTTGCAGTTCATCGGCCAAAAGACTGGCCATCCGCCCGCCCATGGACTTGCCACCAATCGCCAGGCGCCCAGCGACATGGCGTCGCACCACGGCATACACCTCACGCCAGCATTCCAGCAGTTTCGGCGCCGGGTTCGGTGGACGTTTGCCCCCATCGATGCGCCGTTGTGCCATGTAGGGAAATTCGAAGCGCAGCACGTTGATGCCCTGTGCGGCGAGGCGTTCAGCCATGTCGGTCATCCAGGCGCTGTCCATCGGCGCACCGGCACCGTGAGCGAGAATCAGCGTTGCCGATGCCGGCCCAGAGGCGGCATTCCACAACCATCCCTGTTCCTGCACACACCGCGCCCATTGATCCCCGTCAATACTGGCCTTGTGCTCTTTGTCCATGCTTGCCTCGCTTTTAGTCTGCCTATAACTCCAGGCGAAGGAAGCGTCATTGCCTTGCGGCTTACTCGCAAAGACAGGCCTTCACTTCGGCTGAACCGTGGATGGGGAACCATGAACACTTCTATCAGTACCGCCTACAACTACAAGGTGGTCCGCCAATTCGCCATTATGACGGTGGTGTGGGGCATCGTTGGCATGGGGCTCGGGGTTTTTCTCGCGGCCCAATTGGTCTGGCCTGAACTCAACTTCGATTTGCCGTGGACCAGTTTCGGCCGGTTGCGCCCGCTGCACACCAACGCGGTGATCTTCGCCTTCGGCGGTTGCGCCCTGTTCGCCAGTTCGTTCTATTCGGTGCAACGCACCTGCCAGACCCAACTGTTCGCGCCAAAAATCGCCGCGTTCTGCTTCTGGGGCTGGCAAGTGGTGATCCTGCTGGCGGCCATCAGCCTGCCGCTGGGCTACACCAGTTCCAAGGAATACGCCGAGCTGGAATGGCCGATCGACATCCTGATCACCATCGTCTGGGTCGCCTACGCCGTCGTGTTCTTCGGCACGATCATGCAGCGCAAGACCAAGCACATCTACGTCGGCAACTGGTTCTTCGGTGCGTTCATCATCACCGTGGCGATCCTGCACATCGTCAACAACCTTGAGTTGCCGGTGAGTTTCACCAAGTCCTACTCGGTGTACGCCGGTGCGACCGATGCCATGGTCCAGTGGTGGTACGGCCATAACGCCGTCGGCTTTTTCCTCACCGCCGGCTTCCTCGGGATGATGTATTACTTCGTGCCGAAACAGGCCGAACGCCCGGTGTATTCCTATCGCCTGTCGATCGTGCACTTCTGGGCGCTGATCACCCTGTACATCTGGGCCGGTCCGCACCACTTGCACTACACCGCACTGCCGGACTGGGCACAGTCGCTGGGCATGGTGATGTCGCTGATCCTGCTGGCGCCGAGCTGGGGCGGGATGATCAACGGGATGATGACGCTCTCGGGTGCCTGGCATAAGTTGCGCAGCGACCCGATCCTGCGCTTCCTCGTGGTCTCGCTGGCGTTCTACGGCATGTCGACCTTCGAAGGACCGATGATGGCGATCAAGACGGTCAACGCCCTCTCCCACTACACCGACTGGACCATCGGCCACGTGCACGCCGGCGCCCTCGGTTGGGTGGCGATGATCTCCATCGGCGCGCTGTACCACATGATCCCGAAAATCTTCGGCCGCACGCAGATGCACAGCCTCGGCCTGATCAACGCGCACTTCTGGCTCGCGACCATCGGCACCGTGCTCTACATCGCGTCGATGTGGGTCAACGGCATCGCCCAGGGCCTCATGTGGCGCGCGATCAACGACGACGGCACGCTGACCTACTCCTTTGTCGAAACCCTGGTGGCCAGCCACCCAGGCTTCGTCGTGCGGTTGGTCGGCGGTGCGATCTTCTTCAGCGGCATGTTGCTGATGGCCTACAACACCTGGCGCACCGTGCGGGCCTCGCAGCCTGCCGAAGTCGCCGCTGCTGCGCAGATCGCCTGAGGAGGCCGCCATGAAACACGAAACAATCGAGAAAAACGTCGGCCTGTTGATGCTGTTGATGGTCCTGGCCGTGAGCATCGGCGGCCTGACTCAGATCGTCCCGCTGTTCTTCCAGGACGTGACCAACAAACCGGTGGAAGGCATGAAGCCCTACACCGCGCTGCAACTGGAAGGTCGCGACATTTACATCCGCGAAGGCTGTGTCGGCTGCCACTCGCAGATGATCCGGCCGTTCCGCGCCGAGACCGAACGCTACGGCCACTACTCGGTGGCCGGTGAAAGCGTCTGGGATCACCCGTTCCTGTGGGGCTCGAAACGCACCGGCCCGGACCTGGCCCGGGTTGGTGGTCGCTACTCCGAAGACTGGCACCGCGCGCACTTGTACAACCCGCGCAACGTGGTGCCGGAGTCGAAAATGCCCGGCTACCCATGGCTGGTGGCCAACCAGCTCGACAGCAGCCACACCGAAACCAAGATCAAGGCCATGCGCACCCTCGGCGTGCCGTACACCGACGACGACATCACCGGCGCAGTCGCCTCGCTCAAGGGCAAGACCGAAATGGACGCACTGGTCGCCTACCTGCAAGTGCTCGGCACTGCCATCAAGAGCAAGAGGTGAGCCATGGTCGTTGAAATGAGCAGTGGAATGATCCGCGGCCTGGGCACGGTCGTGGTGTTCGTGGCCTTCGTCGGCCTCGCGCTGTGGGTGTTCAGCAGCAAGCGCAGCCCGGCATTCGCCGAAGCGCGCTTGCTGCCGTTCGCCGATGAGCCGCAACCCGACAACGCCATCACCCAAGAACC
This sequence comes from Pseudomonas sp. NPDC086251, assembly GCF_044746405.1. Taxonomy (NCBI): domain Bacteria; kingdom Pseudomonadati; phylum Pseudomonadota; class Gammaproteobacteria; order Pseudomonadales; family Pseudomonadaceae; genus Pseudomonas; species Pseudomonas sp. NPDC086251. Next base: position 202,571 of record NZ_JBIVBY010000002.1, read on the forward strand.
AGCAACAACAAGGAGTACCCGGCCATGACCACCTTCTGGAGTACGTGGATCTGCGTACTGACCATCGGCAGCCTGATCGGCCTGACCTGGCTGCTGATCGGCACCCGCAAGGGCGAAACCAAGGGCAGCGTCGACCAGACCATGGGCCACAGCTTCGACGGCATCGAGGAGTACGACAACCCGCTGCCGCAGTGGTGGTTCATGCTGTTCGCCGGCACGCTGGTGTTTGCCGTGGGTTATCTGGTGCTTTACCCCGGCCTGGGTAACTGGAAAGGTGTGTTGCCGGGCTATGAGGACGGCTGGACCGGCGTGCACGAGTGGGAAAAGGAGATGAACAAGGCAGACGCCAGGTTCGGACCGATCTTCGCCAAATTCGCCGCCATGCCCCTGGAAGAAGTGGCCAAGGACCCGCAAGCGCTGAAAATGGGCGGTCGCCTGTTTGCGTCCAACTGCTCGGTCTGCCACGGCTCTGACGCCAAGGGCGCTTTTGGCTTCCCCAATCTTGCCGACGCTGACTGGCGCTGGGGCGGTGATGCCGAGATGATCAAGACCACGATCATGGGCGGTCGGATGGCCGCGATGCCGGCCTGGGGTGAAATCCTCGGCGACGCGGGCGTGAAAAACGTCGCCGCGTATGTGCGTCATGACCTCGCCGGCCTGCCGCTGCCGGACGACAACAGCGCCGACCTGAAAGCCGGACAGCAACTGTTCAGCACCACCTGCGTAGCCTGTCATGGGGCAAACGGCCAGGGCACTGAAGTCATGGGCGCGCCGAACCTGACGCACCCGGCCGGTTTCATTTACGGGACAAGCCTGGCGCAACTGCAACAGACGATTCGACATGGCCGCCAGGGCCATATGCCGGCGCAAAACGAATTGCTCGGCAACGATAAAGTGCAATTGCTGGCCGCTTATGTGTACAGCCTGTCACTTGGCCTGAATACAGAGCGTTTGCAGGCGGAAGGCAAAAAGTAAATAAATCTCGACCGCTCTGCTGCCGCATTCTGCGGAATGCGGCAGTTCCCTGCCCCTTTGCGACCCATTGTCGCACCCTCCGTTAGTCCGCCTTTCGGTTCCCCGGATTCGGGTCTAAGCTTGCTCCGATGCGGACTGGCATGAGCCGGTTCCAGGTCAACCCGACGCGATGTGTTCAACGAATCTGCTCGATGACAGGCCGCAAAGGCTGGTAGATACCGGCTGTCGTGCCAATTGCCATCGGTCAGCCGATCGTTGCGTTTGAACATACCCCGTTACAACTGACCTGACCCCCTCACCTTTTTCGTCCACTGCGACATTTTGCCCATGGGCAATTTTGACCTTACGCAGCGCATGGAAAGGCCGCAGAATCAGCTTTTGAAAGCATTGACCCAGGTCATGGCGCGTTGCAATGACCCCCCGCTTTCTCCATACTTGCGGCCGATTTTTACTCCTAATAAAACACCCAAACCGTGGAACCTTAGAATGAGCACAGCAATCAGTCCGACTGCTTATAACTATAAGGTAGTCCGCCAGTTCGCCATCATGACGGTGGTCTGGGGGATCCTTGGCATGGGGCTTGGTGTCTTCATCGCCTCACAGCTCGTATGGCCGGAATTGAACTTCGGTCTGCCGTGGACGACTTTTGGACGCTTACGCCCGTTGCACACCAACCTGGTGATTTTCGCCTTCGGTGGTTGTGCACTGTTTGCCACTTCTTATTACGTCGTGCAGCGAACCTGCCAAACGCGACTGATTTCCGACAGCCTCGCTGCCTTCACCTTCTGGGGATGGCAAGCGGTGATCGTCGGCGCGATCATTACCTTGCCGTTGGGTTACACCACGACCAAGGAATACGCGGAACTGGAATGGCCCCTGGCTATTCTGCTGGCCATCGTCTGGGTGACCTACGGTCTGGTGTTCTTCGGCACCATCACCAAGCGCAAGACCAAACACATCTATGTGGGTAACTGGTTCTACGGTGCCTTCATCGTCGTGACGGCGATGCTGCACATCGTCAACCACGCCTCGCTGCCGGTCAGTTTCTTCAAGTCCTATTCGGCGTACGCCGGTGCGACTGACGCGATGATCCAGTGGTGGTACGGCCACAACGCGGTGGGTTTCTTCCTGACCACCGGCTTCCTGGGAATGATGTACTACTTCGTGCCGAAGCAGGCCGAGCGTCCGATCTACTCCTATCGCCTGTCGATCGTGCACTTCTGGGCGCTGATCACCCTGTACATCTGGGCCGGTCCGCACCACTTGCACTACACCGCTTTGCCGGACTGGGCTCAGTCGTTGGGCATGGCGATGTCGATCATCCTGCTCGCGCCAAGCTGGGGCGGCATGATCAACGGCATGATGACCCTGTCGGGCGCCTGGCATAAGCTGCGCACCGACCCGATCCTGCGTTTCCTGGTCGTGTCTTTGGCGTTCTACGGCATGTCGACCTTCGAAGGCCCGATGATGGCCATCAAGACCGTCAACTCGCTGTCGCACTACACCGACTGGACCATTGGCCACGTACACGCCGGTGCCTTGGGCTGGGTGGCGATGATCTCGATCGGCGCGATCTACCACATGATTCCGAAACTGTTCGGTCGTGCGCAGATGCACAGCATCGGCCTGATCAACGCGCACTTCTGGCTCGCGACCATCGGTACCGTTCTGTACATCGCTTCGATGTGGGTCAACGGCATCACCCAGGGCCTGATGTGGCGTGCAATCAACGACGACGGCACCCTCACCTACTCGTTCGTCGAAGCGCTGCAAGCCAGCCACCCTGGTTTCATCGTTCGCGCCCTGGGCGGTGCGTTCTTTGCCAGCGGCATGCTGTTCATGGCCTACAACGTATGGCGTACCGTACGTGCCTCGAACCCGGCTGAAGCCGAAGCCGCCGCTCAGATTGCTGTAGTTGGAGCTCACTGATGAAGCATGAAGCAGTCGAGAAGAACATTGGCCTGCTGGCCTTCTTCATGGTTATCGCCGTCAGCGTCGGCGGCCTGACCCAGATCGTTCCGCTGTTTTTCCAGGACGTCACCAACAAGCCGGTCGAGGGCATGAAGCCGCGCCCGGCGCTGGAACTTGAAGGCCGTGACATTTTCATCGCCAACGGTTGCGTCAGCTGCCACTCGCAGATGATCCGCCCGTTCCGTGCTGAAACCGAACGCTACGGCCACTACTCGGTCGCCGGTGAAAGCGTCTGGGACCACCCGTTCCTGTGGGGTTCCAAGCGTACCGGTCCGGACCTGGCCCGTGTCGGCGGTCGTTACTCCGATGACTGGCAGCGTGCGCACTTGTACAACCCGCGCAACGTGGTGCCTGAGTCGAAAATGCCGGCCTACCCGTTCCTCGTGGAAAACAAGCTCGACGGCAAAGACACCGCCAAGAAAATGGAAGTCTTGCGCACGCTCGGCGTCCCTTACACCGACGAAGACATCGCCGGCGCCAAGGATGCAGTGAAGGGCAAAACCGAAATGGACGCGCTGGTGGCCTATCTGCAAGGCCTGGGCACCATCATCAAAAGCAAACGGTGATTTAGATGGATATCGGGATGATTCGTGGCCTGGGCACCGTTGTTGTGATGGTGGCCTTCATCGGTCTGGCGTTGTGGGTATTCAGCCCCAAGCGCAAGTCGGAGTTTGAAGACGCGACCTTGCTGCCTTTCGCGGATGATCCCGAAGCCATCAAGCACGTCGAGCAAGCTTCTAGGAGTAACAAAGAATGACTACGTTCTGGAGTCTGTACGTCACAGTCCTCAGTCTCGGCACCATCTTCGCCCTGACCTGGCTGCTGCTGTCCACCCGCAAGGGCCAGCGCAGCGAAGCCACCGAAGAGACGGTTGGCCACTCCTTCGACGGGATCGAGGAGTACGACAACCCACTGCCGAAATGGTGGTTCATGCTGTTCGTGGGCACCATCATCTTCGCCCTGGGCTACCTGGTGTTGTACCCGGGCCTGGGCAACTGGAAAGGCCTGCTGCCAGGTTACAACTACCTGGATAACGAGAAGCAGACCGCGTTCGCCAACGGCCAGAGCGGCTGGACCGGCGTTCACGAGTGGGAAAAGGAAATGGCCAAGTCGGACGCCAAGTTCGGCCCGATCTTCGCCAAATTCGCCTCCATGCCCATCGAAGAAGTGGCCAAGGACCCGCAAGCCCTGAAAATGGGTGGCCGCCTGTTCGCCTCCAACTGCTCGGTTTGCCACGGTTCCGACGCCAAGGGCGCTTATGGCTTCCCGAACCTGACCGACGCCGACTGGCGCTGGGGCGGTGAGGCAGAAACCATCAAGACCACCATCATGGGCGGTCGTCACGCTGTGATGCCGGCCTGGGCTGAAGTGATCGGCGAGCAAGGCGTTGCTGATGTGGCCTCGTTCGTGCTGACCAACCTCGATGGCCGCAAGCTGCCGGAAGGCACCAAGGCTGACCCGGTTGCCGGCCAGAAACTGTTCGCCGCCAACTGCGCGGTGTGCCACGGTCCGGAAGGCAAAGGGACGCCAGCCATGGGCGCACCTAACCTGACCCACCCGGCAGCGTTCATCTACGGTTCGAGCTTCGCTCAACTGCAGCAGACCATCCGTTACGGCCGTCAGGGCCAGATGCCTGCGCAAGAACAGCTGCAAGGCAACGACAAGGTTCACCTGCTGGCCGCTTACGTCTACAGCCTGTCTCACGGTGAGAAGGCTCCGGCGGAAGACGCCCAGTAAGGCAAACGCTTGCTGCAATAAAAAATGCCCTGTCATCTGACGGGGCTTTTTTTTGATCGGGAAACGGCGGTTATCGAACGGCCAAGGTGGCGATCAGCTGACGACTCGGCCAGTTGTTGCCATTGACCTGGTGCACCTTCAGCGTCTGGCGATCCGCGGCAATATCGGCGATCAGGTAGGTCTGGTTGGTCGCACCGCCGCTGAGAAACACCGGCACTTCACCGAAGTAGTCTCGGCGGTTCCAGCCGGTGTAGAGGCCTGGCTCCGTGTGCAGATGCCCAGCGAACACGGCGCTCACCTTGTACCGTTCGATCATGGTTTTGAAACGGGCAACCTGCTCGCTGCTGCCCTTCCATTGATCCGGCTTGTGCAGGTTGAGAATAATGATCTTGTCTTGACTGCGCGCACGTTGCAGATCGCGTTCCAACCAATCCAGTGCAGCTGAAATCTCGAACATGACCCTGTTCAACGGGAACCCCGAAGAAAAGTTAACGGTGTAAGTGGGTTCATTGTTTAGTTGAATCAGATGAACATCGCCCACCGCCTTGGAGTAGGCAAGGCTGCCATAATAAACCTTGGCTCCCTCCTCGCTTCGCGCAGCCAGATCCATACTGTCAACGTTGCCCCAATACTTATCCTTCAACGCCATAATGCTGTCGGCGGCGCAGTTGTTTTCTGGAAAGCTGCAATCATCCACATTGTTTTCGTAGTCATGATTGCCCAGTCCGTAATCGTAGTGGTCACCCAATGCGTTTTTCAGCAAGTTATTGACCATCGAGCGCTGGCCGCCATGCCCGAAGGCGGTCATATCGCCATTGATCATGACCGGAACCCTTGCAGGATCAACGCTGACGTTATTCCTGAAATTCGCCACATCGGAATACTGGGTTTCAATCAGCCATTGCGAACGCTTTTCTTTTTCCGACGTTGACTCATTCCAGCCGTGATCGGAACTTTCAGTCCATGGGTATTGTGGGTCCGAAGTAAATATCAAATGCCGTGGAAGGTAATCATCTTGTGCCGAATAAGCATTACCCATTGCAATACACAACAAGACGCCTGAAAGCATCTTGATCTTTTTATCAAGAAACATAGAAATCCTTTTCTATTGAAGTTCAAAAATATTCCACACAAAACAAGTGCGCTTCCAACTTATGCCATCGGCAAAACAAAACAAAGGCTTGGAAGTTCTATATTGATAGTTGTTGTTTCCACAACGTTACCGAATACCAACAACGACCGGTGGTCGAACTCTTGCACCTGGAGGTTGCGAGACGCACAACCTGGTAGTAACGTTTCTACATTGTTGATACAGGAGGGCCGACGATGATGGCCATCACCACCATTTCCAGTCGAGAATTCAATCAGGACACAAGTGGTGCCAAAAAAGCCACGCGTCAAGGGCCGGTTTTCATCACCGACCGAGGCAAGCCGGCCCATGTGCTGCTAAGCATAGAGGACTACCAAAAACTGACCGGTATCAATGCCGACATCGTCGAACTTTTGGTAATGCCAGAAGCGGCAGACATCGAGTTTGAAACCGAGCGCGCCGTCATTATTCATCGCCCCGTGGATCTGTCCTGAATGTTTCTACTCGATACCAACGTGATTTCTGAACTGCGCAAACCTCAGGCTGACGCGAACGTCGTCGCCTGGGCAAAAGGCATCATCGCGCCTCGCATGTTTATTTCTGCCATTACCTTGCAGGAACTGGAAATGAATGTTCTGCGCATGGAACGTCGTGACCCCGCACAAGGAAAGGTCTTGCGTACCTGGCTGAAGCGACATGTCATGCCGGCCTTCGATGGCAGAATCCTGCCGATAGATGCCGCCGTGGCCCTACGCTGTGCCAGTTTGCATGTTCCGGACCGTGCCAATGAAGGTGACGCACTGATCGCTGCGACCGCGCTGGTTCATGGGCTCACAGTGGTCACCCGTAACGTCAGCGATTTTCAATCCAGTGGTGTTGCCTTGATCAATCCATGGGACGAGTGAGTTCGCCCCCCCCCGCAAAACCATCCATAATTCACAAGTCAATTGATTCAAGTCATTACACCGTCAGTTGATTTCCACCAACGTGACCAAAGGTCGCACCCTTGAGCTAGAGCTACAGGCGTATCATTGGGCCACTGCAACACCTCTTTTTGACCGCGGTCGGCATGTACTGACCGAGGCATTTTTCCACTGCCGTGGGATGCAATGATGAGCAATCAGATTCCGGTACACGACGTTACCCCGCCCGCCAAGAACGCGAACAACAGCGTCGACCTCTACGCCTCTCGAGAAAAGATCTACACCCGTGCCTTCACCGGCCTGTTCCGCAACCTGCGGATGATGGGCGGCGCCGGGCTGTTCCTGCTGTATTTCGGTACGGTGTGGCTGAACTGGGGCGGTCACCAGGCCGTCTGGTGGAACCTGCCGGAGCGTAAATTCTTTATCTTTGGCGCGACCTTCTGGCCTCAGGACTTCATCCTGCTGTCGGGCATCCTGATCGTCAGCGCCTTCGGCCTGTTCTTCATTACGGTGTACGCCGGTCGGGTCTGGTGCGGCTATACCTGCCCGCAAAGTGTCTGGACCTGGATTTTCATGTGGTGCGAGAAGGTCACCGAAGGCGACCGCAACCAGCGCATCAAGCTCGACAAGGCGCCGATGAGCGCCAACAAATTCCTGCGCAAGTTCAGCAAGCATGCGATGTGGCTGTTGATCGGCTTCGTCACCGGCATGACCTTCGTCGGTTACTTCTCGCCGATCCGCGAATTGACCCTCGATTTCTTCACCGGCGAAGCGGATGGCTGGTCGTATTTCTGGGTCGGTTTCTTCACCCTTGCCACCTACGGCAATGCCGGCTGGTTGCGTGAGCAAGTGTGCATTTACATGTGCCCGTACGCGCGGTTCCAGAGCGTGATGTTCGACAAAGACACCCTGATCGTTTCCTACGACCCGCGTCGTGGCGAGTCCCGCGGGCCGCGTAAAAAAGGCGTCGACTACAAGGCTCTGGGCCTGGGCGATTGCATCGACTGCACCATGTGCGTCCAGGTGTGCCCGACCGGTATCGATATCCGTGACGGCCTGCAAGTCGAGTGCATCGGTTGCGCCGCGTGCATCGATGCCTGCGACAGCATCATGGACAAGATGGACTATCCGCGCGGCCTGATCAGCTACACCACCGAGCACAACCTGTCCGGGCAAAAAACCAATAAACTGCGCCCGCGCCTGATTGGCTATGCCACGGTGCTGCTGGCGATGATCGCGTTGCTGGTGACCGCGTTCTTCATGCGTTCGCTGGTCGGTTTCGACGTCAGCAAGGACCGCGTGCTGTACCGCGAAAACGCCGAAGGCCGGATCGAAAACGTCTACAGCCTGAAGATCATGAACAAGGATCAGCGCGACCACACCTATGTGCTGGAAGCCACTGGCCTGCCGGACCTCAAGCTGCAAGGCAAGCGCGAAATCAAAGTCGCCGCCGGGGAGATTTTCAGCCAGCCGGTCGAGTTGTCCAGTGCACCGGAACAACTGCCATCGAGCACCAACGAGGTGAAATTCATCCTCAAGGATGCCGATGACGCCAGCATCCACGTTGAAGCCAAGAGCCGATTCATCGGCCCACAAATTCGTTGAGAGAAGTGATCATGCCCGCAGCAAACGCCGCAAGTCCCTGGTACAAGCACCTTTGGCCGTGGATCATCATTGCCATCCTGGCCTGCTCGGTGACCTTGACCCTGTCCATGGTGACCATCGCGGTGAACAACCCGGACAACCTGGTCAACGACAATTATTACGAGGCCGGCAAAGGCATCAACCGCTCCCTCGACCGTGAACTGCTGGCGCAAACCCTGCTGCTGCGCGCCAGCGTGCATCTGGATGACGTGACCGGCGAAGTCGACCTGCGCCTGAGCGGCAACAGCCAGCCTAAAACCCTGGAGCTGAACCTGATCTCGCCAACGCAGCCGGAGAAGGATCGCAAGATCACCCTGGCCCGCAGCGAAACCGAAGAAGGCCGTTACATTGGCCAATTGAGCGACAAGGTCGACGGTCGTCGTTTTGTCGAATTGCTGGGCGTGCAGGACGACAAGACCTGGCGCATGTTCGAAGAGGAAACGGTCAACCACGACAAGGATTTGCTGCTCGGTGATGAACCGCTGCAAGGCGCGGAAGACCTGAAAAAGCCGTAGCCCTGTAGGACCCGTAGGCCCTGTAGGACCTGTAGGAGCTGTCGAGTGCAACGAGGCTGCGATCTTTTGATCTTGCTTTTTAAAAAACAGAATCAAAAGATCGCAGCCTCGTTGCACTCGACAGCTCCTACGGGGTGTACGGGTTATACGGGCATTACAGGTTTTACAGCGATAAGGCCCTCTCGGACGATATAGATTCTACTCATGACCACTCAACTTTCCTGCTACCACTGCGCCCTGCCCGTCCCGGCCGGCAGCCGCTTCACCGCTGCCGTCCTCGGGGAAACCCGCGAGTTCTGCTGCCCGGGTTGTCAGGCCGTCGCCGAGGCGATTGTCGCCGGTGGGCTGGAAAGCTATTACCAGCATCGCAGCGAGTCATCGGCCAACCCCGAAGCCTTGCCAGTGCAGTTGGTGGATGAACTGGCGTTGTACGATCGCGCCGACGTGCAGGCGCCGTTCGTTCGCCACGAAGGCGACCTCGCCGAAACCACCCTGTTGATGGAAGGCATCAGTTGCGCCGCCTGCGGCTGGCTGATAGAGAAACACCTGCGCGGCTTGCCGGCAGTGGCCGAAGCACGACTGAACCTGTCCAACCATCGCTTGCACGTGCGCTGGGCCGACGCGCAATTGCCGTTGAGCCAAGTGCTCAGCGAATTGCGCCACATCGGTTACGCCGCCCACCCTTATCAAGCCGACCGCGCCAGCGAACAACTGGCCAGCGAAAACCGCCTGGCCTTGCGCCAACTTGGCGTGGCCGGGTTGCTGTGGTTCCAGGCGATGATGGCGACCATGGCCACCTGGCCGGAATTCAACATCGACCTCAGCCCCGAGCTGCACACCATCCTGCGCTGGGTTGCGCTGTTCCTCACCACACCGATCGTGTTCTACAGCTGCGCACCGTTCTTCAAAGGTGCAATGCGCGACCTGCGGACCCGCCATCTGACCATGGACGTGTCGGTATCGCTGGCCATCGGCAGTGCTTACGTCGCCGGCATTTGGACTTCGATCACTGGTGTCGGTGAATTGTATTTCGATGCGGTCGGCATGTTCGCGCTGTTCCTGCTGGCCGGGCGTTATCTGGAACGTCGTGCCCGGGAGCGCACCGCCGCCGCCACCGCACAACTCGTCAATCTGCTGCCTGCCTCGTGTTTGCGACTCAGCGCCGACGGCCAGAGCGAGCGAATCCTGCTCAGCGAACTGCGCATCGGCGATCAGGTATTGGTGCATCCCGGCGCGATCCTGCCGGCCGACGGCAAGATCCTCGACGGCCAGTCGAGCATCGACGAATCGCTGCTGACCGGCGAATACCTGCCGCAGCCACGAACCCTCGGCGATGCCGTCACCGCCGGCACCCTGAACGTCGAAGGCGCATTGACCGTGGAAGTCCTCGCCCTCGGCCAGGACACCCGGCTGTCTGCCATCGTCCGCCTGCTGGACCGCGCCCAAGCGGAAAAACCGCGCCTGGCGGAAATCGCCGACCGAGCCGCGCAATGGTTCCTGCTGCTGTCGCTGATCGCCGCCGCCGTCATCGGCCTGATCTGGTGGGAACTGGATTCGTCGCGGGCCTTTTGGATCATGCTGGCGATGCTCGTTGCGACCTGCCCGTGCGCCTTGTCACTGGCCACGCCGACCGCTCTCACCGCCGCGACTGGCACACTGCACAAGCTGGGTCTTTTGTTGACTCGCGGCCATGTGCTGGAAGGCCTGAACCAGATCGACACGGTGATTTTCGACAAGACCGGCACCCTCACCGAAGGTCGGCTGGCGCTGCGCTCGATCCGTCCGCTCGGCACCCTCGACAGCGATCAATGCCTGAGCCTCGCCGCCGCGCTGGAAAACCGTTCCGAACACCCGATCGCCCGCGCCTTCGGCCGTGCGCCGCTGGCCGCCGAAGACGTCCACAGCACGCCGGGGCTTGGGCTTGAAGGCGTGGTCGGCGCGCAACGTTTGCGCATCGGCCAACCGGGTTTTGTCTGCGCGCTCAGCGGCGCTGTCGTGCCGTTGATGCCGGACGAAGCCGGCCAATGGCTGCTGCTCGGCGACAATGTGGGTCCCTTGGCATGGTTTGTCCTCGATGACCGTTTGCGCGCTGATGCGCCTGCCCTGCTGGCGGCGTGCAAGGCTCGCGGCTGGCGCACACTGCTGCTGTCCGGCGACACCTCGCCGATGGTCGCCAGCGTAGCCGCCGAACTGGGCATCGACGAAGCCCATGGCGGTTTGCGTCCGGACGATAAATTGCAGGTCCTGCAACAGCTGCACAAGGAAGGCCGCAAGGTGTTGATGCTGGGTGACGGGGTCAACGATGTGCCGGTGCTGGCCGCGGCCGACATCAGCGTCGCCATGGGCTCGGCCACCGACCTGGCGAAAACCAGTGCCGACGCGGTGTTGCTGTCGAACCGTCTCGATGCGCTGGTGCAGGCCTTCAGTCTGGCGCGGCGCACCCGTCGGGTAATCATCGAGAACCTGCTGTGGGCCGGGTTGTACAATGGCCTCATGTTGCCGTTCGCCGCCCTTGGCTGGATCACGCCGGTATGGGCCGCGGTCGGCATGTCCATCAGTTCGTTGACCGTGGTGCTGAACGCCCTGCGCCTGACTCGGATGCCGAGCGCGCCTGTCGTCAATGCCACGCCAGAAACCCGCCCGCTGCCGGCCTGAGCCGCGCGGGCATGGAGTCCAGATGCCAGCTCTCTACGTGATGATCCCGGCCGCGCTGCTGATCGTGGCCATCGCTATCTACATTTTCTTCTGGGCGGTCGACAGCGGTCAGTACGACGACCTCGACGGCCCGGCCCACAGCATCCTCTTCGACGATCAGGACCCGAACCACACGGCAGCGGTCGACGAGGCCAGCGGCCATCCGGCCAAACCGGACGACAAGGCCCCACCCCATGCTTGAACTGGCGCCCCTGTTGGTGTCTGCGGTGATCCTCGGCCTGCTCGGTGGCGGTCATTGCCTGGGCATGTGTGGCGGCTTGATGGGCGCGCTGACCCTGGCGATTCCCAAGGAACAACGCAGCCGACGCTTTCGCCTGTTGCTGGCTTACAACCTGGGGCGAATTCTCAGCTATGCGACGGCCGGCCTGCTGATCGGCCTGGCGGGCTGGGCGGTGGCCAACAGCCCGGCGGCGATGTTCATGCGCATCCTCGCCGGACTGCTGCTGATCGCCATGGGCCTGTACCTGGCGGGATGGTGGAGCGGCCTGACTCGCATCGAAAGCCTCGGTCGCGGTCTGTGGCGGCATATCCAGCCGGTCGCCAACAAACTGCTGCCGGTGTCGAGCGTCCCACGCGCGTTGCTGTTGGGCGGGCTCTGGGGCTGGCTGCCGTGCGGGTTGGTTTACAGCACGCTGCTGTGGTCGGCCAGTCAGGGCAATGCGCTGGACAGCGCGTTGCTGATGCTCGCGTTCGGGCTGGGCACCTGGCCGGTATTGCTCGCCACGGGCCTGGCCGCTGAACGGGTCACGGCGTTGTTGCGCAAACGCAGCGTGCGCATGACCGGTGGCTTGCTGGTGATGCTCTTCGGCCTCTGGACTTTGCCGGGTCCGCATCAGCATTGGTTGATGGGGCACTAAATCGGCGGCGCTCGCATCGCGAGCAGGCTCACTCCCACATTGGAATGCATACCCCTGTGGGAGCGAGCCTGCTCGCGATGAGGCCATCACTGCCAACCCAGATCGACCGTTGATGCAAATCAAGATGCCGCAATCCCACTCCCCCTAGACTCGCTGACACTGCCAGCCTATCCGGGGGAATGCCCGCATGATGCTCGACGCCATTCGTTGGGACACCGATCTGATCCGCCGTTACGATCTGGCGGGCCCGCGCTACACCTCGTATCCGACCGCCGTGCAATTCGACGGGCATGTCGGCACCTTCGACCTGTTCCATGCGCTGCGCGAAAGCCGCAAGGCCCTGCGTCCGTTGTCGCTGTATGTGCACGTGCCGTTCTGCGCGAACATTTGCTACTACTGCGCCTGCAACAAAGTCATCACCAAGGACCGCGGCCGGGCCCTGCCCTACTTGCAGCGTCTGGAGCAGGAAATCCAGCTGATCGCCTGCCACCTCGACCCGGCGCAGAAAGTCGAGCAGCTGCACTTCGGTGGCGGCACGCCGACCTTTCTCAGCCACGATGAACTGCGCCAGTTGATGGCGACCCTGCGCAAACACTTCAATTTGCTCGACGACGATTCCGGCGACTACGGCATCGAAATCGACCCTCGCGAAGCCGACTGGTCGACCATGGGCCTGCTCCGCGAACTGGGCTTCAACCGGGTCAGCATCGGCCTGCAAGACCTCGACCCGGCAGTGCAACGGGCGGTCAATCGCCTGCAAAGCCTGGAAGAAACCCGTGCGGTGATCGAGGCCGCGCGGACCCTGCAATTTCGCTCGATCAACATCGATCTGATCTACGGCTTGCCGAGGCAGACACCGGAGAACTTCGCCCGCACCATCGATGAAGTCATCAACCTGCAACCGGACCGGCTGTCGGTGTTCAACTACGCGCACCTGCCGGAACGTTTCATGCCGCAACGGCGGATCAACAGCGAAGAACTGCCGACGCCGGCGCAAAAACTGGACATGCTACAGGGCACCATCGAGCAGCTGACCGCCGCCGGTTACCGCTACATCGGCATGGACCACTTCGCGCTGCCCGACGACGAGCTGGCGATTGCCCAGGAAGAATCGACCCTGCAACGCAACTTCCAGGGCTACACCACCCACGGTCATTGCGACTTGATCGGCCTCGGCGTGTCGGCCATCAGCCAGATCGGTGATTTGTACTGCCAGAACAACAGCGATCTGAATCAATATCAAAACACCCTGGCCTCGGCCCAATTGGCCACCAGCCGCGGGTTGGTCTGCAACGCCGATGATCGCCTGCGACGCGCGGTCATTCAGCAACTAATTTGCAATTTCAGCCTGGAATTCGCCCAGATCGAACACGCCTTCAACATCGACTTTCAGGGTTACTTCGGCGATCTCTGGCCCGCGTTGCAGAGCATGGCCGACGATGGCTTGATCGCGCTCGATAATGAACGGATCACCGTGCTGCCCGCCGGCCGCTTGTTGGTGCGTTCGGTGTGCATGGTGTTCGATGCGTACCTTGAACAGCAGAATCGCCAGCGGTTTTCTCGGGTGATCTAGCCATCACCTCACTGGCCGCTTGGCGAAAAGCTGGCTTTACCACCCTGCGGCAAAATAGCCGCGTGCCTGAATGTCCTCCCGTGGGTTACCCTTACGGCTTATGTGTGTTTTCCCACAAGGATTGAAGAAATGTCCGAGCCAGTAAAACTGCGCGCTCATAGCCAGGCCCATTGCAAGGATTGCAGCCTGGCCCCCCTCTGCTTGCCACTTTCTCTGAATCTGGAAGACATGGAGGCGCTGGACGAAATCGTTAAACGTGGCCGCCCGTTGAAAAAAGGCGAGTTCCTGTTCCGTCAGGGCGATACGTTCGATTCCGTTTACGCAGTACGCTCTGGTGCCCTGAAGACCTTTAGTCTCAGCGATGGCGGCGAAGAACAGCTCACCGGTTTTCACCTGCCGAGTGAACTGGTCGGCCTGTCGGGCATGGACACCGAAAAACACCCGGTCTCGGCGCAAGCCCTGGAAACCACGTCGGTGTGCGAAATTCCTTTCGATCGCCTTGACGAACTGGCCCTGCAACTGCCGCAACTGCGCCGTCAGTTGATGCGGGTGATGAGCCGCGAGATTCGCGACGATCAACAGATGATGCTGCTGCTGTCGAAGAAAACCGCCGACGAACGCATCGCCACGTTCCTGGTCAACCTGTCGGCCCGTTTCCGCGCCCGGGGGTTCTCGGCCAACCAGTTCCGCCTGAGCATGTCGCGCAACGAAATCGGCAATTACCTCGGGCTGGCGGTGGAAACCGTGTCCCGGGTGTTCACGCGCTTCCAGCAAAACGAACTGATCGCCGCCGAAGGCAAGGAAATCCACATCCTCGACCCGATCCAGCTCTGCGCCCTGGCCGGCGGTTCGCTCGAAGGCTGATGGCGGCACCTGCGGCTGAGCGAAACGGTTCAGCCGCCGGTATACTGCGACGTTTGCAGCCTCCCAGGACATCTCGACGATGCTCATCGAATCCTTCGACATCAAATCCCTGATCCGCCCCGTGATCGACTTCCCCAAGTCGGGCGTGATCTTTCGCGACATCACCCCGCTGTTCCAGTCGCCTACGGCCCTGCGCGTGGTGATGGACAGTTTTGCCCACCGTTACGTCGAGGCCGACTTCACGCACATCGGTGCGATGGACGCTCGGGGATTCCTGATCGGTTCGGTGCTGGCTTATCAGTTGAACAAGCCGCTGGTGCTGTTCCGCAAGCAAGGCAAACTGCCGGCTGACGTGTTGGCCGAGGGTTACGCGACCGAGTACGGCGAAGCCTTCCTCGAAGTGCATGCCGACAGCCTGTGCGAGGGCGATTCGGTGGTGATGTTCGATGATCTGATCGCCACGGGCGGGACGTTGATTGCGGCGGCGAACCTGATTCGTCGGATGGGTGCGCGGGTTCATGAAGCGGCGGCGATCATTGATCTGCCGGAATTGGGTGGGTCGCAGCGGCTGGAAGCGCTGGGGATTCCGACGTTTTGCCTGACGCAGTTTGCGTTGAGCGAGCAGTAAGGCGGCGTCTGCAAGGACGCCTTCGCGGGCAAGCCTCGCTCCTACAAGGACAGCGCAAAACCTGTAGGAGCGAGGCTTGCCCGCGAAAGCGTCAGCCGCCACACCACAAAAACTCAAAGCCCCATCTGCTTACTGATGATCTCGTTCATCACTTCCCGCGTTCCCCCGCCGATCGACAGAATCCGGTTATCCCGGTACAGCCGCTCCACCAGGCTTTCACGCATGTAACCCAACCCGCCCAAAATCTGCACCGCATCCGTGGTAATCCGGTCCGCCGTGTCGGTCGCAAAATTCTTGGCCATGGAAATCTCCTTGATCACGCTCTGCCCCGCCGCCATTTTCGCCGCCTGGCGATAGGTGAATTCCCGTGACACCTCCAGCGCCGTGGCCATCTCGGCGAGGCGATGCTTGAGCACCTGGAACTTGCCGATGGGCTTGCCAAAGGCTTCACGCTGGCGCACCCATTTCAGGCTCTCCTCCAGCGCAAGCTGTGCGGTCATGTTGGCCATCAGCGCCAGGGCCAGACGTTCGCTTTGGAAATTGCCCATGATGCAGGCGAAGCCCATGTTCTCGGCGCCGATCAGGTTTCCTACAGGCACCTGGCAATCGTCGAAGAACAGTTCGGCCGTGTCCGACGCCCACCAGCCCATTTTCTTCAGCTGTCGGCCCACGGTGAAACCGGGGGTGCCTTTCTCGATCAGCAGCAGGCTGATGCCGCCAAAACCCGGCGCACCGGTGCGCACCGCGACGGTGTAGAAATCCGCGCGGACGCCGCTGGTGATAAAAGTTTTGCTGCCGTTGACCCGGTAGACATCGCCGTCACGCACGGCGCGGGTTTGCAGGTTGGCGACGTCCGAGCCACCGCTCGGTTCAGTCACGGCCAGTGCGCTGATCTTCTCGCCGGCCAGGACCTGCGGCACTACGCGATCACGGACTTCCGGCCGAGCCCACTTGACGATCGGCGGCAAACCGATATCCAACGAACCGAGCCCTGCCACCAGCCCGCCTGAGCCACAGCGCATCAGCTCTTCGCTGGCGGCTATTTTGGCGAACAGGTCGCCTTCGTGACTGCCGCCCAGGGCTTCGGGATAGCCGATCCCGAGAATCCCCGCCGCACCGGCCTTGAGGTAGAGCTCACGGGGGAAGCTTTCGGCTTCTTCCCACTGGTCGATGTCCGGGAGGATCTCACGCTCGACGAAACGTCTGACGCTGTCGCGGACCAATTGGTGGCTGGGGTCGAAGTATTCCTGAAAGGCAGGCATCGGCGAACTCCACTGAAGGTTCAGCGAAGTTAACCGAGCGCTTGCTTGGTTTTCAACAGGATTGTGTGAATCAGGTAAACCGAGGCGCGTCCTTCGCGGGCAAGCCTCGCTCCTACAGGGACACCGCAAAACCTGTAGGAGCGAGGCTTGCCCGCGAAGGCGTCGGTGCAGTCACTACAAAGCGATCGGTTTACGCCCGGCAAACGAATGCGCCAACGTCCCGCCATCCACCAATTCCAGCTCACCGCCCAACGGCACGCCATGGGCGATACGCGAGGCGATCAAGCCTTTATTGCTAAGCAACTGCGCGATGTAGTGCGCCGTCGCCTCACCTTCCACGGTCGGGTTGGTAGCCAGGATGACTTCAGTGAACGTGCCCGCCTCTTCGATCCGCGCCAGCAGCTGCGGAATGCCGATAGCTTCCGGCCCGAGGCCGTCGAGCGGCGACAGATGGCCCTTGAGCACAAAGTAGCGACCACGGAAACCGGTCTGCTCCACCGCGTAAACGTCCATCGGGCCTTCCACCACGCACAGCAAGGTGTCGTCGCGACGGGTGTCGGCGCATTGCGGGCACAGATCGTCTTCGGTCAGCGTGCGGCACAAGCGGCAGTGGCCGACCCCTTCCATGGCCTGGCTCAGCGCCAGTGCCAGGCGCGAGCCGCCGCTGCGATCACGTTCGAGCAACTGCAACGCCATGCGTTGAGCAGTTTTCTGACCCACACCTGGCAAAATTCGCAGGGCGTCGATCAGTTGGCGAATCAAAGGGCTGAAGCTCATGGGGAAAAGTCCGACAAAACAACGAGACGCGGTTTATACCCGCGCCTCTGTTTAGCGTCAAATTGCAGCGTTAATTACTCAGTCCTGAGCGACCCGCACCACCAGTTTGCCGAAGTTGCGTCCTTCCAGCAGACCGATGAACGCCTCGGGCGCATTTTCCAGGCCATCGACCACGTCTTCGCGGAATTTCACCTTGCCATCGCGCACCCACGGCGCCATCGCGCTGATGAATTCCGGCTGACGGTCACCATAATCGTCGAACACGATGAAACCCTGGATGCGTACGCGTTTGGTCAGCAACGTGCGCTGCAATTGCGGCAGGCGATCCGGCCCGGTCGGTGCTTCGCTGGCATTGTACGAAGCAATCAGGCCACAGAGCGGAATCCGCGCCTTGGGATTGAGCAACGGCAGCACCGCGTCAAAGACCTTGCCGCCGACGTTTTCGTAATAGATATCGATGCCCTGGGAGCACGCCTGCGCCAGTTCATCGGCGAAATTAGGGCTTTTGTGGTCGATACAGGCATCGAAGCCCAGCTCTTCGACCACATAACGGCACTTGTCGGCGCCACCGGCGACACCGACCACGCGCAGTCCCTTGATCTTCGCCACTTGGCCAACCACAGAACCCACTGCGCCGGACGCGGCGGCAACCACCAGGGTTTCGCCGGGTTTCGGCTGGCCGATGTCCATCAGGCCCATGTAGGCGGTCATGCCCGGCATACCCAGCACGCCGAGCGCCATCGAAGGGCTCGGCAACCCCGACGGGATCGGAATGAGCGCGCGACCGTCACTGACACTGTGGCTTTGCCAACCGGTGGCACCGACCACCAGA
The DNA here is from genome assembly GCF_044746405.1 of Pseudomonas sp. NPDC086251. Classification (NCBI taxonomy): domain Bacteria; kingdom Pseudomonadati; phylum Pseudomonadota; class Gammaproteobacteria; order Pseudomonadales; family Pseudomonadaceae; genus Pseudomonas; species Pseudomonas sp. NPDC086251. The sequence continues at coordinate 220,934 of NZ_JBIVBY010000002.1, forward strand.
TCGCCTTCGTGGAATTTCGGATTCAGCGAACGCTCGACCCGGCTGACCGCCCCGCCGGTCATGACCTCGCCGATTGCTACCGGCGCGGCGTAGGACGGCGCGTCACTCATGCGCCCGCGCATGTAGGGATCCAGCGACAGGTAAAGGGTCTTGAGCAACACCTCACCGTCGGCCAGGTCCGGCAGCGCGATCCGCTCCAGGCGAAAATTCTCCGGGGTCGGCGCGCCTACCGGGCGGGACACCAGGACGATACGTTGGTTGAGGGTCAATGCTTGTGGCATGTGAGCGTCTCCTTTTGATCGATGAATGGGGCGGTATAGGGGAGCAGACCGTTGTGCAGGTTTCGCGTTCGATGTTTCTGTCCGAGACCGCGTCGACTTCTTCGCGAGCAAGCCCGCTCCCACATTCGACCGAGTTCCAATGTGGGAGCGGGCTTGCTCGCGAAGGCGGCCTGACAGGCACCACCTATCCAACAGGCGGATACAAAAATGCCAGGCGCGATGCCTGGCATTTTTTTGTAGCCCATCCGACGCGCTTTAGCGAATCAGAATGGCAGTTTCATGCCCGGTGGCAATTGCATGCCAGCGGTCATGCCGGACATTTTGTCCTGGCTGTTGGCTTCGATTTTGCGCACGGCATCGTTGACGGCGGCGGCGAAGACCGCTTCCAGCATCTCTTTGTCGTCTTCGCTCAGGCCTTCTACCAGGCTTGGGTCGATGGTCACGCGCTTGACGTCGTGACGACCGGTCATCACCACGGTGACCATATCGCCACCGGCCTTACCGGTGACTTCGGCGTTGGCCAGTTCTTCCTGCATCTTGGCCATTTTTTCCTGCATCTGCTGCGCCTGCTTCATCAGGCCGGCCATGCCACCTTTCATCATGGTAATCACCTCAAAAGTACTTGGATAAAAACAGCGCCCGGCCCTGTCGGCCGAACGCCTTCAGTTATTAGCCCTGACTGACCAGAGCGTCGACAGGTTCAATAGTATCGTTACGGATCACCGCACCGAACTGCTGCATCATTTGCTGGATGAACGGATCACCGTGGATCGATTCCTCGGCCTCGCGCTGACGGTCGACACGCCGGCGGGAAGCGGCCTGGGCCGGGGTTTCCTGCTCGGGCTTGATCAACTCTATGCTCAGGCTCAACGTACGCCCGTGATACTGGTTCAGCGCATCGTTGAGGCGACGTTGCTGGGTCGCGTTGAACAAGGCGCTGTGCGCCGGGTCCAGGTGCAACAGCCAGTTGTCGCCATCGACGGCGATCAGCGTGCAGTTGGCGGCGATGCTGCCGGTCATGCCGGAGATCGGCAGTTTCGGGAACAGTTCCAGCCATTGCAGGGCCAGACCGGTGGCCGGCATGGCCGCCGGTTCAGGCTCGGGTTCAGCCGCAGGCTCCGCGGTGTGCTCGCTCGCCAGTTCGTCAAGGTAACTGTAGGCCGAATCCATGTCCGGTTCGATATAGTCCTCGTCCAGCGGCGGCTCGTCGTCCGGCTCTATGCCCGGCGTGGCGGCATCGACGTCGGCCACGGAGGGTTCCGGAATCGGCGCGGCGGCCCACTCCGGTGCGTCCGGGACCACGCTGTCAGGTGTCGGCAACGGCATCGACGGCAAATCGGGTTGCTCGCCGGCCGTTTCCAAAACCGGCTCGACGGCGGGCTGCTGGATGACGTCGGGTTCTACCGGGTCATTCCAGGGCAAATCGACAACGGCTGCGACCGCTACGGGCTCAACGACGGGCTCAGGCTCGACGACGGCCGCAACCGGCTCAGGCACTGGAGCCACCACCGGCGCGGCGACAACGGGAGCAACGGGTGCCACTGCCGCAGCGACTACCGGCGCGACAACGCGCTCGGCAGCCACGGAGTTTGCGGAATCAACTGTGGCCTGGCTGATCCCCACTGTCTTTAGCGGCTGACTCGGGGCATCCGCCGTATCCGCCGGCCTGAACGCGAGCATGCGCAGCAGAACCATTTCGAAGCCACCACGGGGATCCGGTGCCAGCGGCAAGTCGCGACGCCCGATCAGGCCCATCTGGTAATAGAACTGCACATCTTCGGCCGGCAAGGCCTGGGCCAGTGCCAGCACCCGATCACGGTCGCCATGGCCGTTGTCGACGCCTTCAGGCAAGGCCTGGGCGATGGCAACGCGGTGCAGCACGTTGAGAATTTCCGAGAGCACGCCATTCCAGTCCGGGCCTTGCTCCGACAGATGCCGCACAGCTTCGAGCAATGCCTTGGCATCGCCTTCGATCAGCGCATGCAGAACGTCGTAGACCTGACCGTGATCCAGCGTCCCGAGCATCGCCCGTACGTCGGCGGCCATGACCTTGCCTTCACCAAAGGCGATCGCCTGGTCGGTCAGGCTCATGGCGTCGCGCATCGAACCATCGGCGGCGCGGCCCAGCAACCACAGGGCGTCGTCTTCGAACGGTACGTTCTCGACACTGAGCACGTGGGTCAAATGCTCGACCACGCGCTCCGGGGTCATGTTCTTCAGGGAGAACTGCAGGCAGCGCGAAAGAATCGTCGCAGGAAGTTTCTGCGGATCAGTCGTGGCCAGGATGAACTTGACGTAGGGCGGCGGCTCTTCGAGGGTTTTCAGCAGCGCATTGAAGGAATGGCTGGAGAGCATGTGCACTTCGTCGATCAGGTAGACCTTGAAGCGCCCGCGGCTCGGGGCGTACTGCACGTTGTCGAGCAGCTCGCGGGTGTCTTCGACCTTGGTCCGGCTCGCGGCGTCGATCTCGATCAGGTCGACGAAGCGGCCTTCATCGATTTCACGGCACACCGAGCACTCGCCGCATGGCGTCGAAGTGATACCTGTTTCACAGTTCAGGCATTTGGCGATAATCCGCGCGATGGTGGTCTTGCCGACCCCGCGAGTGCCGGTAAACAGATAGGCGTGGTGCAGCCGCTGGCTGTCCAAGGCATTGATCAGAGCCTTGAGCACATGGGTCTGGCCGACCATTTCGCGGAACGAGCGCGGACGCCATTTACGTGCAAGAACCTGATAACTCATCGAAAACCGTCGCAACTAAGGAACAGAAGCGGCTAATGCTATCGGAGCACCGCCAAAATTGCATCCGGTGCGCTCGTCTAATCTGGCTAAGATGGTCGTTGGGGGGCTTTTATCGGCTCGGGGTTTATCAGTACCGGAGCATTTATGCGGCTGGCCTTGGGGGCATTGCTGTTGATCAGCCTGAACGTCACGGCCGCTGGAGCGCCGTTGCGCTTCGTGGTGCCTGACAGTTGGGCGATGCCGATGGTGCAGCTGGAACGTGGCAAGCCGATCCAGGGCATCCTGTACGACGTAATGGTCAGCCTGGCGACCCAGGTCGGCGTCCCGGCCGAATTTCACGTACTGCCCCGGGCACGGGTGCAAAACGCCATGGAACACGGCGAGGTCGATATCCGCTGCTATGCCGCACAATCCTGGCTGCCGAATCAGTCTGGCGACTACATCTGGAGTATTCCCCTGTGGACTCAACCCGATGTATTGATCAGCCGCAAATCCCCGTTGACTGCGGTGATTGCGGCCAACCTGCCGCCACAATCGATCGGCACAGTGCTTGGCTACAACTACCCGACGCTGCAACCGCTGTTCGACGCCGACCGGCTACGTCGCGAAGACGCGCGCAATCAGGAGCAGGTGCTGGAAAAACTCCTGGCCGGTCGCTATCACTATGCCGTGAGCAACCAATGGACCCTGGAGTGGTTCAACCAGCGTCTGTTGCCCGACCGACAACTGCAAGGCGTGGCCGTGTTGCAGACCCAAAATGTCGGTTGCTACGTGCGCAACGATCCCAAGGTGCCGGTGCAGCGCATCTTGCGCACCTTGCTGCGAATGAAAATGTCCGGCGAGATCGATGACATTATCCGGCTGTATGTGGGTGGTGAACCGGTAGCCAGCCCATAATCCTGTGGGAGCGGGCTTGCTCGCGAATGCAGTGTGTCAGGCAACGGTGGTGTTGACTGATACACCGCATTCGCGAGCAAGCCCGCTCCCACATTTGTTCTTCATATGCCTGACAAACGAGGCTCAGCCGGTTTGATCGAACACCTGCCATTGCGCTGGCGCGACAAACCGTTCGACCCAGCCCGGCACTTCGGCGGGTGGCATTGGCCGGGCGATGAAATAGCCTTGGGCAACGTCGCACCCCAGGCGCAGCAGCAATTGACCGTGTTCGAGACTTTCCAGCCCTTCGGCGATCACTTGTCGACCAAACGCATGAGCCAGGCCAATCACGGCGGTGGTCAGGGCCAGGTCATCGCGATCATTGAGAATGTCGCGGACAAAGGACTTATCGATTTTGATGGTTTCGGTTCGCAATCGCTTGAGGTGGCTCAGGGACGAATAACCGGTGCCAAAGTCCCCCAGCGAAAACTGCACCCCCAGCGCCTGACAGGCCTGCAAACAGACGCTGACATGCTGAATGTTCTCGACGGCCACCGACTCGACGATTTCCAGATCAAGCATCTGCGGCGCGACCTGGGTATGCCGGGCGAGTACCTGGCTGAGCCGTTCGACGAAATCCGCGCGCTGAAAATGCCGCGCCGCGATGTTGATGCTCACCGGCCAGTGCTTCCCCGCTTGTTGCCAACGGAGCAACTGCGACAAGACCTGATCCATCACCCATTCGCCGATATCGATGATCAAGTCGGTCTCTTCGACCGGCGGTAAAAACTCCCGGGCAGACACGATGCCGTTTTCCGGATGCTCCCAGCGCAACAACGCCTCGAAACCGACGACCTCGCCACTGCGCATGTTCACCTTGGGCTGGAAATGCAAACGCAGTTCGCCCATGACCAGCGCCTGACGCACTCGCTCAACCGTCTGGTGAGTGGCCTTGACCTCCTGATCCCGGGTCACGTCGAACACATGAAAACGATTGCGCCCGTTCTGCTTGGCCACGTACATGGCCTGATCCGCGTGACGCAAGAGCATTTCGGCATCTTCGTTATCATCAGGGAATAACGTCACGCCGATACTGGCAAACACATTGATGGGCTTGCCGTGCAGCGAGTACGGCGCCGAGATTGCGCCGAGCACCCGGTTCAATGCTGCGCGCAATTCCGACAGGTCATGCACGTAACGCAGGACCAGCACGAACTCATCACCGGCCAGCCGGGCCACCACATCTTCGCCGCGCAATATGTCGCGCAAGCGCTTGGCCACTTCTACCAGCAACAGATCACCGCTGGCATGCCCATAACCATCGTTCACGGCCTTGAAACCGTCGAGGTCGAGCATGCACACCGCCATCGGGATTTTTTCCTGCCGGGAAAACTCCAGGGCCTGATCCAGCAGATCCGAGAGGAACGCGCGATTCGGCAAGCCGGTCAGCACGTCATGCCCAACCCGCCATTGCAGGGAATGCAGCAACTGGCGTTTTTCGCTGACATCAAAACGAATCGACAGGTAACGGTCGACCTGTCCGGTGGCCTCATCAAGCACCGGCACCATGGTGCTGTCGACCCAATACAGGCTGCCATCCTTGGCGCGATTACAGATTTCGCCCTTCCAGATGTTACCCAGGGCGATAGAGCGCCACATGTCGGCGAAGAAATCAGCCGAGTGCAGCCGGAATTGAGGAGACGATGGTTCTGCCCGAGCAGTTCGTCACGGTGGTAACCGGACACGGCGCAGAATTGATCGTTGACGTAGGTGATCCGACCCGTCAGGTCGGTCTCGGAAAAAATCGCTGCGGCATCCACAGCCCTGCGGTATTTCTCATCCATGAGTCAAAGCTCGCTGTCACTAGCGGTGGTACCGATGAACATTTAAAACTTGGATCCAACGCGCGGATGCTACCGCAAAGTTGACGGCTTCGGTTGATCCGTCTCAACCGAACATCTGAAGCCTGCGCTTTACGTACCGTTTTAAAAATCGGAAACGACAAAACACCGCCTTGGGCAAGACCCTTGGCAGAGCAACAAGAATGTGAATTTGGCAGATAACGCGAGCGTGCCTCGCGGTGCGTTATGGAGGCAACCCCACCAGCCACACCCCGGCACACAATGTTCCCGCTGTGGCTGCTTCCTTCCGGATCTGACCAGGTTCACGGGTAATCGTTGCGGGGGGACCGATGGGGTCACCATAACGACGCTCACCTGACGGCGAGCCGCGCCATTGTACCTATCTGAGACGAAGTTACAACCGTTCGGGCAGATTAAAAAACATGAGCTGCTTCAAGGACATGCATTGCGCTGGAAATGAGCGCCCTGTAGGAGCGAGCTCGCTCGCGATGGACGTTAACGATAACGCTTGCTGTCTGGGTTAACGCGTTGGCTTCAGGTTTTTCGCGAGCGAGCTCGCTCCTACAGGGCCGAACGCAGCCTTCGGCAGCTGCTACAGGTCTTGCACCACGTCATCGGCCTTGCCGCCCTCTTGCTGGATCACCAGGTGGATGAAGTGCAATTTGGCGATCACCGCGGGCGGCAGGACGAACGGGTAGAAATCCGGTTGGCCCATGCTGTGCGACAGTTCATTGAGCATGCCGGCCAACTCGATCCACGCATTGACGAACGACAGAAACGCCGCGCCGCCGGGATGCTGCGGGTCGTAAAGGGTGCTGGACGGGAAAGGCTGGTAGTCGAAGTCCATGTCCCGGGCACTCATGCCAAACCCCAACGCCGTGTCCACCGCGTCCATCATGTGCAGGTAATGAGCCCAGGTTTCGGCCCAATCCTCCCACGGGTGCATGGTCGCGTAGGCGCTGACGTAATCCTGCTGCCAGTCGAGCGGCGCACCTTGCTGATAATGCCGTTCAAGGGCATCGGCGTAGCTGGCGCGCTCGTCGCCGAACAGGCCGCGAAACGGTTCGAGCCAATGGCTGTTGGCGATCAGCCGGTCCCAATAGTAATGCCCGACTTCGTGCCGAAAGTGTCCGAGCAGCGTGCGATAAGGCTCGTGCATTTGCACCCGGACCTGTTCGCGATGGGCATCGTCGGCTTCTTTGATGTCGAGGGTGATCAGGCCGTTGGCGTGCCCGGTGGTCGGCGGCTTGCCTTCGAGGTCGACGCCGATGACATCGAACGCCAGGCCCGTCTCTTCATCCACGGTTTTGGGGATCACCTGCAAACCCAGGCTGACCAACTGTGCAACCAGGCGCCGCTTGGCGGTTTCGACCTTGCGCCAGCGTTCAGGGTTTTCCGCTATCGACAGGTCGGGAATGGTGCGATTCAGGCTACAGGCGATGCACAGCGCATCGTGGTCATTGGCGGGCAGCAACCAATTGCAGGCTGCCGGCGAATCGAGGTTGGCGCAGCGGCGGAATACGCCAGCTTCGGGATCGGCGTCAAGCAACCAGGTGTCCGTCTGCGGCCCCGGCTGCAGCGAAGACAAGCGACTCTGTTCAGGCTGATAGCCCAGCGCCGCCGAACAGGCCAGGCACTGGCTGTTGCGAAAGAACAGCGACTGTCCGCAGCGGCAATGCCAGACCTTGCTGTTGCGCGAACGCTCGCCCATGAAGGGCGCGGCGATGCGCGAGCTGAGCTGTTCGAAGAAGCGGTACATGGCGATCTCTCCTTGGGGCTTGCCAAGACTAGATCATTCCTGTGCCGTGATCGTTCCCGCTTTTTGCGTGATGGCGACTATCGCCTTCGCGAGCAAGCCCGCTCCCACATTTGATCCAGTTCTCATGAACGAATGCGGTCAAATGTGGGAGCGGGCTTGCTCGCGAATGGCATCAGACGGTAATACCGTGCTGACTCAAAAACCCGACAAACGCCTCTTCATCCAGAACCTTCAGTCCCAGCTCATTGGCCTTGGTCAACTTGGAGCCAGCACCCGGCCCTGCGACCACGCAGTGGGTCTTGGCCGAGACCGAACCCGCCACCTTGGCGCCGAGGCTTTCGAGCTTGTCCTTGGCCACGTCGCGACTCATCAATTCCAGCGAACCGGTCAGCACCCAGGTCTGCCCGGCCAGCGGCAAGCCTTCGACGACTTTCTTCTCGCTCTGCCAATGCATGCCGAAATCACGCAACTGCTTTTCCGCGGCTTCGGCAATCTGGCGATTCTCGGCGACCGCAAAAAACTCGCGAACCGAGGTGGCCTGCTTCTCTGGCAACGCTTGACGCATGTCCAGCCAGTCCGCACTGAAAACCCCTTCCAGCGAACCGAACTTGTCAGCCAGCTTCTGCGCCCCGCCCGGCCCGACCGACGGAATGTGCAACTTGTCGAGGAAACCGCCCAGTGTGGTGCTGGCGGCAAACTCGGCGCCCAATCCAGCTTGATCCTGAATCTGCAGGCCGTGCCTGAGCAGATCGGCAATCACCTGCCGGTTATGCGCATCTTCAAAGAAACTGTGAATCTCGTGAGCCACTTCCAGGCCGACGTCCGGCAAGTACGTGAGCACTTGCGGCAACGCCTGCTGAACCCGCTCCAGCGAGCCGAGGGAGCGTGCCAGCACCTTGGCCGTCTCTTCGCCGACATCGGGAATCCCGAGGGCGTAGATGAACCGCGCGAGGCTCGGCTTCTTGCTGTCTTCAATGGCGCTGAGCAATTTCTTGCTCGACAGCTCGGCAAAACCTTCCAGATCGACAATGTCCTCGAACTTCAGGGCATACAGATCGGCCGGCGAACTCACCAGGCCTTCGTCGACCAGCTGCTCGACGCTCTTGTCGCCCAGCCCTTCGATATCCATGGCGCGGCGCGAGACGAAGTGAATGATCGCCTGCTTGAGTTGCGCACCACAGGCCAGTCGGCCGACGCAGCGATACACCGCGCCTTCGCTGACGGTCTCGCGCCCCTTGCTGCGCTTGACCAGTTGCGTGCGCTCGACATGCGAGCCACAGACCGGGCACTTTTCCGGAATCTGCACCGGCCGCGCGTTATCCGGACGGCGCTCGGTGACCACTTGCACCACTTGCGGAATCACGTCGCCAGCGCGGCGGATGATCACGGTGTCGCCGATCATCAAGCCCAGGCGCGCCACTTCGTCCATGTTGTGCAACGTCGCGTTGGCCACGGTGACGCCGGCCACCTTGACCGGTTTCAAGCGTGCCACTGGCGTCACGGCACCGGTGCGACCGACCTGGAATTCCACGTCGAGCAATTCGGTGAGTTCTTCCATGGCCGGGAATTTGTGCGCGATGGCCCAGCGCGGTTCGCGCGCGCGGAAGCCCAGTTCACGCTGGGACGCGATGCTGTTGACCTTGAACACCACGCCGTCGATTTCATAGGACAGCGCATTGCGGCGCTCACCGATGTCGCGGTAGTAATCCAGGCATTCATCAATGCCATGGGCCAGCTTCAGCTCGTGGCTGATCGGCATGCCCCAACCTTGCAACTGCTTGAGATTGCCGATGTGCGTGTCGGCAATGTCCGCCGAAATCTGGCCGATGCCGTAGCAGCAGAATTCCAGTGGACGGTTGGCAGTGATCTTCGAATCGAGCTGGCGCAAGCTGCCCGCCGCCGCGTTACGCGGGTTGGCAAACGTCTTGCCGCCGACTTCCAGTTGCGTGGCGTTCAGCCGTTCGAAACCGGCCTTGGACATGAACACTTCACCGCGCACTTCAAGCGTCGCCGGCCAACCGGTGCCGTGCAGCTTGAGCGGAATGTTGCGCACAGTGCGCACGTTGACGCTGATGTCTTCGCCGGTAGTACCGTCGCCGCGCGTCGCGCCGCGGACCAATACGCCGTCCTGGTACAGCAGGCTGACCGCCAGGCCATCGAGTTTCGGTTCACAGCTGTATTCCACCGCCGCGCCGCCGCCAAACAGATCGCCAGCCGGCAGGTCCAGACCTTCCGTCACCCGACGATCGAATTCGCGCATGTCGGTTTCTTCGAAGGCGTTGCCGAGGCTGAGCATCGGTACTTCGTGGCGCACCTGGGTGAACGCCGACAGCGCCGCGCTGCCGACGCGCTGGGTCGGCGAGTCACTGGTGATCAGTTCGGGGTTGGCCGCTTCAAGGGCCTTGAGTTCGTGGAACAACCGATCGTATTCGGCGTCCGGAATGCTCGGCTCGTCCAGCACGTGGTAGCGATAGTTGTGCTGATCCAGCTCAGCGCGCAGCTCTAGAATGCGATTTTTGGCGGCGGTCATGGGTGTTCTCTCATAAAGCAAAAGAGCAGCCGAGGCTGCTCCTATCTCATCTCGACAAGATCAAGAGATCGCAGCCTCGTTTCACTCGACAGCTCCTACAGGGATCGGGATTTTCTGTAGGAGCTGTCGAGTGAAACGAGGCTGCGATCTTTTGACTTTAGCGCTTCTGGGTCAGGGCGCGGCGTTCGAATTCAACGATGCGCTGACGGTAATGCTCAATGGTCTGGGCGGTCAGCACGCTGCGCTGGTCGTCTTTCAGTTCGCCGTTCAGTTCCTGGGACAATTTACGCGCCGCAGCCACCATCACGTCGAAGGCTTGCTTCGGATGACGTGGGCCTGGCAGGCCGAGGAAGAAACTCACCGCCGGCGTGCTGAAGTGGTCGATGTCGTCCAGATCGAAGACGCCCGGCTTGACCGCATTGGCCATGGAGAACAGGACTTCGCCATTGCCGGCCATGCTTTCGTGACGGTGGAAGATGTCCATCTCGCCAAAGCGCAGACCGCTTTCCAGAATATTTTGCAACAGCGCCGGGCCTTTGAAGCCGGCGGCGTCGCGACAGATCACGCTGATTACCAGCACTTCTTCGGCTTGCGGCTGTTCCTTGTCGCTGACTGAAGGTGCGGCCTTGGTGTCATCCGGGAAATCGTCGTCACGGCTGCTGAAGCTCGGGCCGCCGTCCAGGTCCAGGCTGAGGTTCATGTCGCCCTGGGAAGGTTCGCTGTTGCCACGCTTGCCGCGCTTGGAACCCGACTCACGGGGTTCACGGGCAGGCATGCTCACCGACGGCAGATCGTGCTCGTCCAGTTGCGGTTCTTTATGAGTGTCCAGGACGCGGGGCGGGCCCAACAGCTCGGCGCTGGTGTCCTCGTCCGGCAAATTGGACAAACTTCGGTCAAGACGGAATTTAAGTTTTCCCTTGCCGCCGCGCATGCGACGCCAGCCATCGAAAAGAATACCGGCAATGACAATAATGCCGATGACGATCAGCCACTCGCGCAGACCGATTTCCATGTAATCCCGTGCCTCTATAAAAAATGCTGAAAAATAAGGGGTTTACAACTCGCAAACCGCTTTAAAACGTGGCGCCAACTCTATGTTCTGACAGGCGTTTTGCCCACGTATACGAAAAATTGACATTAAACTAGCACGACCAAAGGTAACTTTACACCGTCTGTCACAATGGCTTGAGCGATTATGTCGATTGGCCAGCAAGTAGCGGCCGATAATTCGCCTGACTGCTCACCAATACCTCTCGCACATTGTCCTACAAGGCCAGGACTCAGGCGTCCACCATCGCCATCGCCTCCTCGACATCTACGGCTACCAGTCGCGAGCAACCCGGTTCATGCATCGTCACCCCCATCAGCTGATCGGCCATTTCCATGGCGATCTTGTTGTGGGTGATGTAGATGAACTGCACCGTCTGCGACATCTCTTTTACCAGCCGTGCGTAGCGTCCAACGTTAGCGTCATCCAAAGGTGCATCAACTTCATCGAGCATGCAGAACGGCGCCGGATTCAACTTGAAGATGGCAAAAACCAAGGCCAATGCGGTCAGGGCTTTTTCGCCACCGGAGAGCAAATGGATGGTGCTGTTCTTCTTTCCTGGCGGTCGCGCCATGATCGTTACCCCTGTATCGAGTAGATCTTCGCCCGTCAGTTCCAAATACGCGCTGCCTCCACCGAAAACTTTTGGGAAAAGTGCCTGAATTCCGGCATTGATCTGATCAAAGGTATCTTTGAAGCGGTTTCGGGTTTCCTTGTCGATCTTGCGAATCACGTTCTCAAGGGTGTCCAGCGCTTCGACCAAATCGTCGTTCTGCGCATCCAGATAACGTTTACGCTCGGATTGTTGCTGGTATTCGTCGATGGCCGCCAGGTTGATCGCACCGAGACGCTGGATACGCGCCGCGATGCGTTCGAGTTCTTCCTCGGCCTCTTTCTCGTTGGCCTCGGTGGTCAGGGTTGCCAGCACGCCGTGGAGGTCGTAGCCGTCCTCGAGCAACTGATCCTGCAAGGTCTTGCGCCGCACGTTGAGGGCTTGCCATTCCATGCGCTGGGTTTCGAGCTGGCCACGAATCAATTGCGATTGCTGCTCGGCCTGGCTGCGACGTTTTTCAGCCTCGCGCAGTTCGCGGTCAGCGTCTTCCAGGGCGATCTGCGCGGTCCTGAGTTCTTCGTCGACGCTCATGCGTTTGTCGAGCAATTCTTCAAGTTTGAGGCGCAGCTCTTCCAGCGGTGCCTCGCCCTCCTCCAGATTGAGGCTGAGCTGTTCGCGCTTCTCGGTCAGGCGCTCGGACTGCATCTCCAGACGTTCCAGCGCCTGACGCGTCGAGTCATGTTGCGCCTTGAGCGAACCCAGGCGAACCGCCAACTGATGAGCGTGATCCTTGTGCTGACGAGCTTCCTGACGCACGCGATCAAGTCGCTCGCGCAGGCTGTCGCGCTGGGCCAGCAGCAACTCGCGCTGCTCGGTGTCGAGCGCCATGCTGTCGAGGGCTTCCTGCAATTGCAGGCGCGCCTCACCAATGTTTTCGTGCTCCAGCGCACGCTGCTCAGCCAACTCGGCGAGCTCTTCGTCCAGCCGGGTACGCCGCAAGGTCAGTTGCTCAGCCTTGGCTTTGCCGGCGGACAACTGGGCTTTCAGTTCACCTTGCTGACGCGCTTCGTCTTGCAGCAGACGGCGCAAATGTTCGCGACCGTTTTCCTGCTGACGCTGCTGCGCCCTCAGCGTTTGAAGTTTGGTTTCCAGGGTTTCGACGGTGGCTTCGCGCTCTTCGCGTTCCTGGCCCAGACGCTGGATTTCCTGACCCCGGGCGAGCACACCGCTTTCCGCTTCGCTGGCCCGGCGCACGCGCAGAAAGTGTCGACCGACCCAGTAACCGTCGCGGCTGATCAGGCTTTGGCCGACGCTCAACTGAGCACGTAGCGCCAAGGCCTGTTCGAGACTTTCCACCGGCTTGACCTGGCCCAGCCACGGCGACAGATCAATCTGCGCCTCGACCTTGTCGAGCAAGCTGCCGGGCATGCGCACGCCATCGCTGGCCGGGCTGAGCAGGCGCAGATCGCCCTGGGCAAACCCGGCCAGATCGAACTCGCCGAAGTCGTCCACCAATACCGCTTGCAGGTCGGCGCCGAGCACGGTTTCCACCGCCAACTCCCAACCGGCCTCTACCTTCAGGCCTTCGGCCAGACGCGGGCGGTCGGCCAGGTTTTGCTCACGCAGCCATTCGGCGGTGCCGGTGCCGGGATCGAGCGCCGCTTGCTGCAAGGCTTCCAACGACGCCAGTCGCCCGTTGAGCCGCTGCAAATCGCCCTGCGCCTGCTGCTGGTTTTGCAGCGCTTGCTGCAATTCCTGACGCAGTTGCTCAAGGCGCTCGACCTGCGCTTCTTCGCTGGCCTGCAAATCTTCGAGGGTGGCCTCGGACGCGGCCAGTTGCTCGTTGAGCTCCATGATCGCCGCGTCTTCCGGGTCCGCCGACAGCAGCGCGCGTTCTTCACCAAGACGCTTCTGCCGATCAGCCAAACGTTCCATGCTGGTTTCCAGCTGCTGTATCCGCGATTGCTGCACCTCGGATTGGCGACGCGGCTCGGCGGCGGTCAGGTTGAACGTGTCCCACTGCTCCTGCCAGGCATGCATGGTGGTTTCGGATTCTTCCAACGCGGCGGCCGCTTCTTCGGCGGCGGCGCTGGTGACTTCCTGTTCCGGCGTGAGCATGTCCAGCTCTTCGCCGAGGGTCAGCAGCAACGTGCGGTCGTGGCCCAGGTGCGACTCGGTTTCCAGGCGCGCGCGCTCGGCTTCCTTCAAATCATCCTGCAACTGACGCAAACGCTGCTGACCGTGCTGGATGCTCTGCTCGACCCGGGCGATGTCGCCGCCGACCGAATAGAAGCGCGCCTGCACCAGATTGAAGCGCTCGGACAGGTCGTGGTGCCCGTCACGAAAGCGTTCGATGCTCGCGTCGGCATTGCGTTGCTCGGCCACTAGCGCTTCAAAGGTGATTTCCTGGTTGCCGATGATCGCTTCGCGCTGGCCGACCTGTTCGTTCAACGCCTGCCAGCGCAGGGCCGACAGTTGAGCCTTGAGCTGGCGCTCTTCGCCCTTGTATTCCTGGTACTTTTTCGCGGCTTCGGCCTGGCGGTGCAAGCGTTCGAGCTGACGCTCCAGCTCTTCGCGCAGGTCGGTCAGGCGGGCGAGGTTTTCGTGGGTGCGGCGAATGCGGTTTTCGGTCTCGCGCCGGCGCTCCTTGTACTTGGAGATGCCGGCCGCTTCTTCGATGAAGTTGCGCAAATCTTCGGGCTTGGCTTCGATCAGCTTGGAGATCATCCCCTGCTCGATGATCGAGTAGCTGCGCGGGCCGAGGCCTGTGCCGAGGAAGATGTCGGTGATGTCTCGACGGCGGCATTTGGTGCCGTTGAGGAAGTAGCTGTTCTGGCTGTCGCGGGTCACTTTGCGGCGAATGGAAATTTCCGCATACGCGGCGTATTCGCCGACCAGCGTGCCGTCGGAGTTATCGAACACCAGCTCGATGCTCGCCTGGCTCACCGGTTTACGACTGGTCGAGCCGTTGAAGATGACGTCGGTCATCGACTCGCCACGCAAGTTCTTCGCCGAACTCTCGCCCATCACCCAGCGTACGGCGTCGATAATGTTCGACTTGCCGCAGCCGTTGGGCCCGACCACGGCCGCCATGTTACTGGGGAAGTTCACCGTGGTCGGGTCGACGAAGGATTTGAACCCCGCGAGCTTGATGCACTTGAGCCGCACGCTTAAGCGTCCGTCAGGGCGGAAACCACCAGATCGCTACTGCGCTGGGCATACGCCGTCAGCACCTCGCGGATCTGCGGAAAGTCACGGGCGATCACGGCGGCGAGCAGGCGTTCGAACAACTCCAGGAACTCGCTCATCGAGGCCTTGCGCTGTTCCAGGGCGAGGAAATACGCGCGGCTCATGGCCGGTTGCAGGTTCTCGACGGTTTCCTGCAAGTACGGATTGTTGGCGAACGGGTACGCGGCGCGCATCACACTGAAGCTGTCGTCGACAAACGTACGGATGTCCTGGCGCTCATAGCTGGCGGTGAGGCGCTGCTGAATCTGCACGAACGGCGCCAGGTCGGCCTGGACTTGCCAGCCCGTGGCCACGGCGTTGCCGAGCAAGATATAGAGCTCGCTCATCAACGTGCACAGGCTCTGCACCTTGTGCGCGGTGAGTTCGGTCACGTGGGCGCCCCGTCGCGGCAGGATAGCGATCAGGTGGCGGCGCTCGAGAATCAGCAAGGCCTCGCGGACCGAACCGCGGCTGACATTGAGGGCCAGCGTGACCTTCTGTTCCTGGATGCGCTCTCCCGGCTTCATTTCGCCGCGAATGATACGTTCGGCGAGGTGGTGAGCGATTTGCTCGGCGAGGCTGTCCGGCGCCTTGAACGTCATGGTTGTCCTTCAAACTCTTCGATCTGCACAAGCGGCGCAGTGTAGCGCAATTGATACGCCAGGGCGGAGTGCCCACTCGGCGGTTTTTGGCACGATTCAAGCAAAAAGCAGGCTATCCCGAGAGGGTCAATAATGAAGGAACGAGTCGTTGATCGACAAAATGCTATTTCCTGACCTTTAAGTCAGAAAATCATTGACCGGAAAGTCAGACCTGATAAATTCGGTTCAAGTCGGTTAACAACAATAATGAGTCTGCGAGGCCTTCCGTGATCCAGTTTTTACTTAACCAGGAACTCCGTAGCGAGCACGCCCTGGACCCAAACCTGACCGTGCTCAATTACCTGCGCGACCATGTGGGCAAACCCGGCACCAAAGAAGGCTGCGCCAGCGGTGACTGTGGTGCCTGCACCGTGGTGGTCGGCGAGCTGCAAACGGATGACGATGGCCGCGAACACATTCGCTATCGCAGCCTCAACTCGTGCCTGACGTTCGTTTCGTCGCTGCACGGCAAACAATTGATCAGCGTCGAAGACCTCAAGCATCAGGGCCAACTGCACAGCGTGCAAAAAGCCATGGTCGAGTGCCACGGCTCGCAATGCGGCTTCTGCACACCGGGCTTCGTCATGTCGCTGTTTGCCCTGCAAAAGAACAGCGATCAACCGGACTCGCACAAAGCCCACGAAGCGCTGGCCGGCAACCTCTGCCGTTGCACCGGCTATCGGCCGATCCTGGAAGCCGCCGAGCAGTCCTGCTGCGGCAAGCAACCGGACCAGTTCGATGCCCGTGAAGCCGACACCATCGCCCGCCTGAAAGCCATCGCCCCTACCGATATCGGCGAACTCAACAGTGGCGACAAGCGCTGCCTGGTGCCGCTGACCGTGGCCGATCTGGCTGACCTCTACGACGCTTATCCACAGGCGCGGCTGCTGGCCGGCGGTACCGATCTGGCGCTGGAAGTCACGCAGTTCCACCGCACCCTGCCGGTGATGATTTACGTCGGCAACGTCGCTGAGATGAAGCGCATCGAGCGTTTCGACGATCGCTTGGAAATCGGCGCCGCGACCGCCCTCTCCGATTGCTACGAAGCACTGAAAAGCGAATACCCGGACTTCGGCGAATTGCTGCAACGCTTTGCGTCCTTGCAGATCCGCAACCAGGGCACCCTCGGCGGCAACATCGGCAACGCCTCGCCGATTGGTGACTCGCCACCGCTGCTGATTGCCCTGGGCGCGCAGATTGTCCTGTGCAAAGGCGAGACCCGCCGCACCCTGGCCCTCGAAGATTACTTCATCGATTACCGGGTCACCGCGCGCCAGGTAAGCGAGTTCATCGAGAAGATCATCGTACCGCGTGCCAGCGCCGAACAATTGTTCCGCGCCTATAAGGTGTCCAAGCGTCTGGACGATGACATTTCCGCGGTCTGCGCCGCGTTCAACCTGCGCATCGACAACGGTGCGATCGCCGACGCCCGGGTCGCCTTCGGCGGCATGGCGGCCATCCCGAAACGCGCAAAAAACTGCGAAACCGCCCTGCTCGGCGCGCCGTTCAACCACGCCACCGTCGAACGCGCCTGCGCCGCACTGGCCGAAGATTTCACGCCGCTCTCGGACTTCCGCGCCAGCAAGGAATATCGCCTGCTCAGCGCGCAGAACCTGCTGCGCAAATACTTCATCGAACTGCAAACACCGCACATCGAGACTCGGGTGACCGCTTATGTCTAATCATCACGCCGTAGAGAAGACCCAGGCCGAACTGGCTGAACTGTTTGCCAAGGACCTGACCACCGGTGTCGGTCGCAGCGTCAAGCACGACAGCGCCGCCAAGCACGTGTCCGGTGAAGCGCAGTACATCGATGATCGGCTGGAATTCCCCAATCAGCTGCATGTTTATGCACGCCTGTCAGACCGCGCCCACGCGAAAATCATCAGCATCGACACCCAGCCTTGCTACGCTTTCGAAGGCGTACGCATCGCCATCACGCACAAAGACGTGCCGGGCCTGAAAGACATCGGCCCGTTGCTGCCGGGTGATCCGCTGCTGGCCATCAATGATGTGCAATTCGTCGGTCAAGTGGTGCTCGCGGTCGCCGCAAAAGACCTGGAAACCGCGCGTAAAGCGGCGATGGCCGCGATCATCGAATACGAAGATCTCGAACCGGTTCTGGACGTGGTTGAAGCCCTGCGCAAACGCCACTTTGTGCTCGACAGTCATACGCATCAGCGCGGCGATTCGGCCGGTGCTCTGGCCACCGCTGAACATCGCATTCAAGGCACGCTGCACATCGGTGGCCAGGAACACTTCTATCTGGAAACCCAGATCTCTTCGGTGATGCCGACCGAAGACGGCGGGATGATCGTTTACTGCTCTACGCAGAACCCGACTGAAGTGCAGAAATTGGTCGCTGAGGTTCTGGATGTATCGATGAACAAAATCGTCGTCGACATGCGCCGCATGGGCGGTGGTTTCGGCGGCAAGGAAACCCAGGCCGCGAGCCCGGCGTGCCTGTGCGCAGTGATCGCGCACCTCACCGGCCAACCGACCAAAATGCGCCTGCCGCGCGTCGAAGACATGCTGATGACCGGCAAGCGTCACCCGTTCTACGTCGAGTACGACGTCGGCTTCGACAGCACTGGCCGCCTGCACGGCATCGCTCTGGATCTGGCCGGTAACTGCGGTTGCTCGCCGGACTTGTCGGCATCGATTGTCGACCGTGCGATGTTCCACGCCGACAACTCCTACTACCTGGGCGACGCGACCATTAACGGTCATCGCTGCAAGACCAACACCGCCTCGAACACCGCTTACCGTGGCTTCGGCGGCCCGCAAGGGATGGTCGCCATCGAAGAAGTGATGGACGCCATCGCCCGCCATCTGGCCCTCGATCCGCTGGCGGTGCGCAAGGCCAACTACTACGGCAAGACCGAGCGCAACGTCACCCATTACTACCAGACCGTCGAGCACAACATGCTCGAGGAAATGACCGCCGAACTGGAAGAAAGCAGCCAGTACGCCGAGCGTCGCGAAGCGATCCGCCGCTACAACGCCAACAGCCCGGTCCTGAAAAAAGGCCTGGCGCTGACGCCGGTGAAATTCGGTATTTCCTTCACCGCCAGCTTCCTCAACCAGGCCGGTGCGCTGGTGCATGTCTACACCGACGGCAGCATCCACCTGAACCACGGCGGTACCGAAATGGGCCAGGGCTTGAACACCAAAGTCGCGCAGGTCGTGGCCGAAGTGTTCCAGGTGGAAATGGACCGCGTGCAGATCACCGCGACCAACACCGACAAGGTCCCGAACACCTCGCCGACGGCCGCGTCCAGTGGCGCCGACCTCAATGGTAAAGCCGCGCAGAACGCCGCGGAAATCATCAAGAAACGCCTGGTGGAATTCGCGGCGCGGCAATACAAAGTCAGCGAAGAAGACGTCGAATTCCACAACGGCCACGTGCGGGTTCGTGACCACATCCTGACCTTCGAAACGCTGATCCAACAGGCGTATTTCGCCCAGGTGTCGCTGTCGAGCACCGGGTTCTACAAGACCCCGAAAATCTTCTACGACCGCAGCCAGGCGCGGGGTCGGCCGTTCTACTACTACGCCTTCGGTGCGGCCTGCTGCGAGGTGATCATCGACACCTTGACCGGCGAGTACAAAATGCTCCGTACCGACATCCTGCATGACGTCGGCGCCTCGCTGAACCCGGCCATCGACATCGGTCAGGTCGAGGGCGGTTTCATCCAGGGCATGGGCTGGCTGACCATGGAAGAACTGGTGTGGAACAACAAGGGCAAGCTGATGACCAACGGCCCGGCCAGCTACAAGATCCCGGCGGTGGCGGACATGCCGCTGGACCTGCGGGTAAAGCTGGTGGAAAACCGCAAGAACCCTGAAGACACGGTGTTCCATTCCAAAGCCGTGGGCGAACCGCCGTTCATGCTCGGTATTGCGGCGTGGTGTGCGATCAAGGACGCCGTGGCGAGTTTGGGCGACTACCGGCATCAACCGAACATCGACGCACCGGCGACGCCGGAGCGGGTGTTGTGGGGGTGTGAGCAGATGCGCCAGTTGAAGGTGGCGAAAGCTGTCGAGGCAGAGCCGGAGTTGGCTTCGCTTTAAGGACCGAGGCGCGGCCAATCGCTAGCAGGCTAGCTCCCACAGGATTTGTGTTGAATGCGGATTCTGTGGACACCACAAAACACGGTGGGAGCTAGCCTGCTAGCGATGGGGCCCGAACAGACAACAAAGCTGTCGAGGTGAAATTATGTACAACTGGATCGACGCCCTCGCCGACCTGCAATCCCAGGGTGAACCCTGCGTGTTGGTGACCATCATCGAAGAGCTCGGCTCGACGCCGCGCAACGCCGGTTCGAAAATGGTCATCAGCGCCACCCAGACCTTCGACACCATCGGTGGCGGGCATCTGGAATACAAAGCCATGCAGATCGGTCGCGAAATGCTCGCCAGCGGCAAACAGAGCACCCATCTGGAGCGCTTCAGCCTCGGCGCCAGCCTGGGCCAATGCTGCGGTGGCGTGACCGTGCTGCTGTTCGAACCGATGGGCCAGCTCCAGGCGCAAATCGCCGTGTTCGGCGCCGGCCATGTCGGTCGCGCGTTGGTGCCGCTGCTCGCCAGCCTGCCCTGCCGGGTGCGCTGGATCGACTCACGGGACGCGGAGTTCCCGGAACAGATCCCCCATGGCGTGCGCAAGATCGTCAGCGAAGAACCGGTGGACGAAATCGACGACCTGCCCGCCGGCAGCTACTGCATCGTCATGACCCACAACCACCAGCTCGACCTCGAACTCAGCGCCGCGATCCTCAAGCGCAACGACTTCACCTACTTTGGCCTGATCGGTTCGAAGACCAAACGGGTGAAGTTCGAACATCGCCTGCGTGATCGTGGTTTCGACAGCGCCGTGCTGCAACGCATGCGCTGCCCGATGGGCATCGGCGAAGTCAAAGGCAAGTTGCCTGTGGAAATCGCCATCTCCATCGCCGGCGAAATCATCGCCACCTATAACGCGAATTTCGGCCAGCAAACTGCCAGCGCCGGATCATCGATCGCCAAACTGCTGCCTGCTTCTCGCCGCAGCCAAGCGACTCATTGAGAACTCACATGCCTCTGACACGCAAAGCCTACCGCGCCGCCATCCTCCACAGCATCGCCGACCCCGCCGAAGTGGGCATCGAAGCCTCGTACGAGTATTTCGAGGACGGCCTGCTGGTGGTCGATAACGGCAAGATCAGCGCCCTCGGCCACGCCAGCGAACTGCTGCCGACCCTGCCGGCCGACATCGAGATCACTCATTATCAAAATGCGCTGATCACTCCAGGCTTCATCGACACCCACATCCACCTGCCGCAAACCGGCATGGTCGGCGCTTACGGCGAGCAACTGCTGGACTGGCTCAACACCTACACCTTCCCGTGCGAAAGCCAATTTGCCGACAAGGATCACGCCGACGAAGTCGCGGACATCTTCATCAAGGAACTGCTGCGCAACGGCACCACCACCGCACTGGTGTTCGGCAGTGTCCATCCGCAATCGGTGAACTCATTCTTCGAAGCCGCCGAGCAGCTCGACCTGCGGATGATCGCCGGCAAGGTGATGATGGACCGCAACGCGCCGGATTACCTGACCGACACCGCCGAATCCAGCTACGTCGAAAGCAAGGCGCTGATCGAGCGCTGGCACGGCAAGGGCCGCTTGCACTACGCGGTCACCCCGCGATTTGCCCCGACCAGCACCCCGGAGCAACTGACCCTCGCCGGCCAGTTGTTGAGTGAATATCCCGACCTGTACATGCAGACCCACATCAGCGAAAACCTCAAGGAAGTCGAGTGGGTCAAGGAACTGTTCCCGGAGCGCAAGGGTTACCTCGACGTCTACGATCATTACCAACTGCTGGGCGAACGCTCGGTGTTCGCCCACGGCGTGCACCTGTGCGACGACGAGTGCGCGCGGCTGGCGGAAACCGGTTCGGCGATCGCCTTCTGCCCGACCTCGAACTTCTTCCTCGGCAGCGGCTTGTTCAATCTGCCGATGGCCGAGAAGCACAAACTGAATGTCGGCCTCGGCACCGATGTGGGGGGCGGCACCAGTTTCTCGCTCCTGCAAACGTTGAACGAAGCGTACAAGGTCATGCAGCTGCAAGGTGCGCGTTTGAGCCCGTTCAAGTCGCTGTACCTGGCCACGCTGGGGGGTGCGCGTGCGTTGCGACTGGAGGACAAGATCGGCACCTTGCATCCAGGCACTGACGCGGACTTTTTGGTGCTGGATTACAACGCGACGCCGCTGCTCGGTTATCGCTTGAAGCAGGCCTTGAACATTGCCGAGACGCTGTTTGTGTTGATGACGCTGGGGGATGACCGGACTGTTCTGCAGACGTATGCGGCGGGGAATCAGGTGCATCAGCGGTAAGGTTTCGGGCATAAAAAATCCCCCGTGGCTTTTCGGCTCGGGGGATTTTTTTTGGGCCTTGGAGAAAGATCAAAAGATCGCAGCCTCGTTGCACTCGACAGCTCCTACACAGCTCCTACAGTGGAATTCGTATCCTGTAGGAGCTGTCGAGTGCAACGAGGCTGCGATCTTTTGCCGTCAAAGCTTGGCGGTCGAGCGCCCTGGCTTTTTGGTCTGCAACAAATGCGAGAACACCGCATGCAAATCATCCGACGCGCTTTCTTCGTCGAGGTTGAGTTTGCTGTCGATGTGATCCATGTGGTGCATCATCAGGTCCACCGCCAGCTCACCGTTACGCGCTTCGATCGCATCGATCAGTTGGGTGTGTTCGTCATAGGAACAATGGGAACGGTTGCCGCTTTCGTACTGCGCGATGATCAACGAAGTCTGGGACACCAGGCTGCGCTGGAAGCTGATCAGCGGCGCATTCTTCGCCGCTTCGGCCAGTTTCAGGTGGAACTCGCCCGACAGGCGGATACCGGCACCGCGATCGCCACGGGAGAAGCTGTCGCGTTCGTCGTTGACCATCTGCCGCAACTCGGCAATCTGCTCGGCGGTGGCGTGCTGCACCGCCAATTCTGTGATCGCCCGCTCCACCAGACGCCGCGCGAGGAACACCTGGCGGGCCTCTTCGACACTCGGGCTGGCGACGACGGCGCCACGGTTGGGTCGCAGCAACACCACGCCTTCATGGGCCAGGCGAGACAGCGCGCGGCGAATGATGGTGCGGCTGACCCCGAAAATTTCCCCCAGCGCTTCTTCGCTCAACTTGGTGCCGGGCGCCAGACGCTGTTCGAGGATGGCCTCGAAGATATGCGCGTAGACAATATCGTCCTGGGTACCGCTGCGGCCGGCTTTGCCTGCTCGCGGCTGTTTTTTTAGGGGTTGCAACTGTTCGTTCATGGGCACTCGAGTCGGGAGAACTGCGGCGAATAGACCGTGACTGTAATACGGCACAGTGGGTCGCTGGCAAGTATCGCGTAAAAAACACTGCGATTGTACACAATGGACGGTGGCAACACGACTGTACGGCTGTTTGTCGCTTCTGCTGTATCGCAACGATCCCTTACGTTTGAGTTTAGGCTTGATCACAGAATCCCGTAGGAGCTGTCGAGTGAAACGAGGCTGCGATCTTTTGATCTTGAATAAAGATCGCAGCCTCGTTTCACTCGACAGCTCCTACGGGACATCTTCATACGTAATAAGGAACACCGCTGTCATGAACGACGCCACGCACACGCAGCTCCGCCCTCTGGCCGACACGTCACCTTCGGCCATCGTCGCCGGGTTCATCGCCATGATGACCGGCTACACCAGCTCCCTGGTGCTGATGTTCCAGGCCGGGCAAGCGGCGGGCCTGACCAGTGGGCAGATTTCGTCGTGGATCTGGGCGATCTCGATTGGCATGGCGGTGTGCTCGATCGGCCTGTCCCTGCGCTATCGCACCCCGATCACGATTGCCTGGTCGACGCCCGGCGCGGCACTGCTGATCACCAGCCTGGGCGGCGTGTCTTACGGCGAAGCCATCGGCGCCTACATCACGTGCGCGGTGCTGGTGACGATTTGTGGGCTGACTGGCAGCTTCGAACGCCTGGTGAAAAAGATCCCGGCCTCATTGGCCGCCGCGTTGCTGGCGGGGATTCTGTTCAAGATCGGCAGCGAGATTTTCGTCGCCGCGCAGCATCGCACCGCACTGGTGCTGGGGATGTTTTTCACTTACCTGGTGGTCAAGCGCCTGTCTCCGCGTTACGCGGTGCTGGCTGCGCTGTTGATCGGCACGGCGCTGTCCGGGTTCATGGGGTTGCTGGATTTCAGCGGTTTCCACCTCGAAGTGGCGACGCCGGTCTGGACCACGCCGCACTTTTCACTGGCCGCGACCATCAGCATTGGCATCCCGCTGTTCGTGGTGGCGATGACGTCGCAGAACATGCCGGGCATCGCCGTGCTGCGCGCCGACGGCTACACGGTGCCGGCCTCGCCGCTGATCACCACCACCGGCATCGCCTCGCTGCTGCTGGCGCCGTTCGGTTCCCACGGGATCAACCTGGCGGCCATCAGCGCAGCAATTTGCACCGGGCCGCATGCCCATGAGGATCGCAACAAGCGCTACACGGCGGCGGTCTGGTGCGGGATTTTCTACGGGATCGCCGGGGTGTTCGGCGCGACGCTGGCGGCGTTGTTTGCGGCGCTGCCGAAAGAGTTGGTGCTGTCGATTGCGGCGTTGGCGTTGTTCGGTTCGATCATCAACGGCTTGAGCATTGCCATGAATGAAGTGAAGGAACGAGAAGCAGCGTTGATCACCTTTATGGTCACGGCGTCAGGGCTGACGCTGTTTTCCATTGGGTCGGCGTTTTGGGGGATTGTGGCGGGGGTGTTGACGTTGGTGATTTTGAATTGGCGTAAAGCTTAGGGTCAAAAGATCGCAGCCTCGTTGCACTCGACAGCTCCTACAGGGGATCGCATTTCGATGTAGGAGCTGTGTAGGAGCTGTGTAGGAGCTGTCGAGTGCAACGAGGCTGCGATCTTTTGATCCAAAAAAAAACGGCGACCCTTAGGTCGCCGTTTTTTTACAACATCAAGCTACCGGATTGATCGGCTTTTCCGGGTACCAGACGTCGATCAGCGGGCTGACGGTTGCTTCGGTCAGTTCGCTGCGGCCTTTGAGCCAGGCTTCAACAGCAGCGCGCTGCTCTTCGGACACCGAGCCACGCTTCTGCAGGCAAACCAGACCGAAGTCGTCGCCGCCAACATAGCCCAGACCGTTGGCTTCCATGGCTTCTTTGAGGAACGCATCGAGGAAAGCATCAATGGCTTCATCAGCCAAATCTTCTTTGAAATCCAGGTTCAGTTCGAAACCCAGCTCTTGAAATTCATCGACGCACAGTTTTTTGCGCAGACGCTGGGAACGGTTAGTCGCCATTGGAACAATCCTCATAAGTAATAACGGGCGGCACTTTAGCAGTTTAAGGCGCCAATTGCCCGTCCCGCAGTGGCGGCCAGCCTACCGTCGGTAAAAAAATAGCGGATTAGAAGGCCAGGGCACGGCACACGCCGCTACACCTTGGGGCATAATGCCGACACTTTCATGACCACTGAGGGAATTTATCTTCATGCCCTCGTCTTTTTTCCCCTCGGCTGTAGGGTTTTATTTCACATGATCAAATCTTTGCGTCCATTGTTACTGGCCGGTTTCCTGCTCCCGCTGGCCTTCTCTGTTTCTGCCGCCCCGATCAACACCGCGCTGTCGCCCAACGTTGAAAAAGCCCTGAAAGCCAGCAAGTTGCAAGACAACGCCCTGTCGCTGGTGATGATCCCGTTGACCGGCCCTGGCACCCCGACCATTTTCAACGCCGACGTCTCGGTTAACCCGGCTTCGACCATGAAGCTGGTGACCACCTATGCCGCGCTGGAAATGCTCGGCCCGAACCACCAGTGGAAAACCGAGTTCTACACCGACGGCACCCTGAGCGGCGGCATCCTCAACGGCAACCTCTACCTCAAGGGTGGCGGCGATCCGAAGCTGAACATGGAAAAACTCTGGCTGTTGATGCGCGACCTGCGCGCCAACGGCGTCACGCAAATCACCGGCGACCTGGTGCTGGACCGCGGTTTCTTCGTACAACCGCAATTGCCCGAGTTCAACGACGATGGCAATGACGAAAACAAACCGTTCCTGGTCAAACCCGACTCGCTGATGGTCAACCTCAAGGCCCTGCGCTTTGTCGCGCGCAACGACAACGGGCGGGTGCTGATTTCGGTCGAACCGCCGATCGCCACCATCCGCATTGAAAACCAGGTCAAAGCCATCAACTCCAAACAATGCACCGGTGGCGTGCGCTACAACCCGGTGACGCAAGCCGATGGCAGCGTGACCGTGACCGTCGGCGGCCAGTTGGGCGACGGCTGCAGCTCGCAGACTTACCTGTCGCTGCTCGACCACGCGACCTACACCGCTGGCGCCGTGCGGGCGATCTGGAAGGAACTGGGCGGCAGTATTCAGGGCCGCGACCTTCTGGGGCCAACGCCGAAAGATGCCAAGGTGCTGGCGCGGGCGTTCTCGCCGGACCTGGCGGAAATCATCCGCGACATCAACAAATACAGTAACAACACCATGGCCCAGCAACTGTTCCTGAGCCTCGGCCAGCGGTTCCGCACCGACGCCGACGCCGACGACGCCAAGGCCGCCCAGCGCGTGGTCCGTCAGTGGCTGGCGAAGAAAGGCATCACCGCGCCGCACCTGGTGATGGAAAACGGCTCCGGCCTGTCCCGTGCCGAACGTGTGAGCGCGCGTGAAATGGCCGGCATGCTGCAAGCGGCCTGGAGAAGCCCGTACTCGGCCGAGTTCATCAGCTCGATGCCGATTGCCGGCACCGACGGCACCATGCGCAAACGCCTGAAGACCACGGCGATGCGCGGTGAAGCCCACGTCAAGACCGGCACCCTGAACACCGTGCGAGCGATTGCCGGTTTCAGCCGCGACATCAACGGCAATACCTGGGCGGTGGTGGCGATCCTCAACGACAAGGCTCCGTTTGGCGCCTCTTCGGTGCTGGATCAGGTGCTGCTGGACCTGTATCGCCAGCCGAAACTGCCGGAAACGGCTTCGGTGTTGTAAGCCGATCTGAAGAGCATTGGATTAAAGGTGGAAGCGAGCCTGCTCGCGATGAGGCCGGTACATCCAACATCAGCTTCGTCTGACACTCCGCCATCGTGAGCAGGCTCGCTCCCACCTAGATCGCTAGTGGACACAAAATCTGCGAACGACCTGGAACTACTGTGGGAGCGGGCTTGCTCGCGAAAGCGGTCTATCAGTTACATCGATGCTGGATGTGCCACCGTCTTCGCGAGCAAGTCGAATCGTCGCACCGCCGCTCCCACATTTTTGATCGCGTGCAGCCAACTTTTAGTTCATCTCCCCTTCAACCCGATCCCGTCCCGCCTGCTTCGCCGCATAAACCCCCGAGTCCGCTCGCAGCAACAGCGCGTCTGCACCCTCTCCAACGCGCCAACTGGCAATCCCGAAGCTCGCGGTCACCGTCCCGACGCCCTCGATCGGCGAACTGCGCAACGCTTGCCACAACTGCAACGCCAGGACATGGGCATGCTCGGCGTTGATGTCCGGGCAGAGCACCATGAACTCCTCACCGCCCAGGCGACAGAACACGTCGGTGCGCCGCAGCCGATGGCCGATGCGCTCGCACACCGCCTGCAGCACCCGATCACCCACCGCGTGGCCGTGCTGGTCGTTGATGCGTTTGAAGTGATCGATGTCGAGCATGATCACCGACAACTCGCCGCCACCGCGCTCGACCCGGGCCATTTCGGTGGTCAGGCGCTCCTGGAAATACCGCCGGTTATGAATGCCGGTCAGGGAGTCGGTGATCGACAGTGCGCGCAGCTCCTCTTCCACCCGTTTCAGGTCGGAGATGTCCGAGATGTAGCCATGCCAGAGCACGCCGCCACCGGGCAGTTCTTCCGGTGTCGCCTCGCCACGGACCCAGCGCAGGCCGCGCACCGGCAGCTGTACACGGTATTCTTCGCGCCACGGGCTGAGGGTGTCCGCCGAGGCGCGGATCGAGGCGCGCACGCGGGTGGTGTCCTGTGGATGAATCCGCGTGAAGATCGCTTCGGCATTCAGTAACAGCACGTCCGGTTCGAGCTCGTAGATCTCGCGGATACCGTCGCTGGCGTAGATCACACTGAAACGGCCGTCGAACTCCATCTTGAACTGGTAGATGCCGCCCGGCACATGAGCGCTGAGTTTCTTCAACAACAGATCGCGTGCCGCCAGCGCCTCGTGCACCCGCTTGCGCTCGGTGATGTCGATACAGATTGCCAAGTGACCGACCCACAGGCCTTGCTCGTCGAGCACCGGGGTGGCCAGCATGTTCACCGCCAGATGGCTGCCATCGCTGCGCACCAGCGTCCACTCCCGCGCTTCATGGCCGCCCTCCTCGCCACCTTCGACCAACATCGCCTGGCAGGTCGGAATCGGCTTGCCATAGCGCGCGCTCAACTCTGCCGAACGGGCCACTAGTTCTCGGGGCAGGTGCAGGTTTTCCAGGGTCATGTGGCCGACCACTTCAGCGCTGGCGTAACCGAGCATCTGTTCGGCTCCGGCATTAAAGGTGCTGATGACTCCGCGCAAATCGGTGGCGATGATCGCCACTTGGGTCGCGGCATTCAGCACGCCGCGCAACTGGCCATGGGTGCCGCGCAATTCCTGTTCACGTGCACGCAGTTCCTGGGTGCGCTGCTCCACCATCCTCAACGCCCGCTGGCGCTGACTGACCAGCACATAGAGCAAGGCACTGAGCAACAGACTGAGTAAACCGCCGAGCACCACCAGACTGGTCACCGACGAATGGTTGGCTTGCAGAAAGGCTTCGCTGGGCTGGATGTCGACTTGGTAATCGTGATCGGCCAGGCGCAGCAGCCGGGTCGCGGCCAAGTCACTGGTAGCCGGGGTGTTGGCGGATTCGTAAAGGACTTCGTGCTGATCGTCTGTGGATAAGTCGAGGATGCGCACCGACAGGTAGTCACGCCCCGCTTCCGGCAAGCCGTCCGCCAGCAACTGGCGCATGCTGATCACCGCCATCACATAGCCGAACGGTTTGACCGCTGCTGCGCCTGGGCTGTTGCGCAGCATCACCGGTGCGACCAGCAGCACGCCCCGCGCATAGGCCGGTTCGATGCTGACCAGATGCATCGGTTGCGACACCGCCATGCTGCCGTGGCGGTCGGCGCGTTCGAGGGTGGCTCGGCGCAGCGGTTGGGCCAGCAAGTCGTAGCCCAGCGGCGAACCGAGTTTGCTTTGGGTCTGGCTAAAGAGCACCACCACGTACTCATCCCGCTCTGCCGCCAGTTGCAGCTGGCCGTCGGCATTGAGTTCACGAAAGGTGAAATCGCTCAGACCTTCCTCACGCATCCGGCGCTCGATCGCCGCTCGTTCGGCACCCGTGACCCGTTCAGCGAAGGAGTACGCCTGAGTCCGGTGCAGTAAAGGTTGGGTGTAACCGTCGAACTCCGCTCGGGAGACCGAATCGGAATTGGCAAAGAACCGGCGCAGTCCATCGAGGCGCTGCTCCTGATCTTCGAAACGTTCTTCGATACGGCTGTAACGTTCACTGGCCAGCAGCTGGAAACGTTGCCGCAATTGCTGGTGAAACAGATTCAGCGTCGACCAGGCCAGCAAGCTGGTGAGAATCCCACCGACGAGCAATACCAGTAGCGCGACCCACCAGGCCGAAACATCTTCACTGATAAATCCCAGGATCTTTGGGCGCACGGCGTGCAACGACATAGACGCAACTCAAAACGCCAGGTGCGGGAAAGCCCATTGGCCATGAGTTGAGTTATAGCTATTAGCCACTAATTTGACCAGCTCAGAACGGAGCCAAGAGCCTTTTAAAATCAAGGCTCTGTGGATCCAATCAAATTAACCGTCAACGAACCTGATTCTTTGTAGGAGCGAGCTTGCTCGCGATGGACGCAAGGCCGCCGCGGTCATCCAGGCAGCCCTCGTTATCGTTAACGTCCATCGCGAGCGAGCTCGCTCCTACAGGGGATCTAACCGTCAACGTGCCATGATTTTCCAGGCACGGTGGATCTTGCCGTTACGGGCAAAGTCCGGGTCGATGGTTTGTGCGGTGATTTCTTCGACCGCGTAACGCTGGGTGAGGTTTTCCTCCAGCACGAACTTGCGGAAGTTGTTGGAGAAGTACAACACCCCGCCCGGCGCCAGGCGCGCCATGGCCAGGTCGATCAATTGCACTTGGTCACGCTGCACGTCGAAGATCCCTTCCATGCGCTTGGAGTTGGAGAAGGTCGGCGGATCGATGAAGATCAGGTCGAACTCGTCACGGCAGGCATCCAGCCAGACCATCACATCGCCCTGCTCCAGACGGTTTTTGTCGGAGAAACCGTTCAGCGACAGGTTGCGACGCGCCCAGTCCAGATAGGTTTTCGACAGGTCGACGCTGGTGGTGCTGCGCGCGCCGCCCTTGGCCGCGTGAACACTGGCGGTCGCGGTGTAGCAATACAGGTTGAGGAAGCGCTTGCCCTCGGCCTCTTTCTGGATGCGCATGCGCATCGGCCGGTGGTCGAGGAACAGCCCGGTGTCGAGGTAGTCGGTGAGGTTGACCAGCAGCTTGACGCCGCCTTCATTGACCTCGACGAACTTGCCCTGCGCTGCTTGACGCTCGTACTGCTTGGTGCCGCTCTGACGCTCGCGACGCTTGACGACGACGCGGTTCTTGTCGATGTTCAAGGCCTGCGGAATCGCCGCCAACGCATCGAACATGCGTGCCGAGGCTTTTTCCGGATCGATGGACTTCGGCGCGGCGTATTCCTGGACGTGGACCCAATCCTGATACAGGTCGATGGCCATGGAATATTCCGGCATGTCGGCATCGTAGACGCGGTAGCAATCGATGCCTTCACGCTTGACCCACTTGCCCAACGCCTTCAGATTTTTTTGCAGGCGGTTGGCGAACATCTGCCCGCCTTCGCTCAAGCGCGGTTGCTCGATCACCACCGGAGCCGGTTTGATCGGGTTGCCGTTCTTGTTGTACTTCTCGTACTTGCCTGGCGCGACGTCGTTGTCGGTCACTTCGACTTGGGCCTGCTCACGCTCGACCTGGCGTTGTTCCGGGGTGCGACGCTCACCGGTGACGAACTGGTCCGGCGTGACCTTGATCAGCAGCAATTTGCACGGCAAGGCGCCGTTCCAGAACGAATACTGTTTGTGGCTGCGAATGCCCATGCGCTTGCCCAGGTCCGGGGCACCGGTGAAGACCGCGGCTTCCCAGTTCAGGCAGGCCTGACGCAGACGTTCGCCAAGGTTCTGGTAGAGATAGAGCAGGCTCGCCTCGTCACCCAGACGCTCGCCGTACGGCGGGTTACAGATGACCAGGCCTTTCTGGTTCTGGTCTGGACGCGGCTCGAAGGTCGCGACTTCGCCCTGGTAGATCTTGATCCACTCACTCAGGCCGGCGCGTTCGACGTTGTTGCGGCCCGGCTGAATCAGCCGCGGGTCAGCTTCATAACCGCGAATCCACAGCGGTGGCTTGGCCAGGCCGGCCGCGCAACGCTCGGTGGCTTCTTCGTGGAGTTTCTTCCACAGCGCCGGTACGTGACCGAGCCAGGCGGTGAAGCCCCACTGCTCGCGACGCAGGTTCGGCGCCATGTCGGCAGCGATCATCGCCGCTTCGACCAGGAACGTACCGACGCCGCACATCGGGTCAGCCAGCGCGCCGCCATCGGCCGCAATGCGTGGCCAGCCGGAACGAATCAGGATCGCCGCCGCGAGGTTTTCCTTCAGCGGCGCCGCGCCCTGCTGCAAGCGATAGCCGCGCTGGTGCAAGCTGTGGCCGGAAAGGTCGAGGGACAGAATCGCTTCGCCTCGGTCCAGGCGCAGGTGAATGCGCAGGTCCGGGTTGAGCTTGTCGATGGACGGACGATCGCCTTGCGGGGTGCGCAGTTTGTCGACGATGGCGTCTTTGACTTTCAGGGCGCCGAAGTGCGTGTTGTCGATGCCCGAGCCGTGGCCGCTGAACTCAACGGCCAGGGTGCCGTCGTTGAGCATGTGGTCTTGCCACTCGATATCGAGCACGCCGTGGTAGAGGTCTTCGGCGTCCTTCATCGGGAAACGCTTGAGCACCAGCAGCACCCGGTTCGCCAGACGTGACCACAGGCACAGGCGATAAGCGGTTTCCATGGTCGCCATGCCGCGCACGGCAGAGGTGTGCTCACGCGCTTCTTCAAGGCCAAGCCCGACGGCTTCCTCGATGAGCAGGCCTTCAAGGCCTTTTGGGCAAGTGAGGAAGATTTCGAATTGGTCGGACATTGGAATTTCAGAGCCTTTAGCTAAGTGAACCGGCAACGCATTGCCGGCCCGGTTTTCAATCAGGCGCTTTTCTAAAAGAGCGCCCGCGTGGCACGAAGGTGTGCCGTCCCACCCTTGCTGCTCAGGTTAGAAGAGCTTAGATGCCAGGGCAGATAAAAAAGTTGATGCAACAAAATGTCATAAGTTGACCCTTCGTCGAATAATCCCCGGACTAACAGGAGGCATTCTCACTAAAGGATTAACCCCATCATGCAGCGCGGGGCCGATCATACCGGGGGTTTGAACAATAAACACGGACCAGACATCTGGTTACTTATGGCCATAGCACCTTAATGGTTACGTCCTTATGACAAAATGATCATTCCCTCGATGTGACGCATTGGTTAGAACTCAACACAGGTTGACGTCGCAACGGCGTCAACACCTTGGCTCGCGACGCCGGCAGCGAGCCGCCAACGGCAGAGTTTTTCTGCCAGACCTCGATTGAGGTCGACGCGATGAATACAGTCAACAAGTGAGGGCAACACCCTATGAGAAGACTTAAGCGTGATCCGTTGGAAAGAGCATTTTTGCGCGGATATCAATATGGCGTTGGTGGCAAATCCCGTGAGCTTTGCCCATTTACTCTACCGTCGGTACGCCAAGCCTGGATTAACGGCTGGCGAGAAGGACGCGGCGACAACTGGGACGGTATGACCGGCACTGCGGGAATCCACAGACTCAACGAACTTCACGCCGTCGGCTAATTAACAGGGCCAAACACTCCGACACGACAATCTGATTACTTTTTGCATTAACCACGCACGTCCCATCCGGACGGCGGGCTTCGGCCCAGGGGCTCCTTCGAGGAGCCCTTTTTTATGCCTGCCGGTTCGCTAAACACAAATCCCCTGTAGGAGCTGTAGGAGCTGTCGAGTGAAACGAGGCTGCGATCTTTTGATTCTGTTTTTTAAAGCAAGATCAAAAGATCGCAGCCTCGTTTCACTCGACAGCTCCTACAGGGTTAGCGCAGGGCGGCGATGGCGTCGACGGATTCACGAATCAACGCCGGGCCTTTGTAGATGAAGCCCGAGTAGAGCTGCACCAGGCTCGCGCCTGCTGCGATTTTCTCTGCCGCGTGCTTGCCTTCAGTAATACCGCCCACGGCGATGATCGGCAAACGACCGGCCAGTTCCGCCGCCAGCACCTTGACCGTGTGGGTGCTCTTGTCGCGGACCGGTGCGCCGGACAGACCGCCCGCCTCGTCACCGTGTTCCATGCCTTCGACGCCGACGCGGCTCAGGGTGGTGTTGGTGGCGATCACCGCGTCCATCCCGGTTTCGATCAGTGCTTGCGCCACCTGAGCGGTTTCTTCGTCGGTCATGTCCGGCGCGATCTTGATCGCCAGCGGTACGTGTTTGCCGTGGCGCAGCGCCAGTTCGGCGCGACGGGTGGCGAGGTCGGCGAGCAACTGCTTCAGCGAATCGCCGAATTGCAGGCTGCGCAGGCCCGGGGTGTTTGGGGAGCTGACGTTGACGGTCACGTAGCTGGCGTGGGCGTAGACCTTGTCCAGGCAAATCAGGTAATCATCTACCGCACGCTCGACCGGGGTATCGAAGTTCTTGCCGATATTGATGCCGAGCACGCCTTTGTACTTGGCCGCCGCGACGCGGGCCAACAGGTGATCGACGCCGAGGTTGTTGAAGCCCATGCGATTGATGATCGCCTCGGCTTCCGGCAGACGGAAGATACGTGGTTTCGGATTGCCCGGCTGCGGACGCGGCGTGATGGTGCCGATTTCGACAAAACCGAAACCCAACTGGGCAAAACCATCGATGGCTGCGCCATTCTTGTCCAGGCCGGCGGCCAGACCGACCGGGTTCGGAAAGTCCAGGCCCATGACGTTCACCGGCATCTTCGCCGGCGCCTTGCACAGCAAGCCGTTGAGGCCCAAACGTCCGCCCGCGCCGATCAGGTCCAGGGACAGATCGTGGGAGGTTTCCGGGGAAAGTTTGAACAACAGCTGACGGGCCAGGGTGTACATGGGCGGGTTTGACTCTGGGCTACGAAAAGTGGCGGCGATTATAGCCGGGCATCGGGGTCGCAGGCGAGAAACCGATTGGTGCACTCGCCTGCCCCGGCTTAAGGAACGACAGTCTCTTGTGGCGAGTAACTGTTACCGGAACGCTGAACGCTGCCAAAGATAAGGGGTAAGTAAACCATCATCAGCATAATGGCGAGGCAGCCAGACAGGATATGGCCCCGCTCACCTTCACCGACCTCAGCTTCACTCAATAAAAGTGCCACCGTGCCGACGACCAGGCTGATGGCATGACCCGCCGAGAGACGCAACGCCCCAATATCCAGGAGTGCGTCAGCCAACTGTGTCCGGGTGGGCAGCTGAACACCGGCACGTACCTCCAAGACTATTTGCTGCAAAGATTCCGGGTCAGAGAAAACCGAGTCCAGGCCCACTGATGGAGTCAACAAATTCCAGCTTTTGCAAAGAATGGAGATAGTGTCGTCCACGACAATTCCGAATGCATTCAGCGCGCCCTGAATGGCGTCAGCCCCCACGCTGTATCCAAGCTCTGCCGCTGCCCGAGCCGGGCCGCTCAAAGGAGCAAGGGTTGCCAACTCGTCCAATAAAAACTGGGCGGCTCCATAGGCCGCAGTTCTTACGCCGGTGGCCACAGCGGTGACTCCACCCGCGTTGTCCTTCAAGGGAAAAAAGGCGTTGGCCAACCCCCTGGCGAGGGTATAAATCGTCACGCCGGTGACTGTCGGCAGCAGGTTTTTTGAAGCCCCGGTGAGATACGCTGCAATCAGTGCCCCCATCGTGATGCTGGCCATGCAGATGCGCCCCAGCCGCGCGCCCGGACTTGCTGTCCCTGCACATTCGTTTCGAATGGCCCCCACCAGGATCAGCGCCGGGCCAATCATCGTTTGCGCAACGACAGCCCATGCCCGAGATGCCTCAGGTGAATCGCCTTCGCGCAGCGCTTGCGCAACGTGAAAGCCAACGACCTGACGCAGGACAATGGTCAGCGCAACGATCAACCCCGTGCGCCCGGCAATGTTAAGGAGATTGAGACCAGGCCCTTTGGCGGCCTCAAGTGCTTCTAAACCCGCCTCAAGTACCGAATGCATTCGGCTTTCACGGGTTTGTTCGGTATCAGCCGTATGACGCTCAGTGAGTTGAGCAAACATACACTCGCCGGGAGGGTATTCGGGTAAAAATCCGTCATCAATGTAGCGCTCAACTTGCGCCACCATGCTTCGGCCCGTCTCACCTAACTCCCCACGGCAACCTTGCAGCTCAATCTCTACCGGGCGCTCCATAAGCCTCATGGCCGCTTCGATTTGCCTGGGCGTACCCAGCATTTCCACTTGAAAGTTCCTCGAAATTTCAAGTTTCGATGCGTTGAGCGTCACTGACGCACCTGGGGGACTTCTGTCACTTGAGGCAAAAGAGAGACTTTCCGAAGACGTGATGCTTTTTCCAGTCGATCCTGCGGTACGCAAATCCATCGTTGTTTTCTCTTCTTTTTGTTACTGACCATTTGCCAGGCTTTTTGAGTTCACCTCACCACTCACTCTTCTCCCACGCGTCGTCCTCCAAGGCTGGAACACGTCGCGCATAAAGCTTTTAACGCTAAGGTCCAGACTGAACGCGAGGCCATTGGCGCCGCTGATTTCCTTGAAGATCAGGGTTTTTTCCAATTTGTCGTCCTTCAATTGCACCAGCACTTTCAGCGTGACCGCCAACAGTGCCTTGGCATTGGGATACGCGCGAGACTCGCCGTCCGCCCCCCGTAACGTGCGCAGAAACTCATAAATGGCTTTCTCGCCCTGCCCTTCCATGGCCAACAGCTGTTGATACAAAAGATCGAACTCAGGGTCCGGGCGCTTGCTGTCAGGCGGGCTTTGGCTGGCAGCAAGCAGGCGTGACTCCAGCGTTTCGACCGGCGGGTTGCCGCTGCGCTCGAGCGAGCGCGCACTCATCACGGTTTCAATCTTCATGAGAAACCTCGGTCGGGGCAGTTTGCGTGGAACCGGCTGAGCGCCCGGTAAAGGACGAACACAGATCAGTGAGTGCCTGCATCGAGGCCTGGTCCAGCGAGCGAACCGACTGAGGCAGGTTCGCGACGCAGGCCAGCAGTCGCGGTTCCAGTCGTTGCCGGGTCGATTCGATATCGAATTCGAGCAGTTGATCCGCCAGGCGCACCACGTAGCGCTCCTGCGGGTGATAGTCGAGCAGCAGTTCGCCGGACCAGAGCCGGCACCATCGCTCGCGCAATTCATTGCTTCGCGATCGACAATGCTGCGGTAGCAGCACCTGCAACACAGCGCTCGTGTCACGCGGTTGCTCGACCAGCCAGCGCTCCAGCATTTCGTCCAGCCATTCAGGACAACCCAGGGCCTGCGCGAGCAACTCGCGAGCCGCCTGCGCAAGCTCGGTGCGCAGTTGCGACCCCAGCGCCTGAGACTCAAGCAAACCGCTGGCCAGATGCTCGGTCGCACGCAAGATGCCCGCGGCATAGCCGTCCTGAAAAGCCCGGGCATGAATCGCTTCGGCGTCACGTCGGGCCTGCTCGACACAATCTCGGGCCCGGCGCTGCGCCTGGCGTTGCAGGGCACTGCGCCGACGCGCGGCGGCAATGTCTTCACGAGACAAATGCGCATCGCTCGACTCGGGGAGATCAGTCAGGGTTCGGATGGAGTCGAGCATGCTGCACCGCCAAAAAGAAAAGAGCTGTATCGGGTTCAGTAACCGGCCATTGCCTGTGCAAGCGCACAACCGGCTCGGAAAATTGCAAGGTCAGGCGTTCCAGCAACATTGGCGGCACCTGAGGGTGCCAGCTCCATAACGCATTGAGGCCGGCCGCTTCGACCTGCTCCATTGAAACCGGCGAGCACTCGGTCGGCAGGCCGTTTCGAACACCCAGGCGGCAACCGGCGAAGCGGCGCAACGAGGAGGGCAGACATTGCAGGGCCGCGCCTTGCGCCAGATTGGGCATCAGGCGATGAGCCCCCATCAGGGAGGCGATATAGGGCAACTGTCGCCAAATACGAACCCAGTGCTGCGCCACGGCTGTCAGCGGCGTGGCAGGCCACGGACCTTGCAGTTCGAGACCTTCAAGCAGTATCCGGTTGAGCTGGTTTCGTGCGTCAGGCCCGTCAAATCCAGCCGGTAGTTGCAGCCGCCGGGGGTGCAGATAACTCAGGGGCTCGGCGAGTATCCCTTGCAAACACTCAGCGTGCGACATCACGCGGCCCTGCATTCAACTGTCGATACGCCCAGGCGGCGCCACCCGCCAGCAGCAATACACTCACCGCGACCAACAGCCACAACCAGCGTGAATCACTGTGCGCAGCAGGCACCGAGGGTGCGACATGCTGGGTCGGTGAACGTTTGGACAGCACCACCGAGATGTTCTCGTACTCGACCGCCGCGAAACTGTTCTTGAGAAAACGCTTGATGTCGGTGATCAGCAATTGCGGCTCGATGTCGCGTTCATGAATCGCCACCGCCGAGAGGTGGATGGGTGCCGCTTTGCGCCCGCCTTCGCCGGCATCGAGGTCATAACTGACATGCACCCGCGCCGACACCAAGCCTTCGAGCACACTCAGCGACTGTTCGATGCGTTGTTCCAGAGCCGAATAAAGCCGCGCTTTTTCGGCGCGGGGCGAAGCCACCAGCGAATCGCTGGGGAACATCTCCGCCACTTGCAAGCGTGGCCTGGACGGCAATGAATAAAGGTTGAGCAAGTCGACCGCCGCGGAAAAATCGACTTGATTGATTCTCACCGCATAGCCGGTTTTGCCGGCATCGACTTTCACCGCAGCGATGTTATTGCGCTGCAGGACCGACAGCACTTCATTAGCCTGCTGCTGGTCAAGACCTTCCAGCAAACTCGGTTGCCGACAACCCAGTAGCGCCATACACAGGAGCAACAGCAGCGCGCCCGCCTTCATGACGCACGCAGCAGGGTTTCGGCCGTGCCCACCGCTTTACGCACCAGGACGTTGAGCAAGTTGATGTCCACGTTGTACTGCCCCACTTGCTCCTGCAACTGAGTCAGTACTTCAGGGCTGGTGATATCAGGACGCTGCATCAACTGATTGATCGCCGAAACGTCCTGCTCGCTGCTCACCGCCGAACCGGCAAACGCTTGAATCAATCGAGACTCCAAGGAAACGATCGGGCCTTCCTGCGGGCCGCGCAATTCAATGAAGGCCGGACCCTCGACTATCAAATTGGAAATAGGTTGAACCGACATACAGTGCCCCCATGAAATGGCCATCGTCAGGCAACAATGGCCGGCCAGAAAAAGTCAGCGAGCGGCCTG
The DNA here is from genome assembly GCF_044746405.1 of Pseudomonas sp. NPDC086251. Classification (NCBI taxonomy): domain Bacteria; kingdom Pseudomonadati; phylum Pseudomonadota; class Gammaproteobacteria; order Pseudomonadales; family Pseudomonadaceae; genus Pseudomonas; species Pseudomonas sp. NPDC086251. The sequence goes on from NZ_JBIVBY010000002.1 coordinate 259,050, forward strand.
GATGATCGCCATGTCGATGTCCTTGAAGCCCTTGATCGTGTTGGTCTGGGCGTTACGGAACACTGTGTAGGATGAGAATGCGGTTTGATAGGCCGCCAGCTTGGACGGATCCGACGCATCATCTTTGAGTTCATCAAGGGCCTTATCCAGCGCTATCTTCAGATTTTGCGCGCCGAGTTCGAACCCCGCTGCTTGGCGTCCTAGAAAATCATCAGCGAAGTCAATGGGAATACCAATACCAGACATCAGTTACCTACCCTGTTACTTGGGGGAAAATGCCAAGACGACGAAGTCATCTTGATGTAGCCCTGCGGGCCGGATTGAAACGACTTGCCCTTGAGCGCGTCGTCCTTGAGCTCGACAGCGAAGTTCACGTAGCGATCACCCCACTGCCGGTAAAACCCGTCGACGTATTGGCGAACCGCCGCCAACTCGGAATCCTGCAAGTTGCCTTGAACGGCAAACGTCACACTGTCGCCGTGCTCGTCGCGGCTGAACCCCAGTGACAAACGTTGCAACCCCTCTTGCGCAAGATCCGCCAGCAGGCTGTCGTCCTGTACGTGCACCGTGACGTCTCGGGCATAGGGCGCAGCCTTGAGCAGGACGTCGAACAGTTTGGATTGCATCTGAGGCGTGAGCAGGTTGCGTTGAGCGCTCAGCAGAAGACGCGGCACCGCTGGATTCTTGAGATCAAGGGAATGCCAGGCCAGTAGCGGGTCATGGTCGACCAGCACTTGCTCCAGTCGGCGGCGTTCCTGGTCCTTGACCAACACCTTGCCGGACTGCGTGTTGTGACGCATCAGCACCTGGCGACTCCAGCCCGCGTCACGCTCGGAAGAAACAAACACGTAGACCCTTTCGTCCCGCCCTTGCACCACCTCGGCTTCGGCGCTGGCACCGGTGATCAGGGCGCGAATATCGGTTTCGGGTGTCGGCTCGGGCACCGACCAGAGGCCCACCGCGACAGCCAGCAGAAAAAACGCCAGCCCTGCACAAGCCCATTTGGCGACGGTCGGCCGGGCCCATGGGTGAGCGGCTGTTTTAGTCAGAGGAAGCGGTGGCGGCGCCAGAAGTTCAGGCGCCCAAGGCTGATCGTCACGGCGCACGGCAATCTGCAAGCCGCCGATCTGCTCAAGGTGCTGAAGTGCGCAATGGTGTGTCTGCGCGTGATCGTCAAGCCGTCGCATCGTCACCCCGTCCTGCTCGCCCTCTTCCACCAGCACTTCGAAATTGCACCCTCCGTGCTCCAGCGGGACGAAGATGGCATCCGCAGGTACGCTGACTGCAAGCTCCCCTGCCAATAGAGCCACGGGCGCCACAACGAACAGCGTTCTGGGCTCGCGCAGAGGGAACTCGCAACCTTGCAGCGGACCGTTGAAAATCCGCAAGACGAAGGGCTGTAGAAGGGGGGCGGACATGACAGTCACCGATCACGCTCAAGGCATTAAATGAGCGTCCATGCTAAAAACATCGCCCTGAGTGTTCCTGATCGAATTCTGCCGATCTCGCCAGAGCGGGATCAGAATCTGCAATCCTGTCCCGCAAACACACGCCACCAGGGCGTTACCTAACGCACCGAAATTTTTTGCAGCGCGTCCTCCGGTCGCGCGAGCGCATTGGGGTTCAACACTTGGTAACGCTGCCAGACCTTGTGCGCGTAACGCAGGCGCGCCGCTTGCCGGTCAGGTGCATTCCCGGCGTTGTAGGCTCCGACGGCGGTCCAGTTGTAGCCATAGAGGGCAACAAACCCGGCCAGCACCGAAGCACCGACTTGAACCGACAAGCAAGGCTCATCCAGCAGGCGCTGCTCGGTGATGCCCTGCGCCCCTAACCGGGACAAATGACTGCTGTTGATCTGCATCAGCCCGATATCGCGAGTGCCGTCCTTGTTGTAGTTCATGGCGCCCGAGCGCTGCCCTGACTCCACCTCGGCAATGGCCTGAAGGAGTTCGGGTTCAATGGCATGTTGCTGCCCCGCCCGACTCCAGCAATAGGCGTGCGCCGGTCCCGCGCCAAGACACGCCAGCACTAACAGCCACTTGATTCTGCGCTGCTTCATGCCAGAAGCCGCCCGCTTTCAAGCGCCGGCAGTTCCTGCATCGGCCGATTCCATGTCGGTGTGGCAGGCCGGGCATCGGTTGCACGCTGCAATGATCGCCACAGCGGCGCAACCACTGGCCCGCCCATCAGGCCAGACCACTGCGACGACGGCGCCGCCTCGACGGATCGAGCCCGTGCCAGCCGCAACCAGATTGCATACTGGTTGCGGGCGATCAGCGGATTGACACCGAAGAGCACATTCCAGGCCGCCAGACCGTGCTCGCCGATTGCACTTTCGCCCAGCCCAGCCTGTTCGAGTGCAGACCAGGCCGCGGCATGCTGATCGAAGTACGCCAACACCACCGCGTGCAAGATCACCAGCAACGGGTTGCCCGACGCTCCTTGCTGCAAGGTTTGACGGGCCATCAGCACCGCGTCTTCGGAACTTCCCGACAGCGCAATACGCACCCGTAGGACCTGCGCCCGTACACAACCCGGGTCATGACGCAGGCACTTATCGATGCTTTGCGCCGCCTGCTCGTTGCGCCGCCAGAACCAGTGGTGCCAGGCATGGAAGTAATGAACGTCAGCATGATCGGACGCCAGCAAGCATCGTCGAAAAAGCACCTTCGCCGCGTCCTCACAGCCGCGCAGACTGGTGAGCAAGGCCAGGCGAGTCAGCGCAGCGGTGCTGCAAGGGTCCAGCAACAAGGCCTTGGAAATCGCCGAATGTGCTTCTTCAATCGCGCGGCCCTGATAACACAGGCCGATCATCGCCTGCCCGAGCCAGGCATCCGCCAGGCCACACCAGGGCGGCGCATACCCCGCAGACAATTGCAGGCACTGGCGAAATTGCACGAATGCATCGCGCAAACTATCGGGGGTGTGCCGCTGCACGCTGCACACCCCATTGAGGTAAGCCACCACGGCGGGGTATGAAGAACAAGAGTCGCCAGCGGGACGCAAACCCGGAAGGCGCTGCGCCACCAGGTAAACCAGCTCCCCGAGCGATGCCTCAAGACTTGCAACGCCAAGCATCTGCCCATGAAGCAGGCTGTGATCACGACCCCGAACCAACTCGATCGACCACTGTTCCCCGGTACGGATACACCGCCCGCTCAGGTAATAGTCCGGAGCCAATTGCTCGACCAAGTGTCGGGCATCGATCGGCTGGTCGTAGGCCGCCATCAGACTGGACGGAATCATATGCACAGCCTCGCCAAACGCCGCGGTCAACTGCCGGATCATTGCATCCTGCAAATCCAGCGCATCCGTCTCATCGACACCGCGAAACGGCAGGACAGCCAGCGACGGCACCCTCGCGGTTTCCGGGCAAGGCAAGTCAAGCGCAACCGCCGGGCAGGTAAAGCGGTAGCCCTGACCGTATACCGTGGCAATGAAGTTCTTGTTTTCCTTGAGCAGCTTGCGCAAGGCGTAAATACACCGGGTCAACGACTCCTCGGCAGCATCGGTATTCGGCCAGACACAGTCCAGCAGATGGTCCTTGCTGATCACTGTACCGGCAGAACCAAGCAGCAGGCGCAGCACGTGTAACTCTTTGGGGGGGACGTGAATTCCTTGTCCGTCTCGCATCAGCGTTCCATCGCCTTGCAATAGCCAGTGGTCAAAAACGAATGACCTGACCGGCGGTTGATCAGTTGCACTGTCCATATATTGAGACGTCTCTATAGAAAGGTACTGAAACGCGGTTAAACCTGTGATGGGCAGGTTTAAAGATGACAAGCAGGGGGACTATAGGAAGTTGGGCGGGACTAATCCGTAGGACAAAGAGATTTGTAGACCGACGAAATCACGTCTAAAGCTGTAGGACAAATCCAAATGCACCAACTTTAGAAAATACATTTAGGCGTAAACCTTCGCCCCCAAGGAGCCACTACATTTTTTACCGTTCTTAAACTCAAAAATATGGCACTAATAAATGCAATCAAAAAAAGCGATTTTTACAAGAACTCGAAAACCCTCGACAATATTATAAAAGCTCCATTTACAACCATCCGAACCCATAATGCATATTACTCAATCCATTCAGCCCCAAGCATCCACCTTTCCACAACAAAGCATTACCCCCCCTTTACTCCGCGCCAGTGAGGCTGAAAAAAAGAGCGACGAAGAAGTCTATACCAACATTCACAATCAAATAAGCACTCGATATGTTGCATTTGATCAGGACAGGGAGATTGGCTATCAAAATAAAGCCGGACTCACCGGCGATATCGACAGCATATCAAAAGAAGATCTTGTTTCAATATTAAAGCATATAAAGTCAGACAGTCATTTGTTAGAGCAGTGTCGACAGAGCTCCGCAAAATCTCCTCTTTTTACAAAACTGTACCTTATGTCCGATGGGGATCAAGGGTGGAATCTCCGACTGCATACTTTTAGTGTCAAAGGAAGTGGGTTAGGGGGAGAGGACAGCCCACATTTTCATCGATGGACCCTGGCCTCCCAAGTACTTGCCGGTGGATATATCAATGTTAACTATGAGGAAGGCAGTATCGACCAACCCCATGCGAAGGAGCATGAATATTCAAAATATGAACTAGGTGCTTCTAAAGCACAGTCCGGCAAAGACTCCCGCCAGACATCCTTTATCTCCAGAGCAACCATGACCCCCACGACGAAAGCGTTGTATGCCGAAGGTGCGACAAATCACTTCCCTGTCAAACTCGCTCACAGCGTCGAAACACATGCATCGGTCATGGGAACAACTCTGACACTCGCTCATACCGGCAAATCCGTGACAGAAAAATCCTATGCCTTCGAAAAAAATGAAGAAATAAAAGAAATCCCTCAAAGCAAAATAGAGGACACCACAGAGTTCGAAAACATTTTACAAAGCCAAATAACTTACCTCCAGGTTTTGAGTCTTAGCTCAGACCTCAATACGCTTTTGAGAAATCAGCGCTCGCAAGATCTGCCACTCACGCCAAAAGAAGAAAACCACGTACATGACTATCACGAACCCAATTACGTAGAAACCTCATTACTTCCGGCAATCGCCATCTACCAAATGGAAAGCATCAATAATATTCCGCACGAGGAATTCTCAATCGACACTCAAGCTTTTTTGGATAACTGTTTGAAAGGCATTGACAGCGACTCACTTAATGCGCTGATTGTGGATAACCAGGGTGACCTCATTGATAGTCGACTCACCATTGAAATCAAAGACGCTGAACTCTCAAAACAATTGAAAGCAAGGGCCGAAGACCGTATTGCACGGTCCAACTAATCCCCATAAAAAATCAGTTCCTGCCGCGCCCGATCTTTATCAGGTATTGCAGGAACTGAATATTTATTGCTTAACCATTACCTATCACGAGTGGGGTATACGCCCCCCAAAAACAAGATTTAAATAGGTGACGTATTTTCGCGAATCTAAGGCAGCGTTTTTGTACTGTATTAAGAGCCACAACCAAAGAACGATCACAAATATTATACAGTCATACCTGCACGACTATTGAGGACGCCTCCACGGATTTGCCACAAAATCAACATCTATACCATCAAACTGCTTTTTACCCCAAACAGGGCTGTACAACGTGTATTTACCCGAATTGGTTTTTGGAATCGCATCGAGAATCTTCATCGGCACATCTGCATTTAGCACATGTTCGTCCTTCAGAATTGAGGTCAACGCATCAAGCCTTAAAGCATTAGTATCAGACTCTCCAGCTGGGAGCAGCTGATTAACCCTGACATGAATATGCAACCCCGCTGTTTTACTACCATAGACTGGACTATGTAGATAAAAATCCACCTTTTCTAAACCCTCAACGACATTGTAAGTATCGCGAAGATGACTTATCGCGACGGCCTTGAACTCCTCAAGCATGGACAAATGTTCTTTTCCAACATCTACAGCATTAGTAATATAGGTTAGCTCAGTCCTGGCTTTGTACTCATTAATTGTTTCCCTATCAACAACGCCGTCACTATCAGCACTCCCATTTACATTAAACAACTTATCAAACACTAAAGCGCCTTCGTATACCTTCGGAGGAACCCAGTAACCCACCAAAGCAAACCCACCACTGCTGCGCGTCGCCTCCTTGATAGAGCTCGGATCAGAAAACACTTCTGACTTCCCGGGGACATGCTTGGAGTTGGGCATTATAAAAATACCGCCGGTCTCCTCGGAAAACGTGGTAGCCGCGAACTGTTCAGGGTGCTGCATGAAAGCCTGCGCCTTTTTATTCTCAGGCGAAGTCAGAAACTCATGAACAAAATCGGGTAAAACGTTACCGTCACCATATCTCTCCACACGTTCTTTTAAACCTTGCAAACTAATCAGCGCAATTTCTTCTGCATCATATTTTTTTGCTGACTTCGGTGAAGTTTTAACTCGCCCGTCATCTCTATCAAAATTCCCTGATGCTGCAGCAAACCTCTTTCGACTGTCTTGTTCGGAGGCAGGAGTGGCCCATACATTCGGAACCTCTCTAAAAAATACATTGTTCTTCTTTAACTCGTCGACTGCAAACTCGACATATCCACCGGACACTATCGAAGAAAAATCAGTAACCCCTCCATCAGTCCCTTCCAACTGTTTTATGACATCATCGACATGAAAAATACGAAGATCCGTTTCCAGAGCGTGCTGTGGAACATTGACTCTAATATGGACATGAAACCCACAACTATTTTTCAGATAGAATGGGCCATGCGTATATATTTCTACATTATCTTTTGACCCGTCACACCCATAAACTTGCTGCAAATGGCCCAATGCCTTTTCTTTAAGTTCTTTAAGCAATGGCGCATGTTCACTACGAAGATTCAATGGCACTGAGAGAAAATCAACACCTGACCTTTTCTTGTATAACTCGTTAGATTCTTGACTGGCGTATCGATCCTGTCTATTACTCGGCACAAAGACTGGGCTTTCTATTGCGGGGGCATTTTCAGGTATCGCTGTATTCGGAAATAAGCTTTGGAATGTCGGATACCTCTCATATGTACAGGGTGGTACCCAGTACGCCACCAATCCAAATCCGGCTCCCCCCCGAGTGCGTTCAAGTAGTGTTGAAGCATTATCGGTATAGCTTTTCCCCCTTTCAGGTATATTGCTTTGATTAGGGGAAATAATAAAACCGCCTAATTTCGGATCAAACGACGTCGTACAAAATTGTTCGGGGCGACATAAATACCCTTCAGTTCTGCCACCAGGCTCACCTTTGAAAAAAGCATCTATAAAGCCCGGAACTCCACCAAGAGATGCAGACGTCCTGTACAACTCCAATCGTGACTCAACATTGACCTTGTCAACCAAGCCCACCGTTAAATTATTATATTTTTTAGCGGCTTTCTCTGACGGTTTTGGCTTAACATCTGGAGCGACAGAAAGCTTCGCCAAGTCATAACATTCGTGACTTTTAGGGTATACCCTGAGATCGGTTCTTCCAACCTTTCCAGACTCCAGCCTATTCAACTCGCTTTCAGAAACTAAATGTTCCGCTTCCCAGCTTCTATGAATATTTGAACTCACACAAGAACTCGAGACACTTTCAACTTTAGAAGCCAATAATGACTTGACGTTAGTTTTATCACCTTCAAACAACGCTCCGCCAACTGCAACATTAAAAATCTCAGGTGCAACGCGCATAATGCCTCCCCCGGCAAAGCTTTACATTCACTTGTTCAAGCCACATATCTTAACCTTGCGCCTATAAATCTGTTCGTTCGCCAACATCGTCACCTGCACACTGACTAATTTCAACCGAACAAACGATATCATCTACTGTTTCCCATCCTGCCACTTCGGCCGCAGGCAACTCCACATCAAACTCTTCATTTAGTAATATTACAATTTCCACTATACTCATGGAGTCAACATATAAATCCTCGACCAAACGCGACCCTCTTTCTATTTTCCGTCGACCTACCGGGAAATATTCTGATAAAGCCTTAATAACCTGAGCTTCAACCTCAAGATCAGCGGCTTGCATACTTTGCATCTTAAACTCCCAAGCGCACTACAACGCAGGCGCAACTTCAGTTCAAGCCACTGGTGTTGCGCCCACGATCAACATCAAAAATTCAACATAGCCTTAAGCATGTCGGCATATTGATTAAGATGCGAAGACAGTGTCTTGTTGAAGTTATCGTGATACGAATTGGCGTTTGAGTACTTCTGCGTGAGGGATTGCAGCATGTTTTTCATGCGCTCCTCCTGGGCGTTGAAACCGGTTTGCCACGCCTGGAATCGCGCGGTGTCCCATTTCACCTTTCCGCCTTCCGGTAAGCTCTCGGCCATTATCGTCAGCGGCCCGGTGTCGATGACCACGCAGTAAGTGCCGTCGGGATTTTCTTTGAGGCAACTTTCAGGCAAGCCCAGCGCGATTCGCCACTTTTCGGCTTCTTCCTTGCTGGCTCCCCCCTCGCCCGGTTTCGGAAACAGTATGGATGCCGGATTAGGATACGAGTATCTTGCGATCAAATTGAACAACGCAGACCTGATCGCACCGCCATCAACCTCGACATTTTTGCCGTCGTCGACACCTTCAATCCACTCTTTCAACATTGCTGTTATGTCTTTGTTGAAATCGGCGAAAAAGTCCGAGTACGCCTTGAGGATATGTTCATAACCATCCAGGTAGCCGTTCTTGATCAGGTCGATCAGTTCGAGCAACTTGTCGAAGAAATCATTCGAGGACTTGAGCTCGGCATGGAATTCCTCCTCAATCTCTAGTGGCACATCCGTCAGCACCAACCGCTCTAGAATCTGATTTTTTTCTTTCTCCAATTCGCGCTGCCGTTCCACTGGCAGCGTATCCGCACAATGCTGAAATACCTCTGCACACTGCTTCATCCGGTGAACATACATCAGATGCCTAGTAGCTCTGGCTTCGGTTTTCTCAGCTAACTCCGCCGCGAATACCTGTGCCGAGCCGCCCGCTATCAGTCGGTCCGTCGCCTCAGCCACATTGAACTGAACCTTGAGCAGGTTCGCGAGATCGCGATTCAGGGTTTGCATCGAGCGATCGAGTATCTGCGCCATTGAAAAAGCGGTGTGTACCTCGGGCGGTGTTTCAACAGCCGACGGAACATCAGTGACAACCTTGATCGTTGCCAATGATTGAGCTGGCATCGCGGTGAATTTGATAATTTCCAAGTTGTTTCCCCCACTCAAGCCGTTATCGCGCGAATCACATCAGCACGGGATTGGAAAAGCTGCATCACCATGTCCATCAGCTTTTGCAGCAGCGCGGCTTCGGCCGAGTCTTTCTGGCCGACTTCGTCACTCAAACTCTTCTGGGTGTTCTGCGCACTTTGCTGCAGGACCTCTTTCTCCCGCGCCGCATGCTCGGTCATGCGCACCATGTTGGAGACCACCTGACTCATGCTCATCGACATGGCGTTAAGCGCACGGCCGATTTCGAGTTTCTTGTCGATGCCTCTGGCGTTCGCCAGGCTTAGCCAGTCGGAGGTCTTCTCCATCGTCTGCGCCTTGCGGATTTCCCCGTCGAACCAGGCCTGCTCCTTAGGCGTCAGGGTTGCCCCCTTGGGTTTGAAATCAACTGTAATTACACGGCCGTAATCATCGAGCGTCTTGATTTTGTAGGTCGTTTCCGGGTTCCAGTCATCGCGCTTGCCATGCTGACCGAGGTCGCCGGCAATGTTATTGGCATCGAGGGCGTTGCGCTTGTGCAGGTTGATGTCCGCGTGCTTCAACCCTTGACCTTGAAAGGTCTTGACCATGGCAAAACCGGCGATGGCACCGGACACCACGGCCGCAGTGATGGCGCTGTTCAGTGCAGCCTTGCCCGACTCGACAATGGCGGCGCCCTGGGCCTTGGCAGCGTCAGCGGCCATGACACTGAAATGCCCGCGCAGTTGAGCATTGGCGACGCGGGAGATGTTCAGCGCGATGATCGCGGCGACCAATACGTTGGCGTGCTTTTCCCACGCGCCCGGGTCAAAGATCAGGTCGTTGCGCACTTCATCGTTGACGTGCACCGACGCCGCGACGAAGTCTTGCCAATCCGATTCACCCAGCTGTCTGGCGTTAATCGCATCATCAAGCTCCATGGCAATAGACGCTGGCGAGTCACCGTTCTGGAGTATTTGCTTGTGCACAATCTGGTCGACTAATGCCGTATCCGAAAGGCGCTTGCCTTTGAGTTCTTTTGAAAACAGGTCCTGGGCAATCACTTCGCTCAGGCCGGCATCGTTGACCGGATCGTGGGGTAATGCCGCGGGTGGTTTCCCGACCGATGGGAGAATAAAGCTCATCAAAAATTCCTTTTATCTTTGGATTCAAACATGCCGAACCATTTGCAGGCTCACCGAATGACTGCGCTGCATATCGGCAAAAACCTGTTCGATCTGCCGGGTTCTGTCCCGCAGTGCCGTGCCGTAGTCCTCGACCAGGCGACTCAGGTAGCCAGTGATCTCTTCGCTGATTGCCATGCGCACCCGCACGTCGGCCAAGTGCTCGGCAGCCTGGGCCTGATGCTCGCCGCTTTTGATCTGCAGCCCGCCCTGCACGGCCACGTTGCTGAACTCGGTAACCGCCTGGGCGATTTCGAGGTTGGCGGCGTAGCGGGCCAGGGACACGGCATCGTTGGAAATGAAACCGCGCAGCTGGGTCAGCAGTTGCGTCAGCGAGTTGCCGACCGATGAAGCCATCTGCTTGGCCACTTGCACCGCAGCCGGCGCCGCTTGAGCCACCACCGACGCCAGTTTCGAGGCAATGGCACCGACGATTGGCCCGATCACCTGAACCCCGACGATGGCGACCAACGCAACAGCTGCAAGCGTGGAGGCAATTCCCGCGATCATGCCGGCGATTCGCGCGATGTCTTCTGCGAGTTCCGAATCGCGCAAAATTGTAGTCAACACCTTGGCGTAGATCTCGGTGAACAACTTGATGGCGGCCTGCATCACCGTGGTCAGCGGTTTCATGGCCTCGGCCATGAACGAGGTCCCCGTAACCTCCTTGGTCACCGCATCGGCAATCATCACTGCCGCGCCAATCACGCCCACCGCGATCAGCACCGGGTTAGCGGTCAGCACGCCAGCGACGATGGTCGCCACGGTCAACAACGCACCGACGATGGCGCCGATACAGCCCATGGTCTTCTGCAGCGCTTCGGCTTTACGGACCTCTTCCAGGTACTTTTCCGACTCAAGTTCCATGTGTGCCTGAAGTTTGGCTTGCAGCTCCTGGAACAACTCCTGACTGAGTTCCTCCTTGTTCTGCGCCGCCTCGCCCAACAGCTCGATAACCTTCAGCCGGTTCAGCAGTGCCTGTGCGCTGCTGCTCAGGGCCTTCTCATTCGAGTCCTTGATGGAGGAACCGCCGAGGCCGGCCTCCTGGACTTTCGCGGCGACAACGGCCAGGGTTTTGGCGCAGGTGTTGGCGATCTCGATCAGTTTCAGGTGAGCATCGGTGGCCTTTTGCAGCGTCTGGGTGTGGCCTGTCAGGTCGACTTTGAGCTGATCACGCCGCGCCAGTTCGCGCGCATATTCAGGTGACTCCGGGTCCAACTCTGCCAGGCGCGCTTCGCTTTCACTCAGTAGCCCCTGGACCTGCCGGACCCACGCTTGCAACTGATCGAGGTGTTCCTGGCTGCTGCCTACCGCGCCCTCGGCCGTTTCCAGTGCCTCGACGGCCGCCGCGTATTCAGCCGCGAGTTTTTCATGCCCCTGTTGTTTCGCGCCGGCCATGCTCAACAGCATGGCCAGACGACTTTTCAGCTTGTTGACTTCGACCGTACCCAGCAACTCGCTGATCATCGCCATCAACAGCGTGAACAGATCACCTTCCAATTCTTTGCCGTCCTTGCGCACCACTGGCGCCTGCAGCTGCGGCCTTCCCGTGCTCCCGGCGGATTTGCTGTGTTCCCCGGATTCATAGTTCACCGACATCAGACCGGCGAGGGCCTCTTGGCCCGCCTTCTGAAACTCTGCCGTTCGAGCGGCCTGGCTCGCGGCCTTGCCATAGATTTCAAACGCCTCGGTACGGCTCAGGTTGCCCTGAAACACCGGGGTTGATACGTTTCTGATTTCGCTCATTGTTCATCCTCTGAAGAGTGCTTTTCCATGTGGCCCAATGTGTCGAGATAGACCTGGGCTTGCAGGCGCAGATCGTCTTGCGAAGCGCGCTCGAGCACGTATTCAAAACACAACCTGGCCTTGCCGATCCTGCCCAGGGCCAACTGACATTGACCGGTGTAAAACATCGGTCGATAGTCGTTCTTGCCCTGGGCGAAAGCGATGGCGTACAAGTCGATTGCCTTCTGGTGGTGCTGCTTGAGCTGGTGCACCGCAGCCAGTCCCATCCAGTAATCGCTGTTGTAAAAATCGTAGATGCACAGGAAGTGAAAGAACTTCTCGGCATCGTCCAGTCGACCCTGCTCATAGAACTGGTAAGCGAAGGCGTACAGGCTGTTCATCTGCTCGTCGCTGATGCCCTGCACATCCTTCAACGCCGCTCCGCCGAGCACTGCATCCACGACGTCAAGGGCTACCTGTTCATCTTGTTTTTTGTCGCGACTCATCGGCCACACTCCTGAAAAAACGTCAGCACTGCTGACGAATGCATTGAGCCAAAGCGCTGCTGAGCACGCTGCCAAATTGCGCTCATGCCAGCGTTGGGAGGGAATAGGAATAGGGGGGGCAGGCTTGTTCGACTTGTTCGAGCCAGATCAGCAGGCGCAGGACTTCTTCGATCTCCTGCACCTGGAGGAAGCTGTAGCGCTGGTGGGTCTTGAAGATCCGCCGGGCCAGTGCGATGTCGTTGATCACCGGCACACCCACCTCCTTGGCATACGCTCGAACCGCCAGTGCGCGCTGGTTGGTTTCCATCAACGAGATGAACGGCAGCACGGTGATTTCCGGGCGGAAATACACACCAATGGCAATGTGGGTCGGGTTGGCGATGATCATCCGCGAGCTGCGCACATCGGACTTGACCTGCTCCGACAGCAGTTCCCGGTGCAAGTCACGACGACGGCCCTTGATTTCCGGGTTGCCGTCCTGCTCCTTGTGTTCGCGCTTGACCGCGTCCTTGTCCATCATCTGGTCTTTCATGAACAGCCAGTATTCGCAGAGCGCATCCAGCACCACGATCAGCAGGATGCAGCCCAGAAAAGTCACCACCAGCACCAACAGCAAATGCCCCCAGATCGCGAACAGATCCGGCGCCTGAACGAACAGCTGGCCAAACAGCAAATGCTTTTGCGTGACCCAGACGATCCACAGCGCCATGGCGAAACTGCCGAGGTAAAGCAGCGCTTTGACCGTGTCCTTGACCGTGCGCATGCTGAACAGTTTTTTGAACCCGTTGATCGGATTCAACGCACCGAGATTCAGTTTCAAGGCTTCACTGGCGATGGCGAAACCGCTTTGCAGCATCGCCGGCAACGCGCTGGTCAAGACACACACCAACAGCAGCGGCAACAACGCTTTGAGTCCCACCAGCACCAGCATCGCCGAGTACTTTTGCAAGTCGGCATCGAAGTCACTGGCGATGATGCGCCGGTAGACTTCCATGAGGTCCAGCAGCGAGCTGTTGAAGACCATGTAAGCGATGCCGCACAGGGTCAGGCAGGTGATCACCAGGTCCTTGGCCTTGAACGTCTGCCCTTTGCGTGAGGCATCGCGCAGACGCTTGGCCGTGGGCTTCTCAGTCTTCGAGGCGCTGGACGACATCGTCACCCTCCCCGTCGACATTCAGGTAGTGCTCCAGCGTCTGGGACTTGGAGCCCATGCGCAGGACTTCATCCGGCAGGTGCACGCCGAAATACAGCATCAGTACCACCAGCGCCACCAGGCTCTTGATCGTCAACGACACCGAAAACGCGTTCATCTGCGGCGCGTACCGCGAGAGCAATCCCAGCAGCGCTTCGCTGACCAACAACGTGGCCACCACCGGCGCGCTGATCACCAGGGTTTTGCTCACCAGGGCATCGAGCAGACTGAATATCGGTTGCACGTGCAGCTCGCAGCTGTTCGCTGGCGCGCAGATCAGGTAACTCTGGCCGACGGTTTCCAGCATCAGCAGCATGCCGCCGCCTTCGAGGTAGACCGCTGCGGCAAACAACTGAAGAAAGTTCGCCAGCTCCGAGGTATCGACACCGTTGGCCGGGTCGACCGTGCTGCTGAGCATCGCACCGCGCTGGTTGTCGATCAGATTGCCCATGGCATGCAGTACCCAGAACGGCCAGCACAGCAGGCACCCTAGCAATACGCCAATGCCGGCCTCACGCAGCAACAGCCCAAAAAACGCCAACCCGTCGAGGCGCGGCAACGGCACCCCGACATACGCCCAGAACCCCAGCGCCACGAGCACGATCACGGCCTGACGCGGTGCACCTGTCAGCACCCCGCTGTTCAAGAACGGCAGCATGAAAAAAATCGGCGCGAGGCGCGCGACGCCCACCGCCGCGGCGGCGAGCAAGGCGTACAGATCGAAAAACAGCGTCACCGACATCGATCTAACTCAACGCCAGGCGCATGACTTCACGGCTGAAATCAAGCAAGGTTTCGCCGTACCAACCGGAGAGCAGGAACAGGCAGGCCGCGACCGCCAACAGTTTGAAGCCGAACGGCAGGGTCTGCTCCTGCAACTGGGTCACGGTCTGAACCAACCCGACCACCAGGCCGACCACCGTCGCGACAATGATCGGCCACGCCACCATCAGCAGAATCAGGTACAGGGTTTTGTTCCCGGCATACACCAGATCATTCATTGACCGGCCCTCATGTCAGCAAGATCAGGTATTGCTTGACCAGCCCGGTGGACAGCAGCGCCCAACCGTCCAGCGCCACAAACAATACCAGTTTGATCGGCACCGAAATGATCACCGGGCTCATCATCATCATGCCCAGCGCCAGCAGGATGCTGGAGATCACCAGGTCGACAATCACGAACGGCAGATACAGATAGAACCCGATCTTGAACGCACTCTTGATTTCACTCAGCGCGTAGGCGGGTAACAGCGAAAACAGTGACGGCTCGAGTTCTTCATCGGCGGACGGGCCTGCGTCGGTTTCGTTCTGGATCGCTTGCGCACGTTCGAAAAACAGGGCCAATTCCGGGTCGGTGTACTTGCGCAGATACGCCTTGTACCCGCCCAGGCCGTTCTCGGCGAAATTCACCACCGACTCGATGTCGGTGAAGGCCACCTGCTCGACTTTGTAATAGTCGTAGCCCTGTTTCATCACCGGCGTCATCACGAAAATCGCCAGCATCAGCGCAATCGCATTGAGGGCCATGTTCGACGGAACCTGCTGCAACCCCAGCGCATTGCGCACGATGATGAACACGATGGAAAACTTGATGTAGCAGGTGCCGGCCGCCACCAGAAACGGCAGCAATGACGCGAATGCCAGCAGCGCGATCAGCGAGACGTCATTCATCGCGGGGTTCCGATAGCGTGTTCCGACAGACCTCAAGCAACTCGACGCCCAGTTGTTCATCCAGCTGGACCAGCTCCCCGCGAGCCACCGTCTTGCCGTTGGCGCGGACTTCGATGCGCTGTGCCGCATCCGTGGCCAGCGGTATGGCCTGACCGGAAACGAAGGCCGCCAATTCGCCGAGCGTGATGTCATGCGTCGCCAGAACGAACTCCAGACGAACCGGCAAATGGTTCAAGTCGGCACTGACCGGCTGTTCGGTCTCAGCCTGCGCGGGTGAATCGGCAGGTGCCAACTCCATACGTAAACCCTCTTCGATAAAAGTGAACACGCCAATGCTTCGATCGGCCAGCCAACACTGGCGAGTCGACTCACTGATCAACAACACGTCGCCGCGCCCAAGCCGTTCACAACGGGAGTGCCTCAGGTAGCTGACGCCCAGAATGAGTTGCAGACGCTGCGGCAGATCGGCCAGCCATGACTGCCATTCCGACGCCTGTTGCGAAAGGCGCTGCGGGGGTAAATCCGTCACCCATAACCGCCCTTGTGCGGTGTCGAGCCACGGTATTGCCTGCGCCTTGATGACCGCCGAATCGATCAACTCGACGTCCGCCAGTTCCCGGTAATGCAGCTCGTCCACCGTCAGGTCCAAAGGTCGCGGCACCGTTCGGAATAACCCGGCGATACTCGCCTGGGGGCACTCAACCGCCAGCAATGATTGCAACTGCGGCAGCGAGCGATGCAGCCAGTCACGGGCCAGGACCAGCCCCCGCCAGTCCCCCCGCTCGCCGCTGGCCGAGAAACGCAGATAGCCCTGCGGCCCCTCCGGCTGCCCCAGACCCGCGCAATGACCGGCCCGCCGCCAACGTTGAACCACCTGCGTGCGGGCCTGCGTCAGCGTGTTTACGCGGCGCACATTCAGCGCTGTCATGCCAGGTGTTCCTGCTGCTCTGACTCGTCATCGTCCGGCGCCTGACGCGACCCGTGCTGCTGTTGCTCATCACCGCTGTCGGTGAGCTGCCAGCCAGGTTCTCGCGCCAGCTCAAAAGGCCTCTCGAGTTGCTCGAAGATCTGCACGGAGCTTGGACTGAGCACCAGGTTCTGCGCCGACTCACCGGGCGTTCGGGTAATCGTCACTTGTCCGCTGACGGTGCCTTTGTTGAACGGGATCTGCAGGAAATCACGGGACGAACCCGCGACGTCTTCCATCGTCACTTCCGGCAGAAGCGTGGATAACGGGGCTGTGGTTTGAGCCGCTACAGGCAGCGCTACCGGTGGCGCATTACGCGCGACCTGAACGCTGGATTGCCCGGTGCGCAGCTCAAGATCGCTGACAGGAATGGCCTCTTCGATGGACGGCGATGGCTGATCGGTCGACATCGGCTCAACCGGGATCGACGGTCGCTCGGTCGACGCTATTTCCGGCAAGCGCGAGGACTGATCGATGACCGGCAGCGACACCTCGGAACTTGCGATTCGCATCACCGCCGGGGCGGCAATTGCCATAGGCTGCACGATCGGGCGTTGCAGCAATGCACTGAACAACAGAGCCGGTCGCTGATTCAGCGCAACCGTCTGAGCATCCAGGCGTGGCAAATGCCTGTCGGTGCCTTCACCCTTTGCAGGGGCGGCCGACAGTTGCGGCTCCCTGCTCCCCGCCGCTGCCATTGGCCGATGAGGCAGCATCAGCATTGCAAGCAGATCGAGCACACCTTGCGGCAACTGATCCTCTTCAACCGGTACAAGGCTTTCTTCAAGCTCATCCATCGGTACATCAAAGTCAGGCTCCACCGGCTGAACCGGCAGCCGTGGAATCACAGAAACTTCAATCATCGTCGCACTCCCATCATGTCTTCTATCTCCCGTTCCTCTCGGCGCACCGCTTCGAGTCGGTGTGTGCGCGACAGCTGCTCAAAAGACTGCTGGTACTTGCCATGCTTGCGCTGCAAGAAGCGCAACTGCTCACGCTGCTCGTGAAGCGTTTGATGCAGCTCAGCGCATTGCTGCGCTACGCGCTCACGCTCCAGGCGCACCATTTGAATTTGTCGGCGGATGACGGCCTGCCGACGCAGCAATGTCAGGAGTTGCCCGCGATCCAACAGGCACGCTTGCGCACGATGACTGGCCAGCAGGGTTTGCAACGAGGCCTCGTGTTCATCGAGGCTCGACTGCTGGGCCATCAGCGGTTGCAACTGCTGCTGCGTACGCCGCAGCGTTTGCTCGTGACGTTGCTGGCGAAACTCGCTGAACCCCAGCAAGCGACGCATTTCAGGTAATGAGTTCATCGAGCCTCCGCAGCGTTTCGGCAGGCGCGCTGCATTCGCTCGTGGGCTGGCGCAGCCAATCGCTCAGGGCATCGCGGCGCTGCATGGCGTGATCGTTGACCGCGTTGGAACCCGGGGTGTATTCCCCCAGGTCGAGGAACACCTGCAAGCGCTCAAGACAGGCCATCAGTTCGCGGGTCTGAGACGCCAACTGTTGTGCGCTGGGTTCGGTCACTTGCGCGGCCACGCGGCTGGCGCTGCGCAGCACATCGATCGCCGGGAAATGGCCTTTGGCGGCCAGGGTGCGACTGAGATAGATATGCCCGTCGAGAATCGAGCGAATCTCCTCGGCGATCGGGTCCGGTTCATCGTCGCTTTCCAGCAGCACCGTGTACCAGGCGGTAATGCTGCCGGTGGCGGTCACCCCCGGTCGTTCGAGCAAGCGTGGCAAGGCATCAAAAACCGAAGCCGGATAGCCGCGACGGGCCGGCGCTTCACCGGCGGCCAGGGCCAGGTCGCGACGCGCCCGCGCGTAACGGGTCAGCGAGTCGAGCAACAGCACCACGCGCTTGCCCTGGTCGCGGAAATACTCGGCGATGGCCGTGGCCTGCAACGCGGAGTTGCAGCGATCCACCGATGAAAAATCCGACGTGGCGAACACCACCACGCACCGCGAGCGCTTGTCCGATTGCCGCAGATGCTCGATGAATTCAGTCACTTCACGGCCCCGCTCGCCAATCAGGCCAATGACGAATACGTCCGCCTCGGTGTGCTGGATCAGCATGTTGATCAACGACGTCTTGCCGGAGCCGGCAGCGGCAAAAATACCGATGCGCTGACCGATGCCACAGGTCAACAAGCCATCGATGGCACGCACGCCGGTCATCAACGGCTCGGCCACCGGCCGGCGCTGATGGTACGGCGGCGGGTCGGCGTCGACCGGATAATCCTGCTCATGAACGGCCGTCGAAGGCACCAGTCGTTCGACGATTTTGCCGTGCGGATCAACCACACTGCCGAGCAACGCGTCACTGCAGGTCAGTCGCAACACCGAGCCCGTGGGCACGATCATCGACTCACGGGAAAGCCCTCGGGCCTCCCCGAGCAAACTGAGCAGCACAACCCCGGGCTTGAACCCGATCACTTGCGCCCTGGCCGCCAGCTGCGGTGAGCGCCAGTGCTGACGGACCTCGCACACCTCACCGATCACCACGTCGAACAGATTCGCTTCGAGCAGTGGGCCGCTCAATCGCAAAGGATGGGCGGCACATCGTTCCAGCCGCCCGTTCATTGGCGCAGAATGCCGCACAGTTGTTCAATCGCCGCCACAAAGTGGTCCAGCGCCTGGGCAAAATGCTCGGCATCGCACAAGGCTTGTTCGTTGCTCAACAACCGCAATTCGAGCTGCCCCTGAACCTCGCACAGGTGCAACTGCCCACTGCGGGACCACGGACAGCCCTGCAGCAAAAACTGCAACAGATCGACAGCGCAATGGTTCAACTGCCCAGGCCCGATTTCCATTATCGGCGCCCAGATCCACACGTCGGCGTCGACGGTGCCCACATTGATGTTGGGCATCTCCTTCATCTGCATTTCAATGGTGCTGTGGCTGTCGAAGTGGCCCAACTGCTTGCCTGTGCAGCCGCTGTGCACCAGCGCTTCACGCAGCAGCCCGGCAATATCCACCTGTCTCATGTGCAGCGATTCCTTATAGCGTCTTGATGACATTGACCGAGATGGTTTCGGAGATTTCGCCGAACGACATCACGTCCAGTTCGCGGAAACGCCCCTCGATCAGTTTTTTGATGTAGCGCCGCACATCGATCGAACACAGCACCACCATGTCCTTGTGCGGAATGTGCAGGCTCTCCAGACCGACACTGAGGCGGTCGATCAGCTCTTCCGATTCAGCCGGTTCCAGATTGACGAAACTGCCGCCGGAGGTTTGCCGAATGCCCTTGCGCACCACGTCTTCGAATTCCGGCGACAGCAGCAGCACGCGCAAGTCATTGCCATGGGCAAACTTGTTGCTGATGTAGCGGGCCATCGCGCCGCGCACGTGCTCGACCAGGGCGATCACGTCCTTTTCACGCGACGCCCAATGCGCCAGCGACTCCAGGATCAGCTTCATGTTGCGCACCGAAATCCGCTCGCCAATCAGCCGTTGCAGCACCTCGGCGATCTTCTGCACGGTGACGTGGCGGTAGACCTCTTTGAGCAAATCGGGGTAGTGACTTTCCATCTCATCGAGCAGTTGCTTGGTTTCCTGCACCCCGAAAAACTCGGTGATGTTGCGCGCCAGCAACGTCACCAGACAGCGATAACATTCGTCATAGGCCGGGCGCAGTTGGTAACCCAATTGCTGCACCCGTTCCTTGTCGGCGGCCGTGATCCAGACACCGCCCAGCCGATTGCTGTCGGTGCCGCGCACCAGTGCAAAACCCAGGGGCTCCAGCTCTGGCGAATAGTCGAGCAGACGCCAGTGATCGAAATGGATGTCGAACTGATCGGCGCGCACTTCGTTGATCAGCACGGCCACTTGATGGGCCGGCAAGGCATCGCTGGAACGCAATTCCGGCTCGGGTATGCGCAGTCCGTAATCAACGAAAAACTGGCTGCGAAAACGGGCCGCCAAACGGGCACTCGTCAATTCGTCCAGGCGCGCGGTGGGCACTAGCAGCATCAAGGGGATGGTTTGTGTGGCGACGTTGTCCACGTCTTCCAGCAAGCCCAACTCGGATGGCGCCTCGCCTGGCATTGACGCCGCCGAGCGGGGTTCAGCGGCCTGGCCGACGGCTCTGGAGGCCTTGCGATGCCGAAAATAAACCACCAGGCCCAAGGCGGCGGCAATCGACAGGAAGGTCATCAGAGGAAAGCCCGGCAACAGGCCAACCCCGACCGCCAGCAGTGCGGTCACGCCCAACACGAACGGGTTGCCCAACATCTGGGCAAGCATGTTGCGGCCCAGGTTGCTGTCATCGCCGTTGACCCGGGTAACGATGAAACCGGCACCGATGGCGATCAGCAGCGCCGGAATCTGTGCCACCAGACCATCACCGATGGTCAGCAACGTGTAGGTCGACAACGCCGTGGACATGTCCATGCCCATCTGCCCGACACCGATGGCCATGCCACCGATGAAGTTGACAAAAATGATGATGATGCCGGCAATCGCATCGCCCTTGATGAACTTCATCGCGCCGTCGAAAGAACCATACAACTGGCTTTCGCGTTCCAGGGTGCTGCGCTTTTCACGCGCCTCTTCGGCATCGATTGCACCTGCTTTCAGGTCACCATCGATACTCATCTGCTTGCCCGGCATGCCGTCCAGGGAAAAGCGCGCCGCGACCTCGGCAACCCGCTCCGAGCCCTTGGTGATCACGATGAACTGGACAATCGTGACGATCGAAAAAATCACGAAGCCCACCACCAGGCTTTCGCCGATCACGAACTCGCCGAACGACGCGATGATGTCTCCGGCATCGGCCTGGCTGAGGATCAGCCGGCTGGTGCTGATCGACAACGCGAGGCGAAACAGCGTGGTCAACAGCAACAAGGCCGGGAACGTCGAATAGCTGAGGATACGTTCGATGTAGAACGAGCCCATGAAGATCAACAGCGAAATAACGATGTTCAAGCCGATCAGAAAATCCACCAGCGCGGTTGGCAGTGGAATGATCAGCATGGCGATGATCATCACCATCAGCGACAGGATTAGCAGCTCGGGGCGCGCACTGACGTTGCGCAGAAATTGATTGAGCATGGGAAATCAGGGTCCTTGGAAACTCAGGCGTCAGCGGCGGGACGTCGCCGCTCGATGCATTCCTGGGCGAAGGCGATGTCCGCCAGATGGATGAACTGCTGCGCCAGCCGCAAGGGCGCCGCATCATCGGGAAACAGCTCGAACGGCAATTGCAGGCTGAGCCGACGCACCACGTGCAGCAGCGCCGAGCGCTCGCGGTGCGCGCTCAGCAGGACGCTTTCGCCCAACACGCCGAGCAACAATTGGTCGAGCTCATCGGGGTAGCGCAACAGGCCGAAGAGAAACACCAGCCAATCGATTTCTTCGGGGTTGTGGCGGCAGACCAGTTCATCGCCGAGCATGCCGGCGATAAACAAACCATCCGCCGAACGCAGCCGTTTCAGGTCGGTCAACTTGATCAGCAACTGGCCAAATTCGGCCCGTGAGCAACTGGGGTCCTGGGCATCGATATCGGTCAGCAACGCGGCTTCGATAAAGGCCAGCACAGTCATGCGTTGTGTGGGACCGAACAACGCCACCCAGTCCTCGTAGCAACTGACGGGGCCGTCATCGGATTCGAGAAAGTCCCGGTAGGTTTCGCGCAATATGCCGGCCCGCACGGCCATGGTCTTGCCGAACAACCTGGCTTTCAGCGCGGCGTTGATCCCGGCTTTCATGCGTTTCGGCGAGCCTTGGGCGACCACTGTTTGCAACAGCGTTTCAAGCCGTTGACGGGTGCCGGCGTCGAGTTTTTTACGACGCAACAGTTCGCGCAGGACCAATGCCAGGTCACTGTCATCCGCAAACAGGCTACGCGCCATCTGCAGCAACCAGGCGATCGGCTTGTCCCCCAGCCGCGCCAGACTCAGCACTTGCCGGGCCTTGGGCACGGTGTCGTCTTCGAGGACTTTTTCGAAGTTATCGGTCAGGGACTCGGACTTGAATTCAAAATGTCGCCGACCACGAAATTGCGCCAATGCCGCCGACATTTCGTCACTGATCTGCACAAACCGCTGCGCGGTAGCGGCCGTGCCGCTTTCGTCGAGGTCAATCTGCGCATCGGGTTGCGGCTGCGGTTGCGCGGCGGCCTTTTCCGTATTCAGCCGTGCCTGGGCGGCGCGCCCACCCATGGCGCCAATCGGCAGCATCAGCGTTGTTCCGCACGTAAGTAGGCACGACGCACCCGTTCATGCTGCTCGGGGGTCATCAAGCGCGATCCCGGGTCAATGTCAGCAGGTTCCAGCGCGCTGATGATCTCTTTGGGCTGGATCAAAAATACGCGCACGGTGTTCGCCGAACGGTTCTGTCGGTAGCTGAACAGTCGGCCAATCCAGGGAATCGAACCCAGTACCGGTATCCGGCCGATCTGCTCGCTGTGGTCATCGCGGGTAAAGCCGCCGACCAGCAGACTCTTGCCCTGCGGCACCCGCGCCACGGTGCTGATGCGCGTCCGCCCGACCGTCGGCAACGCGCTCGGGTGCTCGCCTTCGCCGGTTTTTTCGACTTCGTTGCCGTCTTCGATGTTGAGCGACATTTCGATCTCGTCGGCCCTGGCGAAACGCGGCAGCACGCTCACCAGGGTGCCGTAGGTCACGTGTTGCAGATCGACACTGCGCTCGCCCACCAGCGGGGCGTAAAACGTTCGGTTGTTGTCAAAGATTGCTGGCACATTTTCCTGCGTCAGGATCACCGGCCTGGCGACCACGTTCGCCCGGTTGGTGCGCTCCAGCGCCATGACCTGAGTGACAAACGAGACGCCATCAAGGGTGGTCGCCGAACCCGCATTCAGCGAGGCGGCGAACTGCCCGCCGACCTTGACCGAACCTTGCCAATTGATACCCAGCTGATTGAGTTCGTCTTTGTGCAGGTCGATGATCCACAGCGACAACTCGACATGCCGCTTGGGCTGGTCGAGGACGGCCACCAGGTTCTCGATGAAGCGCACCTGCTCCGGCAGCCCCTTGACCAACAAGCTGTTGGTGTCGGGATAAGCGACGACGCGGATGTTGCCGGCGGCCATTTCCCGCACCAGGATTCGCGGCGCGGCCGGATCCTGAGCAGACGGCGAGGTGGCCAGGCCTTCCAGAGGAAACTCCGGCATCACGCCGGGACGGTTCGGTGCAAAGGGCCTGGCGACTGTCGGCTCCAGCCCGTCCTTCTCGCCCCTGAGCAACTGCTCAATGACCGTGGCCAGGCCGGGAATGGTCACTTTGTCGTCACGCAATTCGTATTTTCGGTCGCCGACAAAGGTGTTTTGCACCTGGATCACGCCGATCTGCTGCTTGCCCAGCAATAGCTCCGAACGCTGGTTATCCATCAGTTGCGCGGCTTGCAGAATCAGGTCGACATACATCGGCGGCCCGGAAACATGGAACGTGCGCAGGCCGTCATGGCGCAACGGATAGCGGCTGTCGTGCAAGCCGGAGCGCTGCAGGAAAGCCTGGAGCTTGGCCACCGTGAGGGTCTGTAGCGACACCACCGAGCTTTTCAGTTCTACGGCATCGTACAAATAAATCGCCTGGCCATCGCTGTACCAGATCAGGCCCATTTGTCCGGCAATTCGCTCGAAGGTGCGTTGTGCCGAACTCAAGTCGAACTCGCCCGAGATTTTCTTCGCGGCGGCCGCTTTGCTGACAATCACCGGTTTACCCAGTGGCCCGGACAACTCAGCGAAAAACGTGCGCAGGCTCTGTTCACGCGCCACATAACTGTCAGCCAGGGCCAGCGTCGGGAGCGGCGTGAGCACCAGCAAACCGCTGAGCAGCGTGGGTGCCAAGCGCAGAGGGAGGAAACGAAAAATCATCGACTTACTTGCCTGAAAGGTGCGTGATATCCGCCAGCCTGCTGGGTGCGAAACCCACCCGCTCGCGAATTTCTTTGGAGAAGTGCGATGAAGAGGCGTAGCCGAACGCCAGCGCCACATCGGTCAAGGAACGATCTTCCAGGCTCATGCTCAGCAGTGCCTGGGCCGTGCGCCAGTCGCGCAATGCTGGCTTGGTCGCACCGCCCAGCGCCTGTCGGCACAATCGCCGAAAGTGCGACACCGACACGCCATAGCGTTGCGCCAGCCAGGTCAGCTTTTCGCTGCTCGCGCCCTGCTCCAGCAGAAACCGCACCAGCCAATAGTTCTCGTTGTGCCGCAATACACTGGCAAAGGCCCGGTACGACACGCCGCCACGCAAGGCCTGTTCGATGTACCAACGCTCCAGCTTCTTGTCGGAATCGAGGGTCTCGTAACACACACCCAGTGCCGCCCAGGACGTCGGGCGTGGGCCTTGGCCGATCAATGCGCCGCCCAGGTCGATAAACACTTGCAGTTTCACCAGGGACGCTTCGGGCATCGGCAGAATCTGCGCACCGGCGCCGCCGGTCATTTCAAACTCGCCGCGCACCGCCAACAGCCCTTGCCAGCCTGCTGGCAGACAGCAGCACAACGCGCCACTGGCAAATGTCAGGCATAGCGCCTGCTCGGCGGCCCGCACGAACATCACCTGCTCGTCCCGGCGTACGTCAGGCACGGGTGTCGCGAAAAGTCGATCGATCTGCACGCTTACCTCCTGTGGCGACTCGTGTGGTAACGGTCGTCAGGATGAAAGGCGTGGCCCTTTCAATCTTGATGGAAAGCTGATGAAACCCGGGCTGGCATATGCCTTGCACCGGCAAACGGCATCAGCACTCGTGCCAACGGCGGGATGAGTGGAAGGACAATGGCGTCGTCACCCGGCTTTGCTCGCGCAGGGACCTGGGACGACGCCTTTTTTTGCAAGGTGAAGACGCGATGAATGAACCATCAGCCGGCCCATTGGCCTGGGTCAACGGCAGCGATGCCCCGGAAAAGACCGAAATCAACCTCGGCTTCATGGCCCTGAGCGACTGCGCCTCGGTGGTGGTCGCGGCGACGCAAGGTTTCGCCCAGCCCTACGGCCTGACGCTGAACCTGAAGCGCCAGTCGTCGTGGGCGAATCTGCGGGACAAACTGGTCAGCGGCGAGCTCGACGCCGCCCACAGCCTCTACGGTTTGATCTACGCCGTGCATTTGGGCATCGGTGGCGTCGCGCCCACCGACATGGCCGTGCTCATGGGCCTGAACCAGAACGGTCAGAGCATCAACCTTTCCCATGGCTTGCAGGCCCTGGGCGTGACCAGTCCTGAGGCACTGGATCGGCACGTGCACCAAACTCGCCCAAAACTCACCTTCGCCCAGACATTTCCGACCGGCACCCACGCCATGTGGCTGTATTACTGGCTCGCGAGTCAGGGTATTCATCCATTACAGGATGTCGACAGCGTGGTGGTGCCGCCGCCGCAAATGGTCGCGCACCTGCAGGCGGGGCGCATCGACGGCTTCTGCGTCGGTGAGCCGTGGTCCGCCAGCGCGGTGAAACAGAACCTCGGGTTCACCCTGGCGACGACCCAGACCATCTGGCCCGATCACCCGGAAAAAGTCCTCGGCTGCACCCGCGCCTTCGTCGAGCAATACCCCAACACCGCCCGGGCGCTGGTGATGGCGATTCTGCAGGCCAGCCGTTTCATCGAACAAAGCCCGGAGAATCGCCGCAGCACCGCGCAACTGCTGAGCGCGCCGCACTACCTCGATGCACCACTCGATTGCATTGAACCGCGCTTGCTCGGCGACTATGCCGACGGTCTGGGCAATCGCTGGCAAGACCCGCACGCGTTGCGCTTCCATGGTGAGGGCGAGGTCAACTTGCCTTACTTGTCCGATGGCATGTGGTTCATGACCCAGTTCCGCCGCTGGGGTTTGCTGCGCGACGACCCGGACTACCTCGCGGTAGCCCGTCAGGTGCAGCAACTAGACTTATACCGAGAGGCCGCCAGCGCCGTCGGTGTGGCTGCCTTGGGCAAGGAAATGCGCAGCAGCCAGCTGATCGACGGCAAACGCTGGGACGGTTCCGACCCGGCCGGCTACGCCCGCAGTTTCAAGCTGCATGCCATGAGCGACAGCTCGCCCCTTCTCGCCCGCCGCTGACAGGAGACCGAATATGTTGCGTATCCTGCTGATCAACGACACGGCGAAAAAAGTCGGACGCCTGAAAGCCGCCCTGACCGAAGCCGGGTTCGAGGTCATTGATGAATCCGGACTGACCATCGACCTGCCCGCACGCGTCGAAACGGTGCGCCCGGACGTGATCCTGATCGATACCGAGTCACCGAGCCGTGATGTGATGGAGCAAGTGGTGCTGGTGTCGCGCGATCAACCGCGGCCCATCGTGATGTTTACCGATGAGCATGACCCCGATGTGATGCGCCAGGCGATCAAGTCCGGCGTCAGTGCCTACATCGTCGAAGGCATTCACGCACAACGCTTGCAGCCGATTCTCGACGTGGCCATGGCGCGTTTTGAAAGCGACCAGGCCCTGCGCGCTCAATTGCACGCCCGCGACCAGCAACTGGCCGAGCGCAAGCGCATCGAGCTGGCTAAAGGGTTGCTGATGAAAATGAAGGACTGCAACGAGGAAGAGGCCTACACCCTCATGCGCCGCCAAGCCATGAGCCGCCAGCAGAAGCTGATTCAGGTGGCGGAGCAGATTATTGCCATGAGTGAGTTGCTGGGCTGAATTTCTGCGGTGAATGTTCTATCGCCTTAGCGAGCAAGCCCGCTCCCACATTTGATCTGTGTACGACTCAATTCCCTTGTGGGAGCGGGCTTGCTCGCGAATGGCAGCGACTCGGTTTCGGCTGTTGGCACAGATTTGGCTATGTAATCGGTACAGGTAACCAACGGCGGTTGCCCCACCTACGACAAAGACGTCGCTCACCTCATTTGCCCTTGGCGAATCAGGTGGCGGCGTTTTTTTGTTTTGGCCCCATTGCCTGGGGCCGGTGGTGCGGCCCTTCGGCGCCCCACCTGCATGACTCCCGTTCGAGACTCCTATCAGTTGAGGTGCGCGATGAATTCAAGCTTCTGGAAATCCGGCCATACCCCGACACTGTTCGCGGCCTTCCTCTATTTCGACCTGAGCTTCATGGTCTGGTACCTGCTCGGCCCACTGGCGGTACAGATTGCCGCCGACCTGCACCTGACCACCCAGCAGCGCGGCCTGGTGGTGGCCACGCCGATTCTGGCCGGCGCCGTGCTGCGTTTCGTGATGGGCCTGTTGGCTGACCGCCTGTCGCCGAAAACCGCCGGGCTGATTGGCCAGGTGATCGTCATCTGTGCGCTGTTCGGCGCCTGGAAGCTCGGCATCCACAGCTATGAACAAGCGCTGCTGCTGGGCCTGTTCCTGGGCATGGCGGGCGCGTCGTTCGCCGTCGCCCTGCCCCTGGCGTCGCAGTGGTATCCGCCGCAGCACCAAGGCAAAGCGATGGGCATCGCCGGGGCCGGCAACTCGGGCACCGTGCTCGCGGCGCTGATCGCACCGGTCCTGGCGGCTGCTTTCGGCTGGAGCAACGTGTTCGGCTTCGCCCTGATCCCGCTGATCCTGACCCTGATCGTGTTCGCCTGGTTGGCTAAAAACGCCCCGGAACGGCCGAAAGCCAAGTCCGTGTCCGACTACTTCAAGGCGCTGGGTGACCGCGACAGCTGGTGGTTCATGTTTTTCTACAGCGTGACCTTCGGCGGCTTCATCGGCCTCGCCAGCGCCCTGCCAGGCTACTTCAATGACCAATATGGCCTGAGCCCGGTGACTGCCGGCTATTACACCGCTGCCTGCGTGTTCGGCGGCAGCCTGATGCGTCCGCTGGGTGGCGCGCTGGCCGACCGTTTTGGTGGCATTCGCACCCTGCTGGGGATGTACACGGTGGCGGCGATCTGCATCGCCGCAGTGGGTTTCAATCTGCCGAGTTCCTACGCGGCATTGGCCCTTTTCGTCTGCACCATGCTCGGTTTGGGCGCGGGTAACGGCGCAGTGTTCCAGTTGGTCCCGCAGCGTTTTCGTCGGGAAATCGGCGTGATGACCGGCCTGATCGGCATGGCCGGCGGCATCGGTGGCTTCGCCCTCGCGGCCGGCATGGGTGCGATCAAGCAAAGCACTGGCAGTTATCAGCTGGCGTTGTGGTTGTTCGCCAGCCTCGGCGTCCTCGCTTGGTTCGGTCTGCACGGTGTGAAACGTCGCTGGAGAACCACTTGGGGCTCGGCAGCCGTGACCGCTGCGCGGGTCTGAGGCAGCCATGAGCCTGCAACTGAGCTTCGCCGAAGCCAGCGCCATCGGCCCTCGCGAGGAAAACCAGGACGCTCTGCGCCTGGTCACCCCGGCCCCGGCGCTGGCAGCGAGCAAGGGCTACCTGTTTGCCATTGCCGACGGTGTCAGCCAATGCGCCGACGGCGGGCTGGCGGCTCGCTCGACCTTGCAGGCCCTGGCGCTGGATTACTACGCCACGCCGGAGACCTGGGGTGTCGCGCAGGCACTGGATCGCCTGCTGCTGGCGCAGAATCGCTGGTTACAGGCCAATGGCGGCGGGCAACCGCTGCTGACCACCGTCAGCGCCTTGGTCATGCGCGGCAGGCGTTTTACTCTGGCGCATGTCGGCGATTGCCGGGTCTATCGCTGGCACGCCGAGACGTTGCAGCGGGTTAGCGAAGATCACGTCTGGGACCAGCCGGGCATGCAGCACGTGCTCAAACGCGCTTTAGGGCTGGATCAGCATCTGGTGCTGGATTTTCTGGATGGCGAGCTTCGGCTCAACGAGAGTTTCGTACTGCTCAGCGACGGTATCTGGGCGGTGTTGGGTGATACGGCGATTGCGGCGATCCTGCGTGATCAGCCGGATCTGCACAGCGCTGCGCAGACGCTGGTCACTGCCGCGCACCTGGCCGGCAGTCAGGACAACGCCAGCGCCTTGCTGGTGCGGGTCGATGCCCTCGGTGAAACGAGCATCGGCGATGCCTTGATTCACTTGCAGCAATGGCCGCTGCCTCCGGCTTTGAAACCGGGCCAGGCCTTCGAGGGTTGGCAGGTCGAAGGGGTTCTCGGCCAGAGTCAGCAGTCAGTGCTTTATCGGGTACGCGATGCGCAGCAACAGCCCTGGCTGCTGAAAACCCTGCCCGCCGCGTTGCGCGACGATCACCTGGCTGGGCAGGCGTTGCTGTCGGAAGAATGGTTTCTCAAGCGCGTGGCCGGGCGGCATTTTCCTGAAGTGCATGCCGCCAGTCAGCGTCAGCATTTGTACTACGTGATGCGGGAATACGCCGGATCAACCCTGGCGCAACTGCATGAGCAGGTCGGATCGCTGCCGCTGGCCCAATGGCTGGACCTGGCCGAACGCCTGTTGCGGGCGGTCGGCATGCTGCATCGTCGGCAGATTCTCCATCGCGATATCAAACCGGAGAATGTGCTGCTGGGGGACGATGGCGAGTTACGCCTGCTGGATTTCGGTCTCGCCTACTGCCCTGGCCTGTCCGAAGACCAGCCCTCGGCCCTGCCCGGAACACCCAGTTATATCGCGCCGGAAGCCTTTCGCGGCGACCTGCCGACGCCGCAACAGGACCTGTATGCGGTGGGCGTGACCTTGTATTTCCTGCTCACCGGGCATTTTCCCTACGGCGAAATCGAAGCGTTCCAGCGTCCACGCTTTGGCGTGCAGGTCAGCGCCAGTCGCTACCGGCCCGACTTGCCGGAGTGGATCGCCCAAAGCCTGGAGCGCGCCGTTGCGGCTGATCCGGGCCAGCGCTTTGAAACGGCGGAAGAGTGGTTGTTGCTATTGGAACAGGGCGAACGGCGCAGTTTGAGCGTGCGGCCTCGGCCACTGCTGGAGCGTGAGCCGCTGAAAGTCTGGCGGACATTGGCGCTGGTGTCGTTGGTGGTCAATCTGGTGCTGTTGTTTCTGGCATTTCACGGCTGAATGTTCTTCGATTGAAGGAAATCACTATGAGCGCAAAAGTCTGGCTGGTGGGTGCGGGTCCTGGTGATCCGGAGTTGCTGACGCTCAAGGCCGTTCGGGCATTGAGGGAAGCGGATGTGGTGTTGATCGATGATCTGGTCAATGACGCCGTGCTGGAACATTGCCCCGACGCGCGGATTATTGCCGTCGGCAAACGCGGTGGCTGTCGCTCCACGCCGCAAGCCTTCATCCATCGCCTGATGCTGCGTTATGCACGCCACGGCAAATGCGTGGTCCGCCTCAAGGGTGGCGACCCGTGCATTTTTGGTCGCGGCGGTGAAGAAGCGCAGTGGTTGCGCGAACGCGGGGTCGACGTTGAGCTGGTCAATGGCATCACCGCCGGGCTTGCTGGCGCGACGCAGTGCGATATTCCGTTGACGTTGAGAGGCGTTGCACGCGGTGTGACGCTGGTCACCGCCCACACTCAGGATGGCAGCAGCCTGAACTGGCAGGCCTTGGCCCAGGGCGGCACGACGCTGGTGATCTACATGGGGGTGGCGAAGCTGAGCGAGATCCGCGAGCAACTGCTGGCGGGCGGGATGGCGGCGGATACGCCGGTGGCGATGATTGAAAACGCGTCCCTGCCGCACCAACGGGAATGCCGCAGTGACCTGACGGCCATGGAGGAAGATGCCTGCGCCTTTGAGTTGAAGAGCCCGGCGATCCTGGTGATCGGTGCCGTGGCAGCCCGTGCAACATCATCCCTGTGGGAGCGCGGCTTGCCCGCGATGACGGCCGATCAGTCAGCCTGAATTCAATTGATTCAGCCCTTCTTCACTAAATCGCAGACAAAGAAAAGCCCGGCCTAAGCCGGGCTTTTCAGAGCTGTAAGCTAATTACTTAGCTTGAGCTTCAACCTGCGCTTCTACGCGACGGTTTACAGCGCGACCAGCTTCAGTTTTGTTGTCAGCAACTGGGCGGGATTCGCCGTAGCCAACAGACTGAACGCGGGACGATTCAACACCGTACTGGTTGGTCAGAACTTGCTTAACGGCGTTTGCACGACGCTCGGACAGTTTCTGGTTGTAAGCGTCAGGACCGACGGAGTCAGTGTGACCTTCAACAGTAGTGCTGGTGGATGGGTACTGCTTCATGAAGTCAGCCAGGTTCTTGATGTCGCCGTAGCTGTTAGGCTTGACTACCGACTTGTCGAAGTCGAACTTCACGTCCAGCTCAACACGAACAACTTCAGCAACTGCTGGGCAGCCATCAGCGTCAACAGTTACGTTGGCTGGGGTGTCCGGGCACTTGTCAACGTTGTCGCAAACGCCATCGTTGTCGCTGTCGGAGCAGACTTCAGCTGGCGCTGGTGCTGGAGCAGCAGCAGGCTTGGAGCCGCCACCGAAGTTCACACCGATACCGACGCTTGGAGCCCACTCGGTGTCGCCCTGGTCGATGTTGTATTGAGCTTCAACGCCAGCACGGGCGTAGAAGTTCTCGGTGAAGTACAGCTTGGCACCGCCGCCAACGTTGGCGAAGGTGGAACGGTTACGACCGCTCGAGCCGTTCTGGCCGATGCTTTGATCGGAGAAACCAGCCGAAACGTATGGACGGACCATGTCGCCTGGGTTGTTGAAGTGGTACAGAGCGTCCAGAGCGGTGTTAGCGCCCTTGATGCAGTGGGCGCCGGCCTTGCCGAAAACCCGTTCGGGCAAGATCATGCGGCGGATTCTGCGCAAGATCGCCTGCAACGAACTGGACAGCC
>NZ_JBIVBY010000003.1:0-98218 GCF_044746405.1 Pseudomonas sp. NPDC086251
CGCCCCCCCCCCCCCGCCCAGCGCCCGCCTCCCCCCAGCCTCTCGACCCCGGCACTGAACGAAGCTCGCCCTGCACGCCAGCCGTCAAAGTAAAAGAGAACGAACCCTTCGACGTAGCTCTGCGTCGTTTCAAGCGCTCCTGCGAAAAAGCCGGTGTACTGGCTGAAGTTCGTAGCCGCGAATTCTACGAGAAGCCTACTTCTGAGCGTAAGCGTAAAGCAGCAGCCGCTGTTAAGCGTCACGCGAAGAAAGTTCAGCGCGACCAGCGCCGCGCCGTTCGTCTGTACTAATACACAGACGTTCGTAGCAAGCTTCTGCCAAGCCCGGCCCTCAGCCGGGCTAATGGCATTTGCGGAAAACGCTTGATGCTTCACCGTCAAAGCCGCAGACGCGACCGAGACAAATCTGCTTCACAGCGTCAGACCTGGCTCTTTTGCCAGCGGTGCACGTCTTTTCTGACGAGCCTTCCAAGGCTACTGACGAGCACACCCACTGATTCCTCTCACGACGATCAGCCCAAGGCACCTTCTTGCGTGCCCGCTTATGAGCTATCCGAGGCCATCGACTGGCCGCAGCGGATTTCAGCGCAATACTTTCAAATAGTCGAATACTGATTGGTACTAACGTCAGTGGATTTTCGGCAGATACACTTCCCGACAGCGATGACGCAGACGACACTGGTCGAGCCGCACATTTTGCGCGCCTCAAACCCAGCCGCCCTTCGTTTCGGGTCTATTTCAGCGCAGATGACGAGAACGCCATGGCCGGGCTAATTCCCCAGAGCTTCATTGACGACCTTCTGAACCGCACCGACATCGTCGATGTGGTCAGCTCGCGCCTGCAAATGAAAAAGGCCGGCAAGAACTACACCGCCTGCTGCCCGTTTCACAAAGAGAAAACCCCCTCCTTCAGCGTCAGCCCCGACAAGCAGTTCTACTATTGCTTCGGCTGCGGCGCTGGCGGTAACGCCCTCGGCTTCATGATGGACCACGACAACCTGGACTTCGTCCAGGCTGTCGAAGAACTGGCCAAAGCCGCCGGCATGGAAATCCCCCGCGAAGAAAGCGGCCGACCGCATAAACCGCGGCAGCCGACTGATTCGCCGCTGTACCCGCTGCTCACCGCCGCCGCCGACTTTTACCGGCAGGCCCTGAAAAGCCATCCATCGCGCAAAGCCGCTGTGGATTATTTGAAGGGTCGCGGATTGACCGGTGAAATCGCCCGAGACTTCGGCCTCGGCTTTGCTCCGCCCGGCTGGGACAACCTGTTCAAGCACTTGAGCAGCGATACTCTGCAGCAAAAAGCCATGGTCGAGGCCGGCTTGCTGATCGAGAACGCCGAAACCGGCAAACGCTATGATCGCTTTCGCGATCGCGTAATGTTTCCGATCCGTGACAGCCGCGGACGCATCATTGCCTTCGGCGGTCGGGTACTGGGCGACGACAAACCGAAGTACCTGAACTCACCGGAAACCCCGGTCTTTCATAAGGGCCAGGAGCTCTACGGCCTCTATGAAGCCCGCAAGAACAACCGCAACCTCGACGAAATCATCGTCGTCGAAGGCTACATGGACGTCATCGCCCTCGCCCAGCAAGGCCTGCGCAATGCCGTCGCCACGCTTGGCACCGCGACCAGCGAAGAGCATTTGAAGCGACTGTTTCGCGTCGTACCGAACGTGCTGTTCTGTTTTGACGGCGATCAGGCTGGCCGCAATGCCGCCTGGCGGGCATTGGAAGCCGCCCTGCCGTGCCTGCAAGATGGGCGACGCGCGCGCTTTCTGTTCCTGCCGGAAGGTGAAGACCCGGATACGCTGGTCCGCTCCGAAGGCACTGACGCCTTCCGCGCGCGAATCAATCAGCATGCCCAGCCGTTAGCGGATTACTTTTTTCAACAGCTGACTGAGGAATCGGATCCGCGCTCGCTCGAAGGCAAGGCCCACATGGCCACCCTCGCGGCGCCGTTGATCGATAAAGTCCCGGGCGCCAACCTGCGCATCCTGATGCGTCAACGTCTGACCGAAATCACCGGCCTTACCGGTGAAGCCGTCAGTCAGCTAGTCCACAGCGCCCCCCAGGAAGCGCCACCGGCCTACGATCCGGGCATCGATTACGACGCCATGCCGGACTACAGCGACTACCATCAGCCGCAGGCGCAAGAGATGTACGCGCCGCAGCAAGAGTGGACGCCAAAGAAACCCGGTGCCGGCGGCAAGAAATGGGACAAGAAGCCCTGGGACAAGAACGGCAAGCGTGGCGGTGATCGCGACCAACAGAGCGCCCCGCGCACCCCGATCGCCGTGGAAGCCCCAACGTTAATTGCGCTGCGCACGCTCATTCATCATCCGGAGCTGGCGGGCAAGGTAGAAACCGCCAATCACTTCGCCAATGAGAGCAACACCTACGCGCAGCTGCTGGTGGCCCTTGTCGAGGCCGTGCAAAAAAATCCTAAGCTAAACTCAATTCAGTTAATGGCCCGCTGGCATGGAACCGAACAGGGACGATTGCTCAAAGCATTGGCGGAAAAGGAATGGCTGATTGAAGGCGACAACCTTGAACGACAGTTTTTAGACACCATTACTAGGTTATCAGCGGCTCAACACACGGATAGCCTGGAAGCATTAATCAGAAAAGCAAGGCAGCCAGGACTGACCGCGGAGGAAGCAATTCAGATCGCAAATCAGATGCGCGACCTATTAAAACGCAATATGGCTGTATCAACCCCGACCTCAACTGGCGCGTGAGGTCATAGCTCAGGTATAATCCTCGGCTTGTTTTTTGCCCGCCAAGACCTTCAGTGGATAGGGTGTTATGTCCGGAAAAGCGCAACAGCAGTCTCGTATCAAAGAGTTGATCACACTTGGTCGTGAGCAGGGTTACCTGACTTACGCGGAGGTCAACGACCACCTGCCGGAGGATATTTCAGATCCGGAACAGGTGGAAGACATCATCCGCATGATCAATGACATGGGGATCAACGTATTCGAGGTTGCGCCAGATAAGGATTCCCTTATGCTGGCCGACGCCGATACCGACGAAGCCGCGGCCGAAGAGGCAGCAGCAGCGTTGGCAGCGGTCGAGACCGACATTGGTCGCACCACCGACCCAGTGCGCATGTACATGCGTGAAATGGGTACGGTAGAGCTCCTCACACGTGAAGGCGAAATCGAAATCGCCAAACGTATTGAAGAGGGAATCCGCGAAGTGATGGGCGCAATCGCGCACTTCCCTGGCACGGTTGACCATATTCTCTCCGAATACACTCGCGTCACCACCGAAGGTGGCCGCCTGTCCGACGTCCTGAGCGGTTATATCGACCCGGACGACGGCATTGCACCGCCTGCAGCCGAAGTGCCACCGCCTGTCGATCCGAAAGCCGTGAAAGCGGACGACGACACCGACGACGATGACGCCGAAGCAACGACTGACGACGAAGAAGAAGCCGAAAGCGGTCCTGATCCGGTCATCGCAGCACAGCGTTTTGGCGCTGTCTCCGATCAGATGGAAATCACCCGCAAGGCGCTGAAAAAGCACGGTCGTGGCAATAAGCTGGCAATCGCCGAGCTGATCGCCCTGGCTGAGTTGTTCATGCCGATCAAACTGGTGCCGAAGCAATTCGAAGGCCTGGTCGAGCGTGTTCGCAGTGCCCTGGATCGTCTGCGTCAGCAAGAGCGCGCGATCATGCAACTTTGCGTTCGTGATGCTCGCATGCCGCGTGCCGATTTCCTGCGCCAGTTCCCGGGCAACGAAGTCGACGAAAGCTGGACCGACGCACTGGCCAAAGGCAAAAGCAAATACGCTGAAGCCATTGGTCGCCTGCAGCCGGACATCATTCGTTGCCAGCAAAAGCTGACCGCGCTGGAAACCGAAACCGGTTTGACGATCGCCGAGATCAAGGACATCAACCGTCGCATGTCGATCGGTGAGGCCAAGGCCCGCCGCGCGAAGAAAGAGATGGTTGAAGCGAACTTGCGTCTGGTGATCTCCATCGCCAAGAAGTACACCAACCGTGGCCTGCAATTCCTCGATCTGATCCAGGAAGGCAACATCGGCTTGATGAAAGCGGTAGACAAGTTCGAATACCGCCGCGGCTACAAATTCTCGACTTATGCCACCTGGTGGATCCGTCAGGCGATCACTCGCTCGATCGCCGACCAGGCCCGCACCATCCGTATTCCGGTGCACATGATCGAGACGATCAACAAGCTCAACCGTATTTCCCGGCAGATGTTGCAGGAAATGGGTCGCGAACCGACCCCGGAAGAGCTGGGCGAACGCATGGAAATGCCTGAGGACAAGATCCGCAAGGTATTGAAGATCGCTAAAGAGCCGATCTCCATGGAAACCCCGATCGGTGATGACGAAGACTCCCATTTGGGTGACTTCATCGAAGACTCGACCATGCAGTCGCCAATCGATGTTGCTACCGTTGAGAGCCTTAAAGAAGCGACTCGCGAAGTGCTCTCCGGCCTCACTGCCCGTGAAGCCAAGGTTCTGCGCATGCGCTTCGGTATCGACATGAATACCGACCACACCCTCGAGGAGGTTGGTAAGCAGTTCGACGTGACCCGTGAACGGATTCGTCAGATCGAAGCCAAGGCGCTGCGCAAGCTGCGCCACCCGACGAGAAGCGAGCATTTGCGCTCCTTCCTCGACGAGTGATCACAAAACCCCCGGCCCAGGCCGGGGGTTTTGCTTTATGCAGATTAAATCCCCCCGCTACGCCCCTCCCGCCGATTTGCCCGTCTACACTCGAAACATTCCCCGAGCCATAACGAGACCGTTATGCCCAGACTGCCGACCGTGCTTTTTTTGCTGTCGCTATTGACCTGGACCGCAACGGCTGGCGCGCTGACTCTGACAGACGATGAACGTCGCTGGCTGGCGGCCCACCCGGACTTGCGCCTGGGGGTTGATGCGTCATGGCCACCCTTTGAGTTTCGCGACGATCAGGGCCGCTATCAGGGCCTTGCAGCGGACTATATCGACCTCATCCGTCAACGGCTGGCCATCAAGCTCACCCCTATCGAGCCGGTCAGCTGGACGGTGGTCCTGGAGCAGGCCAAACAAGCCAAGCTGGATTTGTTGCCGGGCATCATGTCGACCCCGGAGCGCCAGGCTTATCTGTCGTTTACCCGCCCCTACCTGGACTTTCCGATTGTCATTCTGGCTCATGTCGGCGGCCCCCAGCCACGCAAGCTGGAAGACCTGTACGGCCTGAAAATCGCCGTGGTGGAGAACTACGCGCCCCACGAACTGTTGCGCACGCACAATCCCGATTTGAATCTGGTGGCAATGCCCAATGTCAGCTCGGCGTTGCAGGCGCTGGCGACCGATGAAGTGGACGCGGTGGTGGGCGATCTCGCCTCCAGCGTCTGGAGCCTGCGCCAGCTCAAGCTCGACGGGCTGTATGTCAGCGGGGAAACCCCGTATCGCTATCAACTGGCCATGGGCGTACCGCAAGGCAACAAGATACTGGTCGGCATCCTGGACAAAGTCCTCGCCGACATGACCCCCAGTGAAATCAGCGCCATTCAGGAGCATTGGGTCGGCAACGTCCTCGATCACCGAACATTCTGGTCCGATTTGCTGGTTTACGGCCTGCCGGGATTACTCCTGCTGGTGGGCGTGCTGGCAACCGTAATCCGGATCAACCGCCGACTGAGCTCGGAAATCTCCCGTCGGGTGGATCTGGAACAGGAACTGCGCAGCAGCGAATACCACTATCGCGGACTGGTGGAGAGCCTGTCGGCTATCGCCTGGGAAGCGCGGATCACCGACTTCACTTACAGCTATGTGTCGCCCCATGCCGAGGATTTGCTCGGGTACCCGCTGTCTCATTGGCTGATTCCGGGCTTCTGGCGCAACATCATTCACCCCGCCGACCTGACTCGCGCCCAGACCTTCTGCGATCACGAAGTCCTGGCCGGGCGCGATCACAGCCTCGATTACCGGGTGATCACCGCCGATGGCCGGTGCATTTGGGTGCGCGACATCGTCAGCCTGATCGAACATGGCCATGAACCGGTGATGCGCGGGCTGATGATCGACATCAGCGAGGCCAAGCGCACCGAAGAAGCGTTGCGCCTGTCGGAACAGAAGTTCGCTTCGGTGTTCCAGCAATGCCCGGACATTCTGGTCATCGCGCGCCTCTCCGACGGCTGCCTGCTGGAGGTCAACGAAGCGTTCGAAGAACAGATTGGCCTCAAGGCCGAAGAGGTCATCGGCCAGACCGCCACCGACCTGAACATCTGGGGTATTCCCGGCGTTGGCCCGGGGTTGCTGCAACGGCTACAGGCCGGCAGCATCCGCAACCTGGAGATGCCCTTTCGCCGCAACAATGGGCAGGTGTTTACCGGCCTGATCTCCGCTGAACCGTTCGACCTCGATACGACGCCGGCGTTGGTGGTGGTCGTGCGCGATATCAGCCAGCTCAAGGAAACCCAGCAGCAACTGCAAACGTCCGAAGAGAAATTCGCCAAGGCCTTCCACGCCTCCCCCGACGGCTTGCTGCTGTCCCGGCAGAGCGATGGTTTGCTGCTGGAGGTCAACGAGGGGTTCAGCCGGATTACCGGTTTCAACAGTGCGATGTCGGTGGACCGCTCAGCCTTGGACCTGGGCATTTGGGTCAATCTCAATGAACGTAAGCAGATGCTCGACCTGCTGCACCGCGACGGTTTTGTTCGCGACTTCAGTTGCCATATTCGCCGCAGCGACGGGCAGATCCGTCTCTGCGAGGTGTCCAGCCGTCCGCTGCCGATCGGCGACGAAGACTGCATGCTGACCATCGCCCGGGACATCACCGAGCGGCACGTGATGCAGGAAAAACTGCAACAAGCTGCCACCGTGTTCGAGAGCACCGCCGAGGGTGTGTTGATCACCGACACGCAACAGCACATCAGCGCGGTCAATCGCGCGTTTACAGAAATCACCGGTTATAGCGAGAGCGAAGCCCTCGGCCACACCCCTCGCCTGCTCGCCTCGGGCCTGCACGACAGCGCGTTTTATGCGGCCATGTGGCACCAATTGACCGCCGAAGGTCATTGGCAAGGCGAGATCTCCAACCGACGCAAGAACGGCGAGCTCTACCCGAGCTGGCTGACCATCAGCGCGGTGCGCAATCGCGACAAGTTCATCACCCACTTTGTCGCGGTGTTTGCCGATATTTCCAGCCTCAAACACGCCCAGGCCAAGCTCGACTACCAGGCGCACCACGACCCGCTGACCGGCCTGCCGAACCGCACGCTGTTCGAGAGCCGACTGCTGACCGCGCTCAACAACCAGCAGGAAAACGGCGGACAAGGCGCCGTGCTGTTCCTCGACCTGGACCGTTTCAAACACATCAACGACAGCCTGGGTCACCCGGTCGGCGACTTGCTGCTCAAGGGCATTGCCGTGCGCCTCAAGGAGCAGTTGCGCGACATCGACACCGTGGCGCGCCTCGGTGGCGACGAGTTCATCATCCTGCTGCCCGGCCTGCAGCAAGCCAGCGACGCCGACAACATCGCGACCAAAATCCTCAATTGCTTCGGAGCACCGTTCCAGGCCGGCGAGCATGAGTTTTTCATCAGCGCCAGCATCGGCACCAGCCTGTATCCCAAGGATGGCTGCGACGTCGCCACACTGGTGAAGAACGCCGACGCCGCGATGTACCGCTCCAAGGCCAAGGGCCGCAACCGGGTTGAAAGCTACACCCGCGACCTCACCGCCCAGGCCAGCGAACGGGTGGCGCTGGAGCACGAACTGCGACGCGCCATCGAACGCAACGAACTGCACCTGCATTACCAACCGAAGATCAGCCTCGACGACCATCGCCTGGTCGGTGCCGAAGCGCTCATTCGTTGGCGCCATCCGACCTTTGGCGACGTGCCGCCGGAACACTTCATTTCCCTGGCCGAAGAAAACGGCATGATCCTGCAGATCGGCGACTGGGTCCTCGAAACCGCCTGCCGGCAGATGTACGAATGGAACCAGGACTACGAATGCCTCGGCCCGCTGTCGGTCAACCTGGCGGGCGCGCAACTGCGCCAACCGAACCTGCTGGGCCGGATCGAGCAACTGCTCAAGGACAACCGTCTCAGGCCCGATTTCTTGCAACTGGAAATTACCGAAAATTTCATCATGAGCCAGGCAGAAGAAGCGCTGGCGGTGTTGCATCAGCTCAAACACTTGGGCGTGCAACTGGCGATCGACGACTTCGGCACCGGCTACTCATCCCTGAGTTACCTCAAACGCCTGCCACTGGATATTCTCAAGATCGACCAGTCTTTCGTCCGCGGCCTGCCGGATGACCCGCACGATGCCGCCATCGTCCGCGCCATCATCGCGCTGGGCCGCAGCATGCAATTCACCGTGATTGCCGAGGGCGTCGAGACACTCGCGCAGCAACAATTCCTGGCCGCCGAAGGCTGTGAACAGATCCAGGGCTACATCGTCAGCCTGCCCTTGCCACCAGAGGAATTCGCCGCGACGTTTCTTCGTATACGAGTTTCAGACTTTTCGGATAGCACAGCCGAGAAACCGTCGCTATAATCCGCGGCCTACTGAGGGCCTATAGCTCAGTTGGTTAGAGCAGAGGACTCATAATCCTTTGGTCCACGGTTCAAGTCCGTGTGGGCCCACCAGATTCTCCATCAACATCAAGGGTTTACCTGAGATGTCGCAACAACTGAAAGCGTGCAAGGTACGGGAAAAGGTACGTCCTCCCGTTCGACTAGCTAGGCCCATCCGGGCCTTGGGAGTTCAACCATGCACGTCACCTACGTCAAAAAGCCGCTCAAGGTCGGGTTCAGCTGGAAAGCTGTAGTCCGCAACGGCGATAAACTGATCAGCAGCAAAACCTTCACCCTGAAGAAAGACGCCAAGACCTGGGCAGAGGACTTGCTGCGCGACAGCCAGCGCCTTGAAGCACTGGGCAACCCTAAAGCCAGGATCACCCTCGATACCTTGGCCGAGTCGTACCTGAAAGTCTGGACGGGTCGGGACATCTCCCGCAAAGGTCGCGTCCAGGCACTGACTGATGCTTACGGCAAAACCCGCCTGCTCGACATCACCACGACCTTGATCAAGGCCGATCTCAAGACCTATGCCAAGGGTCGCAAACCAGCGACGACCAATCGCAGAAAAGCGTGCTGGTCGGTACTGATGCAGTTCGCCGTTGACGAAGAGTACATCGCGACCAACCCCGCGAAGGGCATCGCCAGCAAAACCGAAAATAACGCCCGCATCCGCTTCCTCGACGACGAAGAACGCAAGGCCCTGCTGGCTGCCTGCGACGTATCCGAGTGGCCGTTGCTGAAGCTGCTGGTCACGTTGGCGATGTGCACTGGTGCGCGCCTGGGTGAACTGCAAAGCCTGCGCTGGGAAGGTATCGACCTCAAGAAGCGGACCGCTACCCTCGCCATGACCAAGAACGGCGATCCCCGCGTGCTGGTGTTCCCGGCGCCAGCGATTGCCGCGCTGATGCTGCACAGGAAGGCCGAGGGGTTGGTGTTCGGTCGCGCCGATGGTAAGAAGCCGATGTGCTTCAGGAAGCACTGGAACGCCGCGCTGAAAGTGGCTGGCCTTAAGGCGTTCCGTCTGCATGACTTGAGGCATGACGCAGCCAGCCAGCTGATCAACGCTGGCGTTGATCTGTACACCGTTGGCCAGATACTCGGGCATCGCAGCCAGCAATCGACGGCACGCTACGCGCACCTCAGCATCAAAACCAAGCAAGCCGCCGCCGACAAAACGATGGTCGAGGTCTTCGGGAGGATGAAATAAAAACCTGATTCGGACAGGCGGCACACGTTGGCATAATCCCCTACAGACCGGAAAACTGTAGGGGATTTTTTCCATTTAGCGAGCTGTTACCAGCAGAACCCCCTACAGTTTTAATTCGTCTCAATTGTAATGAAGTTACCCACCGCTTATCCCCTAGTTACCCTAGTTACCCACAACCCCGAAATTTGCTCGACTTCCAAGTTAGCAGTATTAAGTAGTTGTCACCGCAACTACAACAAACCTCTTCGGAGTCTTGATCATGACCACTGCAACTTCCCCTATCGTTACGCACGGCTGCGATCAGACCTTGCCGCAGCTGCTGGCGCAGGCCAAAGTCGTCGTTGTTTCGCGCCAACAACTGCTGGAAGCCATTCCCGCCCTTAAGCCTGCCACGCTCTCTTATCTGCTGCGTAACTCCGAACACAACGGTCTGGCTAAAGCGGGCGCCGTGTTGCGTCCAGGCAAGGAGTTTTTATTCGACCTGGAAGTGTTCCTGACTTGGCTGCGTTCGCAGAAAGCGTGGTCGTGATGGCTAACTTCCTGTGCATCAAAGGCGGTAAGAAATACATCAACGTCGACTTCATCGAGTATGTATATGTTAACGACGACGAGGGTATTGCTTACGTCTACACAACGGAACACCGCGAAGGACTTTCTTAGAAGAGAGCCTATGAAGTGACTGCCGACGACTGGCTGGCGTATTTAGATACACATAAATAAGCCCCGTCGATGGTGATGTTATCGAAAGGGCTTAGTTGGATGCACGCGAAGCAACCGAGGAAAGAATAAACCCCGTTTGCTTGCTTAGCAATACTGGGGATTCATGTATATGGACACTGGTGAAATTTTCCAAGGGCTGGCCTCACTCCCTAGATGGGTGAGTTACAAAATGGTATGGAATCTGAAACGGAAGAAGTTCGATAAAATCCCGGCGCGTGACGAACGCTACAACCTGTCGACTTCCACACCGGGGGATTGGTCGGATTTGATGACTGCCGTTCAAACCGCAAAAGATGTATATGGTTTGTCGGGTGTCGGTTTTGTCATGACTGGTGGTATCGAGTTAAACGGCTTGACTCTGATCGGCTTCGACTTCGACGATGTAACAGAAAAATGGAAACCACCATTCAAAACCTACGCTGAGAAGTCCCCTTCCAAGAAGGGCGCTCGATCCTTCGGCTGGGTGCCTGCTGCCTGGGCCAAGCAGTATCAGGATACCCTTGACACCACGCCGCCCAACTGCGCGCACGCCGAAGTGTATATCGGCACGGCGCCACGCTTCCTGACCGTGACCTTCGACAATATCAACGCCGAAGAGATCGCCCCGCTGACCAAGAAAGACCTTAAGACCATCGAGTCTTGGGGCATGCACACCTATGTAAAACCCACGCCAGTGTTGCCCATGGGGCCAGATGTCGCGGGTGAAGTATTAGATTTATCCAAATTCAAACTGACAAAAAACCAGAAGCATCTGGTCAAGGGTACGGGTGACATCGACAGGTCCGATACCATGATGGGCTTCCTGATCAACCTGCTGGATAACGGCGGCAAGCAGGAGGACATCTACGCCACCATCATCAAGACGCCCACGCTCTGGCAATACTGCATGAGCCACCGCAACACCGAAGAAAAGGCGCTCAAGTTTGCCAAGGATGAAATAAACCGGGCCTATAAAGACTCAATGACCGGCAAGCGTGAAGGTTTGGCACGCTTTAACAAGAAGTGGAAGCCAGCCACGGCGGTAGTAAAACCACGTACTGAATTTCCCGCCCCGTTCCCCGGCTTCATGGCTGACATGGTGAGTGATGCGATTAAAACGCAGGTTAAGCCGCAACCGGAGCTGACTCAATTGGCCGTGGCTATCGGGATGGCGGCTGCCCTTGGTGCGCACTGGCGTCTGCCTGGAGGGGGCAGGCTCAACCTGTACGGTTGTGGCATTGCCGACACCGGAGATGGTAAGGAAAACCCTCAACAAGCGGGGATCATGGTCGCCGAGGAAGCGCAAGCGCTGGTCATTGGCAAGCCGGGTAGCTTGGCCGGATTGGAAGATTCTCTAGTCCCTTGGGGCGGCATGCTTTGCGAGGTCAACGAGGTGGCGCACTTCTTCGCCGCCATGAATGACAGTCGCGCACCGTCGTACATGATTGAGATCGCGGGGAG
Organism: Pseudomonas sp. NPDC086251; assembly: GCF_044746405.1. Lineage (NCBI taxonomy): Bacteria > Pseudomonadati > Pseudomonadota > Gammaproteobacteria > Pseudomonadales > Pseudomonadaceae > Pseudomonas > Pseudomonas sp. NPDC086251. Next base: position 11,922 of record NZ_JBIVBY010000003.1, read on the forward strand.
TTTCCTGCGCCTGTTCAGTGCCTCACAGAACAAGTATCGCAAGCGCGTCCTGAAGGATAAAAAAGAGCGCGAAGATATAGATCACCCAGCTTTATCGTTCCTCGGTTTCGCTACACCGAAGAAACTCGGAACGGCGGTCAATACCACCAACGTGACTGATGGAATGCTTGGGCGTTTCCTGTTTGTACCAGGGTTGGAAGATCCTGATGAGTGCTGCGCCTGGGAACATGAACTTGGTGAGCTGGCGTTAAGGGTTTCGGTCAAGGCGCGGATAAAAGCCATTAACGGTGCCATGTCATACAGTCTACTTACGGGTTACGGCATCCCGATAACGGCTACCCCCGAAGCCATACAGGCATTCAAGGCCCTGATGCTGGAGTTCCGCCAGCTTCGGCGTTCAACCGAGTCGGCCCACGCCAAAAATCTTCTTAAGCGCAGCAACGAAAAAGCCAATCGGCTGGCCGGTGTGATCGCTGTATGGGACAACCCGACCAAACCCGAGATCACAGTTGAGCATGTCGCGTATGCAGCGCAGTTCGTCCGGGCTTCCGATGCCGCAGTGATCAACTTCATGGACGAGCATGTACATGATGGGGACGAACAAGCAGACGCAGCCACTTTGCTGAAGATGATGCAGCGCTTCTTGTCTGAGGATCTGACAACCCAAAACACCAAGTTCCGGGCGCTCATCAAGCGCGGCCTTGTCCCTCGTTCGTTGCTCATGTCACGGGCAAAGCTCAAGGATAAAAGGCGCTTTGACGCGGCAATAGACAACTTGGTGGCGACAGGTGTTATCGAGCAGGACGATGAGGAAAGCGAACATCCCAATAGCAGGAAAGAAACTACGAAGGTTCTATGGCTGAAGGTAGAAGACTGAGTAGGGCTACGATTTCCACGATTTCCACGATTTCCTGGGGGGGTGTAAGAGAGAGACAGAGGCAAAAAAAGATAAATTTAACTTAATTTTAATTAAAAACTGACACATCACTGAGGAATACACAGGGTCATAGGAAATCATATATATATATACAAAATATTCTCTACAGCCCTTTGTTTCCGGGGGGTTTACGATTTCCACAAACTGTAGGAAATCGTAGAAAAAAAGGAAATCATGATGATGGTGTAAGGAGGTTCTGTGAAGGCATTCCTGTTGGCGCGGCAGAGTCAGGTGGTGACGGTGTTAAGCCCTGACGATGCAGAGAAAATGCTGGCGTCTGATTACCTGAGGGTGATGCCGAGGATCAAGGCTCGCGGCAAGGATGCCAAGCGCATGCGCAACCTGCGGCGGGCGCGACGGGTTGAGGGCTGGCTGTCGCTGAACTTGTGGCTGTCGCCCGGAGACGTGGCTGCTGTAAAGGCCATTAAGCGCCCTGGTGAAAGTTATGCGGAGCTGCTGGTGCGTTTGGTCAAGGAACGGGGTTTGCTATGACGCATCCACTAGTCGGGCGTCCACAAATAGATTTGCAGGAGAACGGTAATGCCGTCTCGCAAACCTTTCCAGATTAAGGCACGCCGCCGCGAGGGCTGTGGCTTCAGGATGGCGTGGCTCGGGTTAATCAGAAAAACGGAACCGCTTGTGCTGACCCTAAACGGATAGTGAATCCGCGTGTCATGCCCATCTGATGCGGCGCAGAGCCCGCGAGGTACGTTTTTGAGGTACGTCAGGGTGTGAAATCCGGTATCCGACCGCGCAGGAGACGCGCCAAGGCATAGGCACTCAAGACCATTGACAAAGATCCAAAACGCCCCACACGCAGCCACGCTAAGCCACGTTGGAGATTTGAGGTATGAGCGAGATGAAAACCACCCTTGAAAGTACTTTCCCGCTCCAGGCGGCGATTGACTGGTGTATGCCACAGCGCAATCAGCCTGAATTGAACGCAATCCTGACCGATTACCAGCGGCTCAAGGCACTGGCCGCGGATCCCAAACAACCTATGACCCCAGATCCTGACAAGACCCAGGCCATGAAGGCGCGTGCTCTGCACGCTGGTGCCGTCAAGGTCAACGACCTGCATGCCGCCATCGATTCCGCTGTCGAACTGTATCGCTTGCAACTGGTGAACTGGACCGGATCGGACACCAGCCGCGCTTGCTGGTTGGCCAAGCGCGTCTACCCTAACGGCAAGAAGGACAAGGCCCGTAGACCCTGTGGTTGGCGTACGATTTACAACTACTTAAAAACAATGTCGTTGTAACTTTAGAACAACAACCTATTTAACTTTCGGGCCAGACAGATAGCAACCAAAAGACTATAAAACCAGTACGAACCAACGTATTGGAGTTCCATCAAATGTCACGATCAGACGTAAGCGCAGAGCAGAAGCAGTTCAAGCCAATCACCAGCCTTAAACCGCGTGACTGTAAACTGAGAGAGGCCGCGCATAACGAATGGTTCATCGTGGTCGAAGCCGGGACACCAGTAGAAAGACTCAGCGAATCATCGTTCTACGCAGCTGTTGCCCAAAGTTTCATTCAGTACGATGAGTTAATCATCGTCGATGCTGGGCGCACGTTTTATTCACGCTATCTCGTACTCCAGTGCGGCGTGGGTTATGTCGAAGTGCACCAACTGGCCTTTACCAAGTTACCAGCAATGTTGTGTTCCATTGGTGAACGTCTGCCCAGCAACCACAAACTTGTGTTCACCGGTCCCGAAACGGGCTGGTCTGCCATTCGCAACAGCGACGCTATCACGATCATAGAACGCGCCATCAGCCAGGAAGATTGTCTGCAACAACTTCTGCAACACGCGAGCTTGCGGGGCTAGAGCATGAACGAATTAATCCTTCGGCATACACAGGCGGTTGCTATCCAGTTCATCAGTTATCGTGGAACTTTGGATGCACTCGCCAACTTCGTCTCCCATTCAATGGGCGAAGTAGCGCCAAGTATGGAAGAAATCACTCACACCCTTAAAAAGTCCGAAACGCATAAGTTACTACTGCGTTACGACGTCGGTCTGTGGCGTAACACGATTGGTGACTGGTCCTTAGTCTCACTGGCTACGCCACCGACCGTGGAAAACATGAAATACCGGCTCAATCATTTCCCGGTGTCGAATACCTGCTGCCGATTCTGCCTACAGGATGCTAAGCGTCTCGCGCATATCGACTTGGTTCCCGAAAAAGATATCCACGGATTACCTGTGCACAACTCCATGTTACATCCGGGTGGCTGCATGAAAGCGTGGCTAACGATGCGACAACAAGTTGCCCGCGCCGACGCCGCACCACAAAAGGCCTCTTTACTGTGAACACGTTGCTGCATTCCCTGTTAGCCGCCATCCATTACTTGCCGAATGCCTGCCGCGTGCGCACACAAATTCTTCGGAGAACCACTATGACTTTTGCTCAAGAAGTAATCGCCGCCATGTTTAAGATTACCAATGACGAGCGTTATGGCTTTTATGTCGCCTATGAACCTGTGCTGATCGAGCGAATTATTGAGCTGACAGAATTACCATTTAATGGCGAGAGCGTCGCCAAGGTTAAAGCCAAGTTGCTAGTCCTGACGACGCCCCTTAAAGGCATTGGTGTCGAGGTTGTCCGTAATGGCGACTTCATTTCAGTGTTCGGCCCTGGAGTGCTTAAACATGTCTAAGGATATTGACGTTTACGATGTCCCTGGTGAAGTCGGTCCCGTTAACGATGATCAGCCTTTAGAGACGGCGCCAAGTCTTGACAGTACCGACATGGAAGCCCTCCCGGAACTCACGTCCGATGGCCAAATCCTTGACCCTCAGAGTTATCGCGACTGGGCGGATTCGGTCCGGGACCTCCCGGTGGGACAAGTCGCCGAATACCCGCCGGGTATGCAATTGCCGGACGGTCGGGTTATCCGGATCCTCTTTCAAAATGGGATAGGGCCTCCCCCTCAGCACCGTAACGCAAAACCGGTTGCAAAACCTGCGCGAAAATCGGCGATGAAAACCCTGCTGGCAAGGGCTAAAAAAAAATGAGTAACGATCTTACCCAACAAAGTGGCAGTGAACTGGCACCCGTTAGCAATCCGCTACAGCCGTTAGCGCCTGCGCCAGATACTTGGGGTAATAATACCCAGCTCACTAATAGGGAAATCAACGACTACACACAGTATTCAGGCGGGGGCCAAGTAGTCTTCGGCCAGAAACTCCCCCCTGGTGTAACCATTGCCCAAGTCCAGACGGCGTTCGGTCAAATGGCCGGTGTATTTCAATCTGACTTTGCCACCTTGGGGCATAAACATTCGCAAATCCAGGCCGCTGTTTCCTGGCTGATGGATGCGGTCGCAAACCCACCAGCACAACAACGCCAGCACCATCGATACAACCTCTTCGAGCATGCTAATGATCCCACCTTTCAAGCCTTTGCCAACTTCGCGCACGACCACGGGTTTAGCGCGAAGTTTGTACAGGATGCCTGCTGGTGGGTGACTGAAGCTGCTAAAAGACTCGGTCAACAGGTCGCGGTAAGCCAAGCGCCAAGGATGGCCCCTAATTCCACCGAAAGCCTTCTTAGTGAATTAAGTGAGGCCGAACTTGAGCAAGTGACTAAAATCAATGAAGCGGCCAAAGCACAAACCTATCACTACCTTGAAAAACTGTGGGGCGACAGCTTTACGATTAATCTTAAAATGGTCGACGACTACATTAAGTCTCTGCCGCTACACGAACATGTTGCCTTGGACGTCATTACAACGGGCTGGGTTTTCGCCCTTAACACTAAAGAAGTGATCCTCGGTCTTTATCAACAAGCCATTGGTGTCCATTCGTTGCCTTCTGGTGGCGCCGTGCAGTCAGAAATCGAAGAGTGTCAGCACATCATGAAAGTTGACCGGAAACGCTGGAACTCCGATGAACGGCTACAGGCTCGATACAGGACATTGCTCGAACTCCAGTCGCGGCGGTGAACCATGCACATTAAAAAGACGCAAAAGATGGATGCCCAACTCGCCAAGGAACGTAAAAAACTAGAACGGCGCCAAAAGCGCCAACAAGCTAAGGGGAGTAAATAAAATGGCAGTCAGACAAGTAAATCGTGCACGACCATCTAACCGTGCTGATTGTTCGGTGGAGATCGCCAACGGTGCCAGTGATAGTGACCTGATCAACATCACTGGACATGTCCTTAGCGCGATTCAGACAAGTTCCGGCTGGACTACAGCCGTTATAGGCTTCAAAGCATCAATTGATGGCAGTACCGGTACAATGTACTTGGTACGCAATAGTAACGGCGACGCGCTTACATACAATACGACGGCCAGCTCAATTGTGGCGGTAGATCCGGCGCCACTGGTAGGCCTGCAAAAGCTACAAGTTTGCAGCATGACGACCGCTGGAGTTGCCGTGAACCAAGGCGCATTGCGCAGTTTGGTTCTGTCGCTGACACCCGCGTATATAAACTAGTAGAGGCTAACTAAAATGAGTACTTACGAAGTAGGCTCAGATTATGTAACCGACCCCCATCCCCTGATTCTGGAAGCACGCGAGTGTGTGGCCCGCCTTCGCCTCCGGGGTGACGCCAAGCAACTGGCCGATAAGCTGGACGACATGCTTTTGCTCCCAGGATGGCATGGCGGCCATCAGCAAAAAGTAATCAATCTTCTGGATGAGGCCGCGACATTATGACCAGTCCAAAACTCGCGATACTGCTACGGCAGGTAGGGCGGCGAGCACCGGAAAAGGCCCCGGCGTCCGAGACTGGTTTGGGTGCGGCTATCGAACAGATGATCGATCAGGCCGTTGAACAGAAAGTGGCGGCTGCACAGCAAAAGCCATCTGCTCATGTTCAACGGCTGCTCGATCAACAGTTCAACAAGCCAGCGCCTGTCATTGTTAAGCAACTTCCACCAGCCCCTAAAACGCCAAAGGTGATTGAGTCTGTTGTCGTCCAACGAGACGAGCTCGGGCGAATCAAAAAAATGGTTTCCAAACCAGCTAGTGGCGACGGACCGACATTCGAAATGACCGTGGCCCAACGCGACGAAAACGGCCATATCGCGCGCATGGTGATGTCGCGGGTTGATGACGATTTACCCGACCCCAGCACCCTGAGGACTTGATCATGGCCGTCCTTTGGTTCACTCCATGCAGCGATGCGGTGTCCGAAGCCAGCGCACTGGTAAAAGCTTTGACCGATTGGCTGGCCCAGCAGCCCGCGCAACCTGTGCGCCCGCTGAAGGTCGAGATCGTCAAGTACGACGACGGTTCGCTGAGCGCGATCACCACGGTTCCTCTGATGAGGTCGGTGAAATGACAGCACGAGCTAAGACCGGTGGGAGGGTTCGTGGCTCCATCGACCGCGAAGAACGAAAAGTCCTGACGGACCGCATGGCCGGGGATTTGATGAGCGTTTACCTCAAGCTCGGCGGTGTGAAGTGGTTGCTTCAATTCGCCAAGGACAATCCAGCAGAATTTTTAAGACAAGGGCTCAGTAGACTTCTCCCAGCCCCGCAACGTGATGACCCGGACTTTGTGCAAAATAACCAATTCAATTTCGATAGTCTGAGTACGCTTGAATCCGCCCGTCGCGTCGCATTTGCCTTGAACGCTGGGCTCATCGCGCAACGTGAACTCGCACCAGTGGCCGAGGTTGTACCCGAGGTCGAGGCGCAAAACCCAAACGCGTGGCGGCCACCTACTGACGCGCCGGACATGCCACCGCCAGACGATAACCGGACCCGCTGGGCCGCTGAACTGCCGCTGACGCCCCAGGCTCGCGCTGATCAAGCGGTGGTGCGCGACACTGTCGAAAGCGATATCACAACCTATCGCGGTGGTGCAGGCGAGCAAGGCGGTTCATCCCCGCGCCAGCCGGCACCATCGTCGAGTCGAAAACCCACGGTCGCCGAAATACGCCGCCGCCAACTGCTGTGAACGCCCGTCAATTCGACCCAGCAATCAGGACTGACGCAGCCGCACAATCGCATCGGTAATCGCTTGAGCATTCGCGTCCAGCGTTTCCATGGCTCCCATTGCGTTAGCGGCGACACTTCCTACCCCATTCTCAGCAAGCCACTTGGTTATCTCTTCTAGCGCTGCACCTAGGGCGTGCTGGTTGTGCAGGAGCAGCGTCAGAGCATCCGCCGTGGCGATGTTGGCTTCTGAGTCGGGCATGGGGATCGTCCTTGAGGAATAGTGCGGGAAGCCTAGTTTATCTACCTTGGCTGAGGCTGCATGAACAGGATGACGGCTTGCTGCTCGAAGACCGGTTCGCCTGGACCTACCAGCAGTTACAACGCAACCTGCTATTCTCCCCGCCGCACCTCCAACGAGCAGGCCGGGAGCCTTTGAGATGAGCTTTATCCCTAGCTGTGACAATAAAGAAGATGCCATCCAATCTCTCGCGGAAATCTACTCCGTCCCAGTTAAAGAAATCGAAAGAATCCTTGAGCACCCCGATATTGTCGAAATAGCAAAAAGCAACACCGAGCTTTCATCTCCCTTCTTCCTTTTTGTAATCAGCCAGCTATTGCAGGCATATCCCAGATACGAGCTAACGCATGCCGCTTACTATCATTCGACGAGCTACGACGGGTGTGCCTCGTGGTTTGATGAGGGTTTGCTGGGCTCGTCAGCCGGGATTGGGCGGTTTATCGAAAAGATCTCAGGGTGGATTCCAGAAGAGAAAAGAGAGTCGGTAGTCCGGGAAAGCCGCAGGATAGTAGCTGTTCGAAGCGGGTTTGAAGGTTCGACGGCAGAGGGCACGGGACCTTTCGCTTGGAACACCTTAGCTGCGGCAAGCTCTAGTGAGAATGGCATACGCTATCAAGTGCCAGAGGCCATTCAAGATCTATGGGGACGTAGCGGTGTGGGGCATGGCGGCTTGATCGACCTCGGCGGGGTCATTCGAGAGAAGCTGAAGCCAGTCGTAGTGAAGTTCAAAGGCGCAACCTCAGACTTTGACGCCTATTGCTCTGTACTCTGGGCCTACCTTCTTTGCGAGAAGGGAGAAACCCATCTGACGCATACCTTTATAGGAAATGGAGTAGGTATACCAAGAGAAAGCATCCTCGCCATCATAGACGTATAAATTGGCGTTAGCCGGGCGTGCTAGCTGACAGGAAAACGACAAGGACGGTTTATATTGCGAGTGATTATATTTTTGGCTGTAGCCTTTTGGCAGGTTGCCTATGCGTATGCCGACAGCGTTTCTCCGTGGGAACCAGGCCAAGATCTTGAACAGTTCTACACCGAGTATTGCTTGGCACCAAACCTTGAAAAACACTTCTTCCCATTGCTTGATCCGCGACAGTTGGCTGGGCTCACTCGGCTGACCTCAGAGGTCTTGTGGGCTGACTTATCGGAAGACTTGGTGGGCCGCGAAGGCGCATCAACAAAGGTTGTTGAACGACTGCGGGCTTTGGGTCGCCCAATAGCACCGGCATTCACATCCATACTTCAGCAGGCTGCCAAAGAGCCCATGCGCAGCAAATATGTGTATGCGTACAACACCCATACGGACCAACGAGATCACGCCATTGATGCGTTCAAAGAATTGGGTAAGAGCGATGTCCGGTTAGGGTCGGCAATGGTGACCGTGCTTGAGTGTCGGATAATTCGCAACGTGAAGACCATGGATCCATTTGTGGCCAGTCGGGTGGACCAAGTCAAAGATATAAAAATCCCAAAGACCTCTACAAGCTCGGTCAAAGCCCAATCCGATGGCGGTTACTCCGAACCTGACTGTAGCTGCGGCGGCGGAAATTTTTGTTATGGGCCTCGGGGCGGGCATTACTGCATTACATCGGGCGGAAAAAGGGCCTATGTGAAGCATTGACAGACATCTGTGTATCCGCGACGCAACCCGCCAGAAACGACAAGGGCCTTCACCGCTGCAAGCCCCATCCCGAGGTACGTCGCGAGGTACGTAAAGCAACGCCAAGCAACTACATTGCAACTCCACGCAACTACGGCTAACCTTTGATTTAGCACGCTTTGCATGTAGTTGCGTGGCGTTCTGGTGACTATAAGCGGGACTCATAATCCTTTGGTCCACGGTTCAAGTCCGTGTGGGCCCACCAAACAAGAAAGCCGCGCAATGCGCGGCTTTTTCGTGTCTGGCTGGTCGGTTTTTGCAGAGGCGTCTCTATCGCTCAGTTGGCAAAGTTTTCGATCTTTACCTGCCCTTCGGGAAATGTTGCGATGATTTCCAGCTCGCCCCCCATGCCGCGAATGTAGTTGCGTAGCGTGCTGATGTACATATCCGTGCGCCGTTCCATCTTGGAAATCGCCGCCTGATTGACATGCAGCGTCTTGGCCAGCGTTTCTTGGCTCAATGCCTGAGCTTGGCGCAACTCGTGTAACGGCATTTCCGCTCGTAATTTCTGAACCAGCGCGTCGACACGCTCTTGAGACTCAGGAGAGCGCCGCTCCACCAAATCAGCGAATTTTTTAGCCATTCTCATAGCCCTCTTCCTTCAGTGACTCTAAATGCTCGTCGTACAGCCGTTCGGCCAGCGGCACATACTCCTGATACCAACGATCCTGACCGGTTTTGTCACCGCCGATCAGCAGGATCGCGCAGCGTCGTGGATCAAAGGCATATAGCACACGGTAAGGCTTACCAGCGTGTTGCACTCGCAACTCACGGAGGTTGCCATGCCGCGCGCCCTTGATATCGCTGGTGTGCGGAAAACCCAAATGCGGGCCGTCATCGCCTAGCAACATGACCGTGGCCTGGACCGAGTCCTGCTCAGCATCATCGAGGAGGTCCCACCAAGTCTCAAATTCATCGGTAAATTCAACGTCCCACTTCATACAAATATGCCACCAAAGGAATATAACCTCAAAGGAATAAATGTATGAACTGTAGCGGTCGTCCGACTACCCTGATTCCCGTGACAATTGTTAACGATGATTTCGGCAGATTGTTTACCCATTCGCCAATTGCTTGAAAAGTAACCGTGATAGAGCGGTGGGGTATGCGTTTGACTCAGCTGCTACTCTCAGTTCAAGAAGTCACGCCTAACGCTGGGATACCTTGCACTGACCGCAACCGCTCAAGCATTTCCCCAGTCAACACAACCTCATACGTATCCGCCGCCCTACCCCACTGCTCTACGATGGCCATGCCGTCCACCAGCGCTCCGGCCAGTTCAGTAATCGTATCGGCCAATGCCTCAACGATGGTTTGAGTCCGCAACCACACGCGATCAGTAATCTCTTTGAGCTCAGCCGCTATGCGCTCAGACGATGCAGGATCCGTATCGGGGAAGGCAATATTGCGCAGCAAATGCCGTAACTCCCTTATTTTTGCGTAGTCCTGTTCTGCCCCCAGCTCTCCATTCAGGATGGCTGCCGCTTTGGACTTATCGACACGTTTTTTGGTGGAGTTTTTGTAAGGCAACGTCTGCGCCATAGCGCCTGCAAAGAGGACCATCATCCGGGCTTCCAGGTGCGCCCTCATCGCGTCTATCGACGAAATGGACCGCGCCAAGGTGATGGATGCGCCCCCGTGATGCCTCAAGTCCAAGGTCACCGTCAGCGTCACGCCGCCCGTTGCAAACCCCAGCGCTCGGGCGATGACGTAGTGCCCCATTTCGTGATGGGCAATCTGCACTGCATGGTCCCGTATAGCGGGAGGCAGCATCTTGGTCATGTTCATCGCCTCGCGTCACAGCACTCGAAATTCGACTTCGAGTTAGTGTGGATATTTTCTGAGGTGCCCCAGGGATGAAACCGATTCGCCCCATGAGGTTGCAGGATAATTCCTAATTTAATGAGGCTCTATTCTGAGAGCCCTGTTTACGCCATATAACGCTTCAAATCCAAGATGCATAGCTAAGACAATCGAGTCAAAGGCATGAAAAGATAGGGCTCTTCAACATGAAAACAATCCGAGAGACCTGATGCAAAACACGGTATATCCGCCTATCGACCTGTCAGCAAAAAACTTGCAAAGCGAAGCGGTTGTACCTAGTCTTGCTCGCAATACACCCGCCATGCCTATGGTTGCGTCAGCAGCTAAGCACAAATTGTGCGGGTTTTTTTTGCCCGGAGTTTTTAGGGCATGAGCGTCTTTCATAAACCAGTGATCGATATCACTGCGCAGATTGAACTACTCAAGCAGCGCGGCCTGCAAATACAGGATGAGGCTCGCGCTCGATGTTTCTTGCAGGCTGTCAGCTACTTTCGCCTAACGCCCTATATGCGTACTTTTCAGCACACGGAGGACCGAGACCATCCTTTCCGCAAAGGGGCCGGATTCCGTGATCTGACGACTCTTTATGATTTCGACCGCAGGCTGCGTCTACTTGCCATGGACGCTATTGAGCGTGTCGAAGTTGCCGTTCGCTCATTGATCAGCAACCACATGGGTCCAAATCATGGTGGCCATTGGTACTTGGACGCTCAGCTGTTCCAGCACACCTACGACCATGTTCGATTGCTGGAAACGATACGCGTCAAGCAAAACACTGCTAAACGTGACTACGAAAAAGAATGCCAACGGATCGATCGCCTGCAATCCGATACACAGCGAAAAGATCACCTCAAGCGCCAGCGGGCAAAAGAAAGCTACGCGCGGCACTATCCAGTAACGTACGACCAACCGTCACTAATGCCGGGATGGGCCATGCTGGAAGAACTGACCTTCGGTGATCTGTCACATCTTTACAAAGGGTTAGCCCGAGACGCCGACAAAAAAGTTATCGCTAAATGCCTCGAATTGCCTGCACCGCTACTTCAATCATGGCTGCATACACTGACCACCATCCGCAACATTTGCGCCCATCACGCGCGGCTGTGGAATCGAGAGTTGGGCATACGACCGGAACTGCCGAAGAAAACCAACTTTCGATGGCCACAGGCATTACTTCAGCAGCATCAGCATCCGCGGATTTTTTCAGTTTTATGCATCCTCAATCACCTGATGCACCAGGTGAGTCCGCACACCCGTTGGGATCGCCGTTTAATGGAACTGATGCAGGAATTCCCCAATTTGGATCAACGGGCAATGGGGTTTCCTCAGGATTGGCACCAAGACCCGTTCTGGCAGATAACGATTAATCAATAACGAAAAGCCGCGCAATTGCGCGGCTTTTTCGTACCTGCGAATCAGCCTTTACTTGGGCAAGGCGTACGCAATCACGTAGTCCCCACGGTCCGTCGACTGACGCGCACCACCTACGGTCAGCAGGATGTACTGCTTGCCGGTTTTCGGCGAAACGTAAGTCATCGGACCCGACTGACTCCCTACCGGCAAACGAGCCTTCCAGATCTCATTGCCGTTGCCCGAATCGAAAGCACGCAGGTAGAAATCCTGGGTACCGGCGAAGAACAACAAGCCCGACTGTGTCGCCAGAGAGGCGCCCAGTGTTGGCATGCCGATCGGGATCGGCAGGTGCATGCGGATGCCCAGCGGACCGGTGTCTTGCACGGTGCCGACCGGCACTTGCCAAATCAGTTTGTGGGTCTTGAGGTCTATAGCCGACATAGTGCCAAACGGTGGTTTCTGGCACGGAATGCCGGCCGCCGAGAGGAAGCGTTCGCGCATGGCGCCGAACGGTGTGCCTTCCTGCGGCACGACGCCCATTTCGATACCGCTGGCCCCGGCGCCGATCTTGTCACGCGGGATCATGTAGTTGGCGAGGCCCAGGCGCATGTCGTTGACGAACATGTAATGCGTGTTCGGGTCCACCGAGACACTGCCCCAGTTCATGCCGCCCAGCGAACCCGGGAATTGCAGGGCGCGGTCCATGCCCGGCGGGGTGTAGACGCCTTCGTGGCGCATGCCTTTGAACTGGATGCGGCACATCAACTGGTCGAACGGCGTGGCGCCCCACATGTCCGATTCGGTCAGGGTCTTGTTGCCGATTGACGGCATGTCCACCGAGAACGGCTGGGTTGGCGAGTAGCGTTCGCCGGGCACATTGCCTTGAGGCACCCGGCGCTCTTCGACGCGGGCGATCGGCACACCGGTTGCGCGGTTGAGCAGGAAGATCTCGCCCTGCTTGGTCACTTGCGCCAAGGCTGGCTGCAGGCCGCCCTTGTCGTCCGGTACGTCGTACAGCAGCGGTTGGGCTGGCAGGTCAAAATCCCACAGGTCGTGGTGAGTGGTCTGGAAGTGCCAACGCACCTGTCCGGTTTTGACGTCGATGGCGACGATGGACGAGTTCCACTTGTCGTCGAATTCCGTACGTTGGCCGCCGAAGAAGTCCGGGGTGGCGTTGCCGGTCGGCAGGTACACCAGACCGAGTTTGGCGTCGTAGGACATCGCTGACCAAACGTTCGGCGTACCACGGGTATACGTCTCACCCGCCGGTGGGCGTTTGCTGGTGTTCGGGTTACCCGGATCCCACGCCCAGACCAGTTCGCCGCTGCGTACATCGTACGCACGGACCACGCCTGGTGGCTCGCCGGTGGAATAGTTGTCGGCCACGCGGCCACCGACGATCACCACGTCACCGGCGACCAATGGGGTCGAGGTTTGCTGGTAGTAACCGGGCTTCACTTCGCCCATGTCGGTTGTCAGATCGACGGTGCCTTTGTTACCGAATTCCTCGCACGGCTTACCGGTTTCCGCATTGATCGCGATCAGACGCGCATCGCCGGTCGGCAGAAACAGACGTTTCGTACAGGCGGTTGGCGAGTTGTCCGAAGTCGTCGAAGTTTCGGAGTAACCCAGGCCACGGCAGCGCTGCCAGTTCGGCGCAGTGCCTTGCGGATCGAACTTCCAGCGCTGGGCGCCGGTGTCAGCGTCGAGGGCGAACACTTTGCCGTACGCCGTGCAGGTGTAGATCGTGTCGCCGATTTGCAGCGGCGTGTTCTGGTCTTCGGCACCGGCGCCGGTGCTTTGCGGGATGTCGCCGGTGCGGAAGGTCCAGGCCACCTGCAATTTGTCGATGTTGCCTTTGTTGATCTGGTCCAGCGCGGCAAATCGATTGCCAGCGGTGGTGTTGCCCCAATGGGCCCAGTCTTTCTGTTCGGTACCCGGCACGACCGGCGTGACCGCGGGTTCGCTGCTGGCCTTGACCACGTGAGTGGGCACGAACATGTAAGCCATCGTTGCGACAACGCCGACGCCCAGAATGCCGGCCAAGCCATAAGCACCCCGGCCCGCCGTCGCGCCCGATGCACGCACGAGCGTTGGATAGATCAGTGCGACAACCAGGCCGATCACGGCAAACGTCAGTACGCGCGAAACCAGCGGCCAATATTCGAAACCGCTGTCCCACACCGCCCAGATTGCCGTCAGGATCAGTGCCAGACCATACAGCCAGGCACCCTGTGGTTTGCAGCGGGCGATCATCAGCCCGGACACCAGCATCGCCAGGCCCATCAGCAGGAAGTACCCGCTGCCGCCGAGCGAGACCAGATATCCACCACCACCGGCCAGGCCGAGTCCGATTAATGCGATCAGGACACCCAGCCCTATCAGCAACCATTTGCCGCCGCTGGCAGCCCCAGAAGTATTCATGTCGGAAATTTTCCCCATTTGTGACAAGCGCGGAATAATGTACCAGCTAGTTACTTATGGCAAATTGTCGCGGCCGAAAATGGCATGAACGGTCGTAAGGCCAGATCAAACATCCACTGCGCGGGATGTGCCTGTAACATGCTTGCCCATTGATCTGTGCCGCTGGAGATGCCGCTTTGCCTGACACTCGCCCGCCCGTTCTTGACGAAATCGACCGCCAATTGATCGCGGCCTTGCAGATCAATGCCCGCGAGAGCGTGGCCATGCTGGCTCGGCAGCTGGGCATTGCTCGAACCACCGTTACATCGCGCCTGGCGCGCCTGGAAAAGGCTCGGGTGATCACAGGTTATGGCGTGCGTTTAGGTCAGCGGGTAGTGGATGGCGGGTTGCAGGCCTACGTCGGGATTACGGTACAACCGCGGTCCGGAAAGGAAGTGCTGCGGCGGCTCAGTGCGATGGCTCAGGTGCAGCAGCTGTGTGCGGTGAGTGGCGAATTTGATTATGTCGCGTGGTTGCGCACTGACTCGCCGGAACAGCTGGATCAATTGCTGGATCAGATTGGCAGTGTGGATGGGGTGGAGAAGACGACGACGTCGATCATCTTGAGCAGCAAGATTGATCGGGGGCAGCCGGTTTGACCATATTGATCAGTGTGCAGCTCAAGATCGTCATATCGCTCAATAAACTAGCAAAACGACGACACTTTGCGTCTTATTAACGTGTTCTACGCTCTCTAGAATGGCTGGCATCTTTTCCTATACTCAGATGCGCATTCCGCGTAGGGTCGCCAGCAAGGTCAGCCATGAACAAGAACAATCGCCATCCTGCAGACGGTAAGAAACCAGTCACCATTTTCGGTCCGGACTTTCCGTTCGCCTTCGACGACTGGATCGAGCACCCGGCCGGCCTGGGCAGCATTCCCGAGCACAATCACGGTGCCGAGGTCGCGATTGTCGGTGCTGGCATCGCCGGTTTAGTCGCCGCGTACGAATTGATGAAGCTGGGCCTCAAACCCGTCGTCTACGAAGCCTCGAAAATGGGCGGTCGTTTGCGCTCCCAGGCGTTCAACGGCGCCGAAGGCATCATTGCGGAACTCGGCGGCATGCGCTTCCCGGTGTCCTCCACCGCGTTCTATCACTACGTCGACAAACTCGGCCTTGAAACCAAGCCTTTCCCAAACCCGCTGACCCCCGCGTCGGGCAGCACGGTGATCGACCTGGAAGGCAAAACCCATTACGCACAAAAACTGGCGGATCTTCCTGCACTGTTCCAGGAAGTGGCTGACGCCTGGGCGGATGCGCTGGAAGCGGGTTCGCAGTTTTCCGATATCCAGCAAGCTATCCGCGACCGCGACGTGCCTCGCCTGAAAGAGTTGTGGAACACTCTGGTTCCGCTGTGGGATGACCGCACGTTCTACGACTTCGTCGCCACCTCCAAAGCGTTCGCCAAGTTGTCGTTCCATCACCGCGAAGTGTTCGGCCAGGTCGGTTTCGGTACCGGCGGCTGGGACTCGGACTTCCCGAACTCAATGCTGGAAATCTTCCGCGTCGTCATGACCAACTGCGACGACCACCAGCATTTGGTGGTCGGCGGCGTCGAACAAGTGCCGCTGGGCATCTGGCGTCATGTGCCGGAACGTTGCGTGCACTGGCCTGAAGGCACCAGCCTCAGTTCGTTGCACCGGGGCGCGCCACGTTCCGGCGTGAAGAAAATCGCCCACGCCGCGAACGGTCGTTTTACTGTCACCGACAACTACGGCGACACCCGCGAATACGCAGCGGTGCTGACCACTTGCCAGAGCTGGCTGTTGACCACCCAGATCGAATGTGACGAAACCCTGTTCTCGCAAAAGATGTGGATGGCCCTCGACCGCACCCGCTACATGCAATCGTCGAAAACCTTCGTGATGGTCGACCGGCCATTCTGGAAGGACAAGGACCCGGAAACCGGCCGCGACCTGATGAGCATGACCCTCACCGATCGCCTGACCCGCGGCACGTACCTGTTCGATAACGGCGACGATAAGCCGGGCGTGATTTGCCTGTCTTACTCGTGGATGAGCGACGCGTTGAAAATGCTTCCGCACCCGGTGGAAAAACGCGTGAAGCTGGCGCTGGATGCGTTGAAGAAGATCTACCCGAAAGTCGACATCGCGGCGCGGATCATTGGCGACCCGATCACCGTTTCGTGGGAAGCCGATCCGCATTTCCTCGGCGCCTTCAAAGGCGCCCTGCCCGGCCATTACCGCTACAACCAGCGCATGTACGCGCACTTCATGCAGGACGACATGCCGGCCGAGCAGCGCGGTATTTTCATCGCGGGCGACGACGTTTCGTGGACGCCAGCCTGGGTTGAAGGCGCGGTGCAAACCTCGCTTAACGCGGTGTGGGGCATCATGAAACACTTCGGCGGTGAAACTCACGCCGAGAACCCGGGTCCAGGAGATGTGTTCAACGAGATCGGTCCGATCGCCCTGCCCGAGTAAGAGGAATCCGAAATGCGCGTAGCCCTTTACCAATGTCCACCGCTGCCCCTGGATGTCACAGGTAATCTACAACGCCTGCATCAACTGGCGCTGGAAGCCAAAGGCGCGGATCTGCTGGTGCTTCCGGAAATGTTCCTGACCGGCTACAACATCGGTACCGATGCCGTAAGCGTGCTGGCGGAGGTGCACAACGGTGAGTCGGCGCAACAGATCGCGCGCATCGCCAAGACGGCGGGAATCGCCATTCTGTATGGCTACCCCGAGCGCACCGAGGACGGGCAGATTTACAACGCTGTGCAGTTGATCGACGCCAACGGCGAGCGCCTGTGCAACTACCGCAAGACTCATTTGTTCGGCGACCTCGATCACTCGATGTTCAGCGCCGGGTCCGATGAGCTTCCGCTGGTTGAACTCAACGGTTGGAAGCTCGGTTTCCTGATCTGCTACGACCTGGAGTTCCCGGAAAATGCCCGGCGCCTGGCCCTGGCCGGTGCCGAGCTGATCCTGGTGCCGACGGCGAACATGGTTCCCTTCGACTTCGTCGCCGACATCACCGTTCGTGCCCGGGCTTTCGAAAACCAGTGCTACGTGGCCTACGCCAACTACTGCGGGCACGAAGGCGAGATCCAGTATTGCGGTCAGAGCAGCATCGCCGCGCCGGATGGCAGCCGCATCGCCCAGGCTGGCCTTGATGAAGCGCTGATTGTCGGCGAGCTGGATCGTCAGTTGATGGTCGATTCCCGTGCCGCCAATCGCTACCTGGTCGATCGTCGCCCCGAGCTTTACGGCGCACTGAGCAAGCGCTGATCCACCGTTATCCGCTAGCATTAGCGCTTCTCTGTTCTGGAAGTGCTCATGCCTGCGCTGAATCACCCTCGCCCCCACGCTGAAACCCTGGCCAACGGCCTGCGGGTGACGCTGCGTCATGCACCCGATTTGAAGCGCTGCGCGGCGGCGTTGCGGGTTGCGGCCGGCAGCCATGACGTGCCGCTGGCCTGGCCCGGACTGGCACATTTTCTTGAACATCTGCTGTTTCTCGGTACCGAGCGTTTTCCTGCGGGACAAGGGCTGATGGCCTACGTCCAGGGGCATGGCGGGCAGGTGAATGCGCGAACCAGTGAACGCACTACGGACTTCTTTTTCGAACTGCCGCCTCAGGCTTTTCGCGGTGGGCTGGAGCGTCTGTCAGACATGCTCGCTCATCCGCGTATGAATCTGGACGATCAGCGGCGGGAACGGGAAGTGCTGCACGCAGAATTTGTCGCCTGGTCCCGCGATGCGGCCGCTCAACAGCAATTCGCACTGTTCGACGGACTCTCGGCGGCGCACCCGTTGCGGGCGTTTCATGCCGGCAATCGCTACAGCCTGCCGGTGCCACACCCCGAGTTTCAGCAAGCGTTGCAGGACTTCTATCAGCGGTTTTATCAGACCGGGCAGATGACATTGAGCCTGACCGGGCCGCAGGGTCTCGATGACTTGAAGGCCATGGCCCTGAGTTTTGGTACGGCGATTCCTGTAGGAGAAAAAAACCCGCAACTAGCACCTACGGCTCTGATGGATTCTTCGCACAACAGTTATCAACAGGCCGGTGAGCGTCGACTGGATGCGCTGTTCGCCTTCGAAGCACTGCCCGATTCGTCGCCCGAGGCGCTGGCGTTCCTGTGTCATTGGCTGAACGCCGCGAAACCCGGTGGGTTGCTGGCGCAATTGCGCGCGCAAGGGCTGGCTGACAACCTGAAAGCCTCGCCGCTGTATCAGTTCGCCGGGCAAGCTCTGTTGCACATCGAATTCTCACTGCCGGCCAACACGCCACAAACGGGTATCCGCGAACAGCTTCTCGATTGGCTCGGCTTCTTTGCCAACCAGCAAGACTGGGCTGGATTGCGCGACGAGTACACCGCCCTGCTCCAGCGTCAGCTGCAAGTCTGCGGTGCTTTACAACTGGCCCGACTGGACAGCGAACAACGTGAAACAGGGTTGTCCGAGCAAGGCATTACTGCCCTCAAGGAAATCCTCAAACAAATCGGCGCTGTGGATAACTTCAGTAGCTCATGGCAACTGCCGACACCCAATCCGTTTTTGCGCGCAGAAACTCCGACCGCAAATGCCGGCCTGATTCGCGGCCAGACCAGCGCCCACCGTGGTCTGCGGACCTTTGCTCAGGATCGGTCGCGCACTCGTCGCGAACGCTCGCCGATGCAATTCAGTCAGGCGCTGTCGGATAACACTGCTGAAGGCGCCGTTTATTTGCGCTGGCGCCTGCACTCAGCGCCTGGCAGCAACCTTCAAGCAAGCCTGGAAAATCATCTGCAGTCGTTGCGCGAAGACGCGCGTCAGGCGGGTGTCGACTGTTCCTTCAGTGCATCGGGCAATGAATGGCTGCTGAAAATCACCGGCCTACAGGAACCCATGCCCACCGTCCTCGAACATGCGCTGAAAGGGCTGACAAAACCTGTCGCAATTTCCGCACAAGAAACACCTGCGTTGATGCCGATTCGGCAGCTGCTCAAGGTGCTGCCCGATCACTGCCTGGCGCACACGGCGGACTCGGACGACTGGCAGCAACTCTGGTCGGGTGCACGCTGGGATGGCCTGGCGATGGGTCTATCGGCCCAGACGCAGGCGGCGATGGGCCTGGCCTTGAGTCGTGTGCCCGGCACTGCGGACAGTCAATTGACGCCGCCACCATCGATCCACTCACAGCATCTCTGGAGCACCGTCGACACCCATTCCAGCGAACACGCGCTGCTGCTCTTCTGCCCGACCGCCACCCAGAACATCGCCGATGAAGCGGCCTGGCGTTTGCTGGCTCACCTCTGCCAGACGCCGTTTTACCAGCGCCTGCGGGTGGAACTGCAACTCGGTTATGCCGTGTTCAGCGCCCTGCGGCAGATTCATGGACAGACCGGGTTGC
Source organism: Pseudomonas sp. NPDC086251 (assembly GCF_044746405.1). Classification (NCBI taxonomy): domain Bacteria; kingdom Pseudomonadati; phylum Pseudomonadota; class Gammaproteobacteria; order Pseudomonadales; family Pseudomonadaceae; genus Pseudomonas; species Pseudomonas sp. NPDC086251. The sequence continues at coordinate 31,720 of NZ_JBIVBY010000003.1, forward strand.
TGTTCGGCGTGCAATCACCGAGCGTCGCACCGCTGGACCTGCTGGAGCACATCGAACAGTTCCTCAATGGATTGCCCGGCCTGATCGACAGCATCGATGAAGCAAACTTCATCGTCCAACGCCAGGCATTGGCCGATCAGTTCGATAGCGCCGCACTGCCCAATGCGCAGGCGGCCGAACTGCTCTGGCAAGGCAAACTGGCGGGCCACTCGTCGGATTATCTGACGCAACTGCCCTTGGCGATTCTGGCCCTCGACCGCCCCGCGCTACACGCCGCCATACAACGATTGAACGACGCCGAAGGCGGTTGGCGCTGTCTGGCCAGCGGGCCTTGCCCGGACGCGCCTTGGCAAGCGGCAAAATGATCATTACCGGTGGCGCAATTAGCTTTTTCCGAGAATGGCGGCCAATCGCTCCGTAATTTTGAGTAACATAGCCACCTAACTATCTGAACATCTCCGGCTGGAGGTGGACTATATGTATAGATCTCAACTGTCCCATCACCTGAAGGAGCGCTCCCATGTCCTGGTCCAAACCTGCTTACACCGATCTGCGTATTGGCTTTGAAGTCACCATGTACTTCGCAAGCCGCTAAGTTTGTATCGAAGTGCAACGCCTCGGCTCGCCGAGGCGTTTTTATTTTCAGCGTTGAAATGATGGAGCTGCCATGTTTGTCCAGATTCTAGGTTCCGCCGCCGGCGGCGGTTTCCCCCAGTGGAACTGCAACTGTGTGAACTGCGCAGGTTTTCGCAATGGCAGCCTGCGGGCCAAGGCGCGCACCCAGTCGTCCATCGCGATTTCCGATGACGGCGTGAACTGGATCCTGTGCAACGCCTCACCAGACATCCGCGCCCAGCTCCAGAGCTTTACCCCGATGCAACCGGGCCGGGCCCTGCGCGATACCGGCATCAGCGCGATCATCCTGATGGACAGCCAGATCGACCACACCACTGGCCTGCTCAGCCTGCGCGAAGGTTGCCCGCATCAGGTCTGGTGCACCGACATGGTCCACGAAGACCTGAGCACCGGTTTCCCGTTGTTCACCATGCTGACCCACTGGAACGGCGGGTTGAACTGGAACCGCATCGAGCTCGACCGCAGCTTCACCATTCCGGCCTGCCCGAGCCTGCGCTTCACTCCATTGCCGTTACGCAGCGCGGCGCCGCCCTACTCGCCGCACCGTTTCGACCCCCACCCCGGCGACAACATCGGCCTGATCGTCGAAGACCTGAACACTGGCGGCAAGCTGTTCTACGCGCCGGGACTGGGCAAGGTCGATGCACCGTTGCTGGAGATCATGGCCGGCAGCGATTGCCTGTTGGTGGATGGCACGATGTGGGATGACGACGAAATGCAACGCCGTGGCGTCGGCACCCGCACCGGACGGGAAATGGGCCACCTGGCGCAGAACGGCCCCGGCGGTATGCTGGAAGTGCTGGAACAACTGCCCAAGCAGCGCAAAGTACTTATCCACATCAACAACACCAACCCGATTCTCGATGAGGATTCCCCCGAGCGTGCGGAGTTGGCGCGACGTAAGGTTGAAGTGGCGTATGACGGCATGAGTATTGTGCTGTAGCGGATGGCCTCTTCGCGGGCAAGCCTCGCTCCTACATTTGGAACGCATTCCCCTGTAGGAGCGAGGCTTGCCTGCGAAGGCGTCCGACCAGACACCAAAGAATCCACCGGTTATTCCCCGGAGAACCGCAATGACTGACACTCCAATGTCCCCCGCCGAATTCGAGGCCGCCCTGCGCGCCAAGGGCGCCTACTACCACATCTACCACCCGTATCACGTGGCGATGTACGAAGGCCGGGCGACCCGCGAGCAGATCCAGGGCTGGGTCGCCAACCGGTTCTACTATCAGGTGAACATCCCCCTGAAAGACGCTGCGATCCTCGCCAACTGCCCGGACCGCGAGATCCGTCGCGAGTGGATTCAGCGCTTGCTCGACCATGACGGCGCCCCCGGCGAAGACGGCGGCATCGAAGCCTGGCTGCGCTTGGGCGAGGCTGTCGGCCTTGACCCGGATCAGCTGCGTTCCCAGGAACTGGTACTGCCCGGCGTACGATTCGCCGTGGACGCCTACGTCAACTTCGCCCGCCGCGCCAGCTGGCAGGAAGCCGCCAGCAGCTCGCTGACCGAACTGTTCGCACCGCAGATCCACCAGTCGCGCCTCGACAGCTGGCCGCAGCATTACCCGTGGATCGACCCGACCGGTTACGAATATTTCCGCACGCGTCTGGGTCAGGCGCGCCGTGATGTCGAGCACGGTCTGGCAATCACCTTGCAGCACTACACGACGCGGCAAGGCCAGGAGCGCATGCTGGAAATTCTCCAGTTCAAACTGGACATTCTTTGGACCATGCTCGATGCCATGAGCATGGCGTATGAACTGAATCGCCCGCCGTACCACAGCGTGACCGAGCAACGGGTCTGGCACAAAGGAATCACCTTATGAGTTTCGATCGCAGCAAGACCCCGACCTGGCGTCCCGGCTACCGTTTCCAGTACGAACCGGCGCAGAAAGGCCATGTGCTGCTGTACCCGGAAGGCATGATTAAACTGAATGAAAGCGCCGCGCTGATCGGTGGTTTGATCGACGGCGAACGCGATGTTGCAGCGATCATTGCCGAACTGGACGCGCAGTTCCCTGGCGTGCCCGAGCTCGGTGATGACATCGAGCAATTCATGGAGGTCGCCCGTGCTCAGCACTGGATCGAACTTGCCTGATTCCGTGTCAGACAAGTTACCGCCCAAACCGGAGATCGGCCTGCCCTTGTGGCTGCTGGCCGAGCTGACGTATCGCTGCCCGTTGCAATGCCCGTATTGCTCCAATCCGCTGGACTTTGCCGAGCAAGGCAAAGAGCTGAGCACCGAACAGTGGATCAAGGTGTTCCGCGAAGCGCGGGAGATGGGCGCGGCGCAACTGGGCTTTTCCGGCGGTGAACCGCTGGTGCGCCAGGACCTCGCCGAGCTGATCGCCGAGGCACGCAAGCTGGGTTTCTACACCAACCTGATCACCTCCGGCATCGGCCTCACCGAACAGAAAATCAGCGACTTCAAGAAGGCTGGCCTGGACCATATCCAGATCAGTTTCCAGGCCAGCGACGAGCAAGTGAACAACTTGCTGGCCGGCTCGAAAAAAGCCTTCGCGCAGAAGCTGGAAATGGCCCGAGCGGTGAAAGCCCACGGCTATCCGATGGTGCTGAACTTCGTGACCCACCGGCACAACATCGACAAGATCGACCGGATCATCGAGCTGTGCATCGCCCTGGAGGCGGATTTTGTCGAACTCGCCACCTGCCAGTTTTACGGTTGGGCGCAACTCAATCGGGTTGGTTTGTTACCGACTAAAGAACAACTGGTCCGCGCCGAACGCATCACCAACGAATACCGCGCCAAGCTCGAAGCCGAAGGGCATCCGTGCAAACTGATATTCGTCACGCCGGACTATTATGAAGAACGTCCGAAAGCCTGCATGAATGGCTGGGGCAGTATTTTTCTGACGGTCACGCCGGACGGAACCGCACTGCCCTGTCACGGCGCCCGACAGATGCCGGTGCAATTTCCCAACGTGCGTGATCACAGCATGCAGCACATCTGGTACGACTCGTTCGGCTTCAACCGCTTTCGCGGTTACGACTGGATGCCCGAGCCGTGCCGCTCGTGCGACGAGAAAGAAAAGGACTTCGGCGGCTGCCGGTGCCAGGCGTTCATGCTCACGGGTGACGCGAGCAATGCCGACCCGGTGTGCAGCAAGTCGGAACATCACGGCGTGATCCTCAAGGCCCGCGAAGAAGCCGAGCACGCGACCCAGACCATCGAACAACTGGCCTTTCGCAATGAACGAAATTCACGACTCATCGCTAAAAGCTGAACCCTTCAGCGCTGCCAAAGCCGTCGCGGCCGGCATCGACTTTGCCGAGTTGCAGGTTGGTCGGCATGGTTTGTTCTGGAACGAATACCGTCCCGAAGACGCCGCGTGTCGAATCTGGCATTGGCGCGATGGCCAGGCGATTTGCCTGACGCCGCCGGGATTCAGCGTGCGCAGTCGCGTGTACGAATATGGCGGTGGCGCGTTTTGCCTGACCGATGACGGGATTGTTTTCGTCAACGAGGCCGATCAGCAGCTGTACCGACAGTCACTCACGGGTGCGCCAGAGGTGCTGACGTCCAGTGAATGCCGTTACGGGGATCTGCAGTTCGCCAACGGGCAGGTGTTGGCGGTTGAGGAAAATCGAGATCGGCATCGTCTGGTGGCTATCGATGTGGCTGACGGAACGCGTCATTTGCTCGCCGAGGGCGCGGACTTTTACGCCGCACCGACGCTGAGCCCGGATGCTCGTCGACTGGCCTGGATCGAATGGAGCCGCCCGGATCAGCCGTGGACCGCGACTCGCCTGATGGTTGCCGAACTTCAGAGCGAGGGTAGATTTGCGCTGCCGCGCTGCGTCGCGGGCAATGATGTTGAAGAGTCGCTGCAACAACCTCGATTCGATGACAGCGGCCGGCTGTTTTGCCTGACCGATCGCGGCGGTTTCTGGCAGCCGTGGGCGGAGTCGGCAGGTGGATTGAGCCCGCTGCCCAGTGCCGCCGCCGATCATGGTCCGGCGCCGTGGCAACTGGGCGGCAGCACCTGGTTGCCACTGAGCGAAGACACCTATCTGGCCAGTTGGACCGAAGGCGGTTTTGGTCGCTTGGGTATTTGCGGTAGCGTCAGTGAAGACTTCACCGGCCAGTACAGCCGCTTCCGCCATCTCGCCCTCGATGAGCAGTTCATTTACTGCATCGTCGCTTCGCCGGTCAGTCCCTCAGCGGTTATTGCCATCGACCGCAAGACCCGGAAAGTCGAGGTGCTGGCCGGTGGCGTGGCACCGTTGCCGGCCGAAAAGATCAGCGTTGCACAAACCCTGCGCTACCCCAGCGGTTCGGGTGAGGCTCACGGGTTCTTCTATCCGGCGATGACCGGTGACGAAAAACCGCCATTGGTGGTGTTCATCCACGGCGGCCCGACATCAGCGTGCTATCCGATGCTCGACCCGCGCATCCAGTATTGGGCGCAACGCGGGTTTGCCGTCGCCGACCTCAATTATCGTGGCAGCAGTGGCTATGGCCGGGCGTATCGCCAAGCGTTGCATTTGAGTTGGGGTGATGTCGACGTGGAAGACGCTTGCGCGGTCGTCACCCATCTCGCTGAACGCGGCTTGATCGACGGTAAAAAGGCGTTCATTCGTGGCGGCAGTGCCGGCGGTTACACCACGCTCTGTGCGCTGGCGTTCCACAAAGTCTTCCGCGCCGGCGCCAGCCTTTATGGCGTCAGCGACCCCATCGCGCTGGGCCGTGCAACCCACAAGTTCGAAGGCGATTACCTGGATTGGCTGATCGGCGACCCGGTGCAGGACGCCGAACGCTACGCCGCACGAACGCCATTGCTGCATGCGAGCAATATCAGTGTTCCGGTGATTTTCTTTCAGGGTGAACTGGATGCGGTGGTGGTGCCGCAACAGACTCGGGATATGGTCACGGCACTGCAGGACAACGGTATTTTGGTTGAAGCGCATTACTACGCTGACGAGCGTCACGGCTTTCGAAAGGCCGGTAATCAGGCGCATGCGTTGGAGCAGGAGTGGTTGTTTTATCGGCGGGTGATGGATCAAACAGATTGAAACCGCGGCGCGCCCTTCGCGGGCGAGCCTCGCTCCTACAGACGTGCCGCGACACCAAACCTGTAGGAGCGAGGCTTGCCCGCGAAAGCAATCTACCTGACGCCAACAAACTCAGCGCTTGGCGATAATGTAAACCGCATGCACGATCCCTGGAATGTAACCGCACAACGTCAGCAGAATATTCAGCCAGAACGCCCCGGCGAAACCGACTTGCAGAAACACACCCAGTGGCGGCAACAGAATGGCGATGATGATGCGAATAAAGTCCATGGGGTCAGCTCCTGATTTGAAGTTGGCTCGCGTGAGCCATACACCTAATCGACCTGTACCGTTCGTCAGGGTTCAGTGCGGTGCGTCAGGCCAGGATCTCGAGACCGTGCTTCTGCACGATACTCAGTAGCTTCAACGCCATGCCGCTGGGGTGTTTGGCCCCTGCTTCCCACTGCTTCACCGTCGAGGCGCTGGTGTTCAGATAACGTGCGAACACTGGCTGGCTGACGTTGTTACGTTCACGCAGCGCTTTGATCTGCTCCGCCGGGATCGCGTCCGGAACCGTCGCAAGGCACGACTCATCGAATTCGCGCATGGTCGCCTTGCTGATTGCACCAATGGCAAACAAGGCGCTGGCCGATTCGTGGATTGATTGCGACATTTCATTTTTGAATTTTTTACTCATAAGGTATCTCCACAAACTCCTTCATCTCCAGTAAGCGCTGGATTTCCATCTCGCTCAACCTTCCGTATGTCTTGGCTAACTCGCGCAAGTCAACTAACTGCCCCGGACTGATATTGCTCTGGTCTTTTTTGGCATACAGAAACTGATAAACCCAATAACGGTGACCTTTAGCCAGAACAATCGACCGATGGCGATTGGCATTCAAACGTTTTTTCCAGACCCCTCCGCCGAGATTGTCTGCCTGGCCATAGAGCATTTCGGTGAATGCCTCCCGAAGCTCCTCATCACTTATCCACGCCTTGCTGGCCTGCATAGCAAAACGTTTTGCCTTGAATAACCTTGGCGACATCGGAATCTCTTCCTCAAAACATACCACTCAGTGGTATAGAACTCAAAGCCAGCCCCACAACAATTTTGTTTCGCTGGCACCGGCACTCCTTGCCGGTCTTTCTAAAAAGCCATTAATCCCGCCACCACTCAAGCTCTGAAACGCATTCGGCAAAACGCAGAGACAAAAAAACGCCCCATGCCAAAAGAATCAGGCGTGGGGCGATGCGTTATACCGCGAGACGGTTCGGGAATTCGTGTAGGGCGAGTCTGATCAGACGGCAATCCCTTTGCGGCACTGCAGTTGCGCGGTGCGTACGCGGGAGAAGGCGCGGGCCAGGCGCAGGAGCATTTCGTCGATGTTGGCTTTGCTGACGGTGAGGGCTGGGGTGAATCGCAGGCAGTCGGGTTGCGGGGCATTGAGCAGCAAGCCTTCGTACAATGCGGCTTTGACGACGGCGTCCGCCGAATCGTCCGACAGGGTCAGTCCCCAGAGCAGCCCTTGTCCCCGCCATTCACCGTGACCGTAGCGATGGGACAAACGCGCCAAGCCATCGCGCAGGTGCTGACCGGTTTCCCTGACGTGCTCGAGAAAGCCCTTGTCATGCACGCTGTCGAGCACAGCCAGTCCGGCTGCGGTCATCAGCGCATTGCCATGATGAGTGCCGGTCATTTCGCCGACATCGAAACAGCAGGCCTTGCCCCGCGCCAGCAACGCCGCCAATGGCACGCCACCGCCCAGCCCTTTGCCTAGAACCACGATATCTGCCCGGACACCGTAGGACTCTTCAGCGAGTAAGGTGCCGCAGCGACCGACACCGGTTTGCACTTCGTCGAAGATCAGCAGGATGCCAAGTTCACGGCATAGGCGTTCGACACCCCTGAGGTAATGTTCGGTGGCTGGAATCACTCCGGCCTCGCTTTGAATTGGCTCAAGCATGATGGCTACGGTCCGGGCGTCAACGGCCGCATGCAACGCCGCAAGGTCGTTGAAGGGTACGTGGCTGAAGCCAGGCAATTGCGGCTCGAACCGGTTGACCAGCTTCGCACTGTCCGACGCCGAAATCGTCCCCAGACTTCGGCCATGGCAACCCTGATTGGCCACGATGATTCGTGACGCGCCACCGCGATAGAGTTGACCCCATTTGCGTGCCAGTTTGATCGCCGCTTCACAGGCTTCGCTACCGCTGTTGAGCAAGTACGCCTGATCGCTGCCGGTGCTGGCACACAGTCGCTCGGCAAGATTGAGCATGCCGCGGTTGTGCAGGCCGAAACCGGGATTAATCAGCGACTGAGCCTGCGCCGCTATAGCGTTGACCAGTACCGAAGGACTATGCCCGAGGCTATTCGCCCCGCCACCTTGGGAAAAATCCAGATAAGCGCGGTCATCGCTGTCCCACAACCACGAGCCCTGGCCGCGTACGAAAATCTGTTTCGGCCGCTCGACACTGGGCATCAGGCACTCGCTGGAAACGTTGTCGCCTTGGGATGGAAGGGAGCTGCCCTCGGCCAAGTCTTCAAGGCTCGGTGGACTGCGACGCAAGTTGAACAAATTCATCTGAAAAAACCTCGCGTGAGGTTTTTTGCCTTACCTATGTAAACACCATCGACGTAAACGGTATTCATCGCGCTCTAGGGCCCTGTAAGCCTTGTGAATGCGGTTAGACTAGGCTCAGCCAAGGCGTTGAGCCATTTCGATTTCAAAGCATTTTCGATAAGTACACCTTATGGATTTCAAGCAACTGCGTTATTTCGTCGCGGTCTATGAAGAGGGCCATGTAGGCCGGGCCGCGGAACGGCTTTCAATCTCTCAACCGGCGTTGTCCCAACAGATCCGCCACCTCGAACAGAACCTCGATGTAAGCCTGTTCGAACGCAGCAGCAAGCGTCTGCTGCCGACCTTGGCAGCCCACACGCTGTACAACCACGCCCTGCCCTTGCTCGATGGCTTGCAGCGGGCGCGCGAAGCATTGGGCAACTTCAAGGGACAAGCGCTGCGGACTCTGGCTATTGGTGTATTGCAGACCGTCCACAGCAGCCTGGTGCCGCAGATGCTGGAACGGGTGCGCAAGGCGCAGCCGCATCTGGTGGTGCAGATCTATGAACTGACCGGGCTGGAAATCGAACGGCGCTTGCTCAATGGCTCTTTGGATATCGGCATCAGCTACCTGCCGCCCCGTCAGCCGGGATTGCACGGCGTATTGCTGTACGAAGATGAACTGACCTTGGTCATCCCGGCAGACCATCCACTGCGGGAATTCAAGAAAGTCTCCATGAGTCAGGCCGCCGAGCTGCCGATGTTGCTGCTGGGTGAAGAATTTCAGGTGCGGCAGATCTGGCAGGCACAACTGGCCAGCCTGGGTCGACGCCCGCAAGTGCAGGCCGAACTGAACAACATGGCGGGCATTCTCGACAGCCTGCCCCACACGCGATTGGCCACGGTGTTGCCGGGGCGATCGCAACAGGCACATGGCAATAGGGAATTGCTGTGGAAACCGCTGACCGAGCCGCGGGTGCCGCTGAAAGTCGGGTTGGTGTGTCGCGATGTGCAACGTCAGCAAGCCTCGTTGGGCTTATTGCGGACATTGCTGGAGGAAGTGATGAATCGACCGGATGAGCGCTTGAACAGCGCAACAACCCTCGATGGGCTGAGCTGAATACTTTTTTGCGGGCAAAAGAAAACCCCGCCGAAGCGGGGCTTTGCAGACTGTTTCCCTGACATCCATTTCACTCCGCCATCCTGGCAGAATCCTACGTGTCCGTGTTGTTGCTTTGCGCTTCCTGCGCGACGTCCATGTGAATTAGATTAGCTGTGGATCCAATCTGCATCTATGGGAGAACAGCAGCACGTTATGTAAGAGAATGCTTACATCGCGTTACACGGTCAGAACTGCGCTGCATCCAGCAGGAACAGCGACTCGCTACCGGCCTTCACCGACGCGCTCAACGAATGAATTCGCGGCAGCAGGCGGGCGAAATAGAAGCGCGCCGTGCCCAACTTGCTCGCGTAGAAATCGTCCTGCGCTTCTTTACCAAAGGCGGCCTTGGCCATCAGCGCCCACATGTAGGCGTAGGCGACATAACCGAAAACTTGCAGATACTCGACCGACGCAGCGCCGATTTCATTCGGATTGCTTTTCGCCCGGTCGAGCAACCACGCGGTCAGTTCGTCGAGGGTGGTCACGGCATCGTTCAACGGCTTGGTGAACTCGGCCAGATCGGCGCTGGCGGTCGCGGTAAAGTGACGGATCTCGTCAGCGAACAGGTTGTAGAACGCCCCGCCGGTGCCGACGATCTTGCGCCCTACAAGGTCCAGCGCCTGAATGCCGTTGGTGCCTTCGTAGATCTGGGTGATGCGCACGTCGCGCACCAGCTGTTCCTGGCCCCATTCACGGATGTAGCCATGACCGCCGAACACCTGCTGGCCGTGAACCGTGGTTTCCAGACCCAGGTCAGTCAGGAACGCCTTGGCCACTGGCGTCAGCAGAGCCACCAGGTCTTCCGCACGTTTGCGCGTGGTTGCGTCTTCGCTGAACTTGGCGGTGTCCAGTTGCATCGCCACGTAAGTGGAGAACGCACGGCCACCTTCGTTCGAGGCTTTCATGGTCAGCAGCATGCGCCGCACGTCCGGGTGGACGATGATCGGGTCGGCGACCTTGTCTTTGTTCTGCGCGCCGGTTGGCGACCGGCTCTGCAGGCGATCGCGGGCGTATTCGATGGCGTTCTGGTAGGAGCGCTCGCCGGTCGCCAGGCCTTGGATACCCACACCCAGGCGCTCATAGTTCATCATGGTGAACATCGCGGCCAGGCCTTTGTTTGGCTCGCCCACGAGGTAACCCACGGCCTCGTCGAAGTTCATCACACAGGTCGCGGACGCCTGGATGCCCATCTTGTGTTCGATCGAACCGCAGTTCGCCGGGTTACGCGCACCCAGGCTGCCATCGGCATTGACCATGAACTTCGGCACCAGGAACAGCGAAATGCCTTTCGGCCCCGCTGGTGCGTCCGGCAGTTTGGCCAACACCAGGTGGATGATGTTCTCGGTCAGGTCGTGCTCGCCGCCGGTGATGAAGATCTTGGTGCCGCTGACTTTGTAGGAACCGTCGGCTTGAGGTTCGGCTTTGGTGCGAATGATCCCCAGATCGGTACCGGCGTGCGGCTCGGTAAGGCACATGGATCCGGCCCAGACACCGGCGTACATGTTCGGCAGGTACGCGGCTTTCAGCTCGTCGCTGGCGTGGGCGTTGATCGACAGGCAGGCACCGGCGGTCAGCATCGGGTACAGACCGAACGACAGGCTGGCGGAGTTGACCATTTCTTCGACCTGCGCCGAAACGGCTTTGGGCATGCCCATGCCGCCATAGGTCGGATCGCCACCGACACCGACCCAACCGCCTTCAGCGTAAGTCTGATAAGCCTGTGGGAAACCTGCCGGCGTGGTGACGGCACCGTCCGCCCAATGGCAACCTTCTTCGTCAGCCGCACGGCTCAGGGGGGCGATACTTTTGCTGGTGACCTTGCCGGCCTCTTCGAGAATGGCTTCGACGGTTTCTGCATCGACGGTCTCGGCGAGTGCAGGCAGCTCGGCCCAGAGTTTGGCGACCTCGAAAACTTCATTGAGGACGAAGCGCATATCGCGCAGGGGCGCTTTGTAGTCAGCCATGGCAAACCTCGCAAGATCTAAACGGGTGATTCGTAGGAATGATGTTGTCGTTGGGCCTGAGTGTAACTCAACAACTTTTGCGACACATAGGGTCAGGCGGTGACCGATTTGTAATTTTTAGTCATCGAATTGTTGTGTCTGTCATGACGCATTCGCGGGCAAGCCTCGCTCCTACAGGGTTTGTGTCGCACACACGAGATGTGAACAACACAAACCCTGTAGGAGCGAGGCTTGCCCGCGAAGCTTTTTTAAGGCGTAACCGTCAAAGCGCAAACAACTCTGCCGGCAGCTGCATCAGACAATCACTCCCCGCCTCGATAGCCGCCCGATGAGCAGCAGTGCGCGGCAACAAGCGCTTGAAGTAAAACTCACTGGTGGCCAATTTGCCCCGGCAGTAATCGGCATCACCGCTGCCAGTGTCGAGTTGCGCCTGCGCCACCAGCGCCATCCGCAGCCACAGATAGCCGAGGATGATGTAGCCGCTATACATCAGGTAATCCACCGACGCGGCGCCGACTTCATCCGGATTTTTCATCGCCGCCATGCCGACCTTGGTGGTCAACTCACCCCATTGCTGATTTAGCCCGTTGAGCTGCGCCACATAGCTGGCGAGTTGCGGATGCTCAGCGTTGGCGGCACAGAACGTGTGAACGATCTTGGTAAAGCCGCGCAGCAGCTTGCCCTGGCTGCCGAGCACTTTACGCCCCAGCAGGTCCAGCGCCTGAATGCCATTGGTGCCTTCGTAAATCGGCGCGATCCGGCAGTCGCGAACCAGCTGCTCCATGCCCCATTCACGAATGAAACCATGGCCGCCAAACACCTGCATGCCATGGTTGGTCACCTCCAGCCCGGTATCGGTCATGAACGCTTTGCAGATCGGCGTCAGGAACGCCAACAGGTCTTCGGCGTCCTGGCGTGCCGTTGCATCCGGGCTCAGATGTGCGACGTCCAGCAACTGCGCGGTGAAATACGTCAGCGCCCGATTGCCTTCGTTGAAGGCCTTCATGGTCAGCAACATCCGGCGCACATCAGGATGAACGATGATCGGGTCGGCGGCTTTTTCCGGCGCTTTCGGGCCGGTCAGAGAGCGCATCTGCAAACGGTCATTGGCGTACTTGATGGCGCCCTGAAAGCTCGCCTCGCCCAGACACAACCCCTGCATTCCGGTGCCGAGACGCGCGTGGTTCATCATGGTGAACATGCAGTTCGGCCCTTGTTCTGTTCACCGATCAAGAAGCCCTTGGCCTCATCGAAGTTGAGCACGCAGGTGGCCGAGGCCTTGATGCCCATCTTGTGTTCGATCGAGCCGCAGGAAACGCCATTGCGCTCCCCCGCTTCACCTTCGGCGTTGGGCAGGAACTTGGGCACGATGAACAGCGAAATACCCTTGGTGCCGGCTGGCGCATCCGGCAGCTTCGCCAGCACCAGGTGAATGATGTTGTCGCTCATGTCATGTTCGCCGGCGGAGATGAAAATCTTGCTGCCGGAGATCGCATAGCTGCCGTCCGCAGCAGGCACGGCGCGGGTTTTGATGATGCCCAGGTCGGTGCCGCAATGGGCTTCGGTCAGGCACATGGTGCCGGTCCATTGGCCCGCGGTGAGCTTGCTCAGGTACGTCTGTTTTTGCTCTTCGGTGCCGTGGGCATGGATCGCCGACATCGCACCGTGGGTCAGCCCGGGGTACATGCCCCAGGATGTATTGCTGGAGCCGACCATCTCACTGATGACCAGCCCTAGTGAGCTTGGCAAGCCTTGGCCGCCATAAGCAGGATCGGCCGACAGACCGTGCCAGCCGCCCTCGACGTACTGTGCGAAGGCCTGCTTGAAGCCGGTAGGCGTTGTCACCACGCCATTGTCGAAATGGCAGCCCTCTTCGTCGCCGCTGCGATTGAGCGGTGCAAGAACGTTCTCACAGAATTTCGCGCCTTCTTCAAGGATCGCATTGACCATGTCCGGACTGGCGTCGGTGGCACCCAGCGCAGCGTAGTTGCTGTGAAAGTCGAAGACGTGGTCGATCAGAAAGCGCATGTCGCGCAGGGGAGCTTTGTACTCAGGCATGGCCATTTCTCCGGCAGCAGATGCCTCAAACCTACTGCCGCCGACCTTGCCTCACAATCACAGTCCAGACGCTGAATGCGCCATCATCACTCAACCCGCAGCGGCGTCCATGCGCACGGCGCCACGGCGGTTCTGACCGAAGGCCACCACACAGTTGCGCCCGGCACCCTTGGCGCTGTAGAGCGCCTCGTCGGCAGATTTGAGCACTTGTTCGGGGATGCGCTGCTCCAGTCGTTCGGCGACGCCGATACTCACTGTGACCGACACACTGGAGGCGCCGGAACCCGCGCGGCGCTGGCGGCCCTGCTGGTCATCCTGTGGGCGGCTGTCCTGATTACGCAGTTGAATGTTGTAGGTGGCGATGGACTCGCGAATGACTTCCAGGTGCGGCATGCACTCTTCAAGGGTTTTGCCCGCAAAAACCAGCGCAAATTCCTCACCGCCGTAGCGATACGCCCTACCGCCACCGCCGATTTTTGACAGCTTGCTGGCGACCAGTCGCAGTACCTGATCGCCGACATCGTGGCCGTGGGTGTCGTTGAATTTCTTGAAATGATCGACGTCGCTCATCGCCAGCACGTAATTGCGCCCCAGGCGCTGCATGCGCTCATTCAAGGCGCGACGGCCGGGTAGCCCGGTGAGTTCGTCGCGGAAGGCCATTTGATAGGCTTCATGGGCAACTGCCGCGGCAATCATCAGCATCACCTGGCTGCACATGATGTTCAGGGTGAATGGCAGGATGAAGGTTTTCGGCAACATCCAGAACAACCCGAGCAAACCGACCAACTGCGCCGCGTGCAACGGCCGCGGGTTGCGCCAGTATTGCCAGCTCAGTAACACAAACGCGGCGATGAATACCGGATAGGACAGCTGAATCAGGCTCATCCAGGCGCCATGCAGCGCTGGCCAGCGAATTTCCGACAGCCACATCAGCAGCGCCTGCGGGTAACTTTGTTCCAGCCCCAACGCCACGCTGCCAACGGCCAACAACACGGCGAAGCGCGCCACCATGTCCTGAAACAGATGGGTACGTTCCTGCCAGGCAGCGAACACGCCAAACAACAGCGGCAGCAGCAGGCAGCACAAATGAAAGACCACGGCGGCGTCTTCACGCACCTTGCCGTTGTCGCGGTAATAGTCGGTCTGGGTGTCGAGCAGGTAGTAGGCGATGTACACCGTGACCATCAGAAACAGTTCACGCTGGCGTCGGTAAACCGCGCAGTAAGCACCGCCGAGCAACAACAACAGGGTGGGCAATACGTTGAACAGCGAGGTGAAGAAAACGTTGAGATCTTTGACGTAGGCAGCCGCAAGCCCCGCGAGCAAAAGCAGCAATGACGGTAGGAAATGGCTGAAACGTACAGCGGAAGAACGCGGCAAGGGGTAGAGCTCCGACCCGTCAGATCAATAGATGGCATTGTGCCCACCACGTTAACGGCAGAGGTCCTGACTTACTGAGTGAATTGCCGAGGTTTTTTTATAGGGGACGTGACTGGCCATAATCAGGCGGCCAGTCACGCCGGGTTATTCCGTTAAAGATCGTTGTAGAACGGCTGCAAGGGTCCTTCGCTTAGGCTGCGACCTTCTGCGCCGATGGGCTTGAGTGACACAGGCGCATCCAGTGCCTGGCGGGTCGTCACCTTCGGACTGACGGGCTTCAACGTCACGGCGTTTTCGTCACCGACGTGGCCTTGTGGAATGACCAGCGACGGATGATCGAACGGCGCGCGTTCCCAGGCGACTCGCGGATCGGTAAGACCGACCTCCATGAATTTGACCAGCGCATCCACTTCATCGGGCGTCAGGTTCAGGTTCGTCATGTCTGGATCGAGATTTGACGTGTTGTGCTGGTTCGCCGCCGGATGCTCGAAACCGCTGGTGTTGTTCGCATCCTCGCCGCGCCGGTCACCGCCGCGGTTATAGAACTCCATGACCTGCTTGAGCGTCGCCCGGCTACCGTTGTGGAAATACGGCCCGGTCAACGCGATGTTGCGCAGCGTCGGGGTCTTGAAGGCACCGTCGACTGAATCGCGGAAGCCGACATTGGGCGTGAGCGTTGCGTCACAAGGGATCGCCGCGCTCAATGGCGCTTCAAAGGTGCACACGTCGATATCCAGCGGGTCAGGCACCTTGCCGCCTTGCAGAGCCGTGTTGTACTCGCGGCTGAAGGACAGCGGATTACCCCAGGCGTCCGTCCCGCCGAGCGCCAGATCTTCCGACGTCGGGCGTACACCGGTGTTGTAAAAACCGTTGTCATACAGCGTGGTCAGGTTGTCCGCCATCACCATCCGCTCGATGCGCTCACGGGGGTGGAACAGCAAGCGGCTGCCGGCGTTGGTCAATTCCGCGCCGCCGTGGCAACTGACGCATTTGCCCTTGCCGAGAAACAGATTCATGCCCTCGACTTGCTGGGCATTCATTGCTTGATGGTCGCCTTGCAGATAGGCATCCAGTGGCGCTTGATCAGAAATCAGGGTCGATTCGTACATCTGGATCGCCAGTCCGAAGAACAGCGGGAAGTTGGCTTCCATCTGGGTATACGGTGCGCCACCCAGCGAGACCTGCTGCGTCGCGTTCCACAGCCGTGGCTGGAAGGCCGCCTTGATCAACTCACGGTAAGTGGGGCGACGGGCGCCGGAAACCGGGCCCAGTACCGAGTCGGTGGAGGAGATCCGTTGCTGCTTGAGCATCAGCGTGTCGAGCATGCGCCGGCCAATGTCGGCGAAGGTCCGCCCGCCGCAGGACATTTCGACGGCGCTACCGGGAGGCCCCACGGCCTGCGAAGCGGCAGAGGCATCGTTGAGCGCCAGTTTCACCTTCACCGCAACGCCGCTGCGATCGCTGGTCACGAAGATCCCGGCATCGGGATCGCGGTTGCCGAACGGCGAGAAGCCGTTGAACACGTTATTGGCCCGACCGTCCCAGAAATTGCGCACGTTGAACGCGGCGTTGATCACCGACGGTGCGTTGCGCCCGGTGCTACGCCGGACATTGATCCCGCCCACCTGGAAAATCCCGTCCGGTTGCTGGGTGCACTTGTCGAAACGCGGTTGGTTCGGCTTGACGAAGTTGGCGTCGAACACGCCTTGGGAGCCGATCACGTCGTCGCTCGAATAGACAATGGCCGAGTTGCGGTTGAGCGGATCAGCCAGCACGTGGGTCGGAAAATCGGTTTTCTTCAGCGTGTAGTTCGGGCCACCCTTGCCGCCGGAGAGGGTCGCGTAGGACGCCACGTCGCCAGGGATATCGGAGGCCACAAACGGCTTGTTGAAGATCGACGTGACGTTTGAATGGGTGCTCGCCTGACCAGGGTTGATCTGGTTGGTGATCCGGTGATCGACGCCGGCGTGAAAGTGACAAGACGCGCAAGCGGTGGCGCTGTCGCTGCCGACCTCCATGTCCCAGAACAAGGCCTTGCCCAGCAGGATTGCGGCGCCGCGATTGAGCACGTAGTCGGTCATCAGATCGACTTTGCGCCCGCCTTCGGTACCCGACGGGTCGGGCGGTGTCATGCCGCGAAGTGATTGCAACGCGGGAATCTCCACCCCAGGAACATCAACCTCTGGCACGGGGGCCGCGGCGAACGCATTCTTGACAGGCAGACTGACTGCAACCAGGCCGCCCGCGATCGCGCAGATCAGGCGGATAGTTCGAAGAAGGCTCAAGTTCGTCATCATGATGACACTCTCGATTTGATGCGGAATTGTCGGGCGCAAGGCACAGGCGAACAGGCAAAGTTCTCACTTTGTCTTTGGCCAGGTTCTAACGCTCTGTTGTCGCGCCGGGGTGGGTGCTTATGGGTACTGTAGCTGTAACAAATGATTTCAACAGCCGAAATACAAATAAATTTACACCGGTAATTAACCCACTCAGTTTCGGTGTAAGTGCCCCACTATCGGGGCCATATTCCCCAGCAACACCAGGACTTTTCCCACAGGTTATTCAGACCAACACCCCGCAGCCATTGGACTTTAAGGAGAGCTGCCGATCTTAAAGAAATTCTGGCAACCTAATTGCAATACAAGTTTTAACTATCGATTTGCGCAGCCAGACGTAGGTTGCATTACTTAATACCGAGGCAGGCATCAAACTAACAACCAACAACATAGCTCACTGATCACAGTGCTGTTAATACAGCTGTGGGCGACTGTATTGTTAATTATCAAGTGCAAAAAAAACCGCCACTCCCGAAGGAGCAGCGGCTCTTTTGAAATACTTCGTTAAGGCTTAGTAGCCCAGTGCGAAGTTTTCTTCTTTCATGTCCATCAGGTTGTTCGCGCCCGACAGCATGGTTGCAACGTGAGTACGGGTACGCGGCAGGATGCGCTGGAAGTAGAAGCGCGCCGTCTGCAACTTGGCGGTGTAGAACGCCTCTTCCGAGGTGCCGGCAGCCAGTTTTTCAGCCGCCAGGCGCGCCATGTCAGCCCAGAAGTAGGCCAGGCAGGCGTAACCGGAGTACATCAGGTAATCCACGGATGCTGCACCGACTTCTTCGCGATCTTTCATGGCCGCCATACCGACCTTCATGGTCAGCTCGCCCCACTCTTTGTTCAGCGCAGCCAATGGCTCGACAAACTCTTTGACCGCGTCGTTGCCTTCGTTGGTCTGGCAGAACTTGTGGACGATCTTGGTGAAGCCTTTGAGCGCCTCGCCTTGAGTCATCAGCACTTTACGGCCCAGCAGGTCGAGAGCCTGGATACCGGTGGTGCCTTCGTACAGCATCGAAATGCGGCTGTCGCGAACGTTCTGCTCCATGCCCCACTCGGCGATGAAGCCGTGGCCGCCGTAGATTTGCACGCCGTGGTTGGCGGATTCGAAACCGACTTCAGTCATGAAGGCTTTGGCGATTGGCGTCATGAACGCCAGCAGTGCGTCGGCTTTCTTCTTCTCTTCTTCATCCACGCCGTACTTGACGATGTCGACCTGCTTGGCGGTGAAGTAAACCATCGCGCGGTTGCCTTCGGCGAATGCCTTCATGGTCAACAGCATGCGACGTACGTCAGGGTGAACAATGATCGGGTCAGCGGCTTTTTCTGGCGCTTTCGGGCCAGTCAGCGAGCGCATTTGCAGGCGATCGCGAGCGTATTTCAGGCCGCCCTGGAAACCGATCTCGGCGTGCGCCAGACCTTGCAGCGCAGTACCCAGACGCGCGGTGTTCATAAAGGTGAACATGCAGTTCAGGCCTTTGTTCGCCGGGCCGATCAGGAAACCGGTGGCCGCGTCGAAGTTCATCACGCAGGTCGCGTTGCCGTGGATGCCCATCTTGTGTTCCAGGGAACCACAGGTCACTGCGTTGCGAGCGCCGATCGAACCGTCCGCGTTCGGCATGAACTTCGGCACGATGAACAGCGAAATGCCTTTGGTACCCGCCGGTGCATCCGGCAGGCGTGCCAGCACGATGTGGACGATGTTGTCGGCCATGTCGTGTTCGCCGGCCGAGATGAAGATCTTGGTGCCGGAGACTTTGTAGGAACCGTCGGCCTGAGGTTCAGCCTTGGTGCGCAGCATGCCCAGGTCGGTGCCGCAGTGCGGTTCGGTCAGGCACATGGTGCCGGTCCATTCGCCGGACACCAGCTTGGTCAGGTAAGCCTCTTGCTGCTCAGGCGTGCCGTGCTCGGAAATGGTGTTCATCGCACCGTGCGACAGGCCTGGGTACATGCCCCACGACCAGTTGGCTTCGCCGACCATCTCGCTGACCGCCAGACCCAGGGACTCCGGCAAGCCTTGGCCGCCGTGCTCTACGTCGTGGGCCAGGCTTGGCCAGCCGCCTTCGACAAATTGTTTGTAGGCTTCTTTGAAGCCCGTCGGGGTTTTAACGCCGGACTCGCTCCAGGTACAGCCTTCGGTGTCACCCACGCGGTTCAGCGGTGCCAGCACCTGCTCACAAAACTTGGCGCCTTCTTCGAGAATGGCGTCAACCATGTCCGGAGTTGCGTCTGCGCAAGCCGGAAGGCTCTGATAGTGCGCTTCGTAGCCGAGCAGTTCGTCACGAACGAAGCGAATATCACGCAAGGGGGCCTTGTAGTCAGGCATAGCGATAAACCTCTGCTGATGTAACCGGGAATGAACGACCGTGTTGATTTGTTGTGACGGTCAAACAGTTGTTTGAAACATACGTTTACGCCCAAATCTTGTCAAGCGCCGATCTTTTGCCGTTCGTCATCACGCCATGGGAATGTCGGGCACACAGAAACGCACGCTCGCTGCACAGGCAACACGCTGTTGAGGAAAGATTAGTTGAGGGAGAAGGACTTACGCAGAAAAACGCCGCGAAAAGTCGCGGCGTTGAATAAGCGGATTCAGCGAGGGATCAAGCGAATGTATCAATCAACGTACCTAGCATTTCATCCGATGCCTTGGCGACTTTGACGCCCAGCTCAACCTGAAACTTGCCCTGGGACAGCTCGACCACATTGCTGGCCAGATCGGATTGCTGACTGCGATCAACAGAACGCAGACGATCGACCTGAACCTCGGAAGATTGACTGCTCACCGACCGTTCGATGGTCGTGTTGGCGATCTGTCCGGCGGCTTGATCGACACGGTTCTGCCCTGTCTGAATCGTGCTCAGACCGGCATAAAAAGCGGTGTTTCCTGAGATTTCCATGGGAGAACTCGTCCTTGCAAAGGATCAACAGCGGCCATTGAAGCAGACGCACGGGCAAAACACCCGACAAAAACCCTAATGGCACAGTGCCTTGTCATAGTCAAAAACTAGTCCAGCAGATCCAGTTGAAGGTGTTCGGCCACCGCTTCCGCCGTCACCACCTTGAGTTTTGGCACCCGTCCAAGGCACGGCGCCGGGATTCGCTCGGCGAGCGTCGCCAGGTTTTCCTCCAGGCGCGAAGTCTTCGGATCGATGATATTGGCCACCCACCCCGCCAGTTGCAGACCGTCCAGAGCGATCGCTTCGGCGGTCAGCAATGCATGATTGATGCAACCCAAGCGCACGCCGACCACCAGAATCACCGGCAGGTCCAGCGCCATCGCCAGGTCCGACAGGTTGTCCTGATCGGCCAATGGCACGCGCCAGCCACCGGCGCCTTCGATCAAGGTGAAATCCGCCTGCATGTCGAGAATTTCCTGCATCGGCGTCAACAGCGATTGCACCGTCAACGCCACACCGGCCTCCCGCGCGGCCAGATGCGGGGCGATGGCGGGTTCGAACGCCACCGGGTTGACCTGGGCATAGGTCAACGGCACCGAACATTCCGCCAACAGCGCCAGCGCATCGGCATTGCGCAAGCCCTTGGGCGTCACATCGCAACCGGAGGCAACCGGTTTGCCCGCGGCCGTGCTCATGCCCGCCGACCGCGCGGCGTGCAGCAATCCCGCAGCAACGGTGGTCTTGCCGACATCAGTGTCAGTACCGGTGATGAAATAGGCTGCGCTCATAAGGGTTTCTCCAAAACGGCGTAGACCACTTGATAAGTCGCCGGCAGGCCTTGTGCCTGACGAAACTGCTCATAAGCCTCGACCAGGCCGAGGATCCGTGCCCTGCCGGTCAACCCGCCAGGCCGACCGGGGTTCAGATTGTGCGCGCCCAACGCCTTGAGTTCATGAGTCAGGCTGCGGACATCCGGGTAATGCAACACATGCGGACGGGTTTCCAGCGTCGCGATGTGCAAGCCACTGTCCGCGCACAGCTGCTGATAAATCCCGAACTCACGGAAGCGATTGACGTGCACCATGCCGTCCACCTGACGCCAACTGTCACGCAACTCGTACAACGTCCCCACGCACAGACTAGCAAACGCGAAAATGCCGCCCGGTTTCAGCACCCGATGCGCTTCACTGAGCACCGCGGCGAAGTCCGAACACCACTGTACCGCCAGGCTGGAAAAGACCAGGTCGAAGGTCGAGTCCTGCAAGGGCAAACGCTCGGCATCACCGGCGATGAAGTGCGCAGCGCCGCCCAACGGCCGGGCGTGATTGAGCATGCCTTCAGCGATGTCCAGTGCCACGCCATGACCGGCAGGAAAACGCTCACCCAGCGCACGGCTGAAATGCCCGGTGCCACACCCCAGGTCGAGCCAACGACCCGGCACACAGTCATCGGGCAAACGGCTCAATAATTGGCTGCCGACATCACGCTGCAATTCGGCCACGCTGTCATAGCTTGCCGCCGCGCGGGAAAAGGACGCCGCTACCTGGCGCTTGTCGGGCAAGCCGCCGGGCAGGTTGGGAAGGGATAAATCAGTCATCGCCGAACTCATGCAAAAAGGCCTGAATCGCCCCCGCTACACCGTGAGGGTCTTCCAGGAGAAACGCGTGGCTGGCCTGTTCGATCAGGCCGATTTCGACATCCGGCAGCAACGTCAGCAGGTCGCCCGCCGCTTCGGCCGGGACCAGTCCGTCGAGGCCGGCGAACAAGTGCAATTGCGGACCGCGAAAGGCTTGCAGAGCCTGACGAGTATCCAGTTGAGCGAGTAACTCCAGGCCGCTCATCAACACCTCTGCCGACGTGTGTGGCGCGCCACCGAGCAACAGCCGCGACAAGCCGCGCGGGTCTTCGGCGCCTTGCGCGCAGAGCAGTGAAAAGCGTTTCAATGTCAGGCGCGGATCGGCATTGCAGCCCGCCAGAAACGCATCGAAGGTCTCCCCGGGCATCGCGCTCGGCCATTGCTCATGGGCGACGAAAGAGGGGTTGCTCGCCAGGGTCAGTAATCCGCAACAACGATCACCGCGCCGGGCCGCCAACTCGGAGGCAAGCATGCCGCCCAGGGACCAGCCGCCGAGCCAGGCATCCGGTGGCACGGTCGAATCGAGTTCATCGAGCCATTCTTCAAGGTTGCTCGACGCCAACTCCGGCAATGGCTCGATCTCCACTTGCAAGTGTTCATCCAGCCCCTGCAAGGCGGCCGCCAATGGCTCCAGCGGCGAAATCCCGAGGCCCCAGCCGGGCAGCAGAATCAAACGATTACGCATGGCTTGGCTCCGGTCCCAGTTGTTGAAAACAATCGGCCAGTCCATTTAACAATAGCTGCACCTGCGCCTCGCTGTGGGCGGCGGTCAGGGTCACACGCAGACGGGCACTGCCGGCAGGCACGGTCGGCGGGCGGATCGCGGTCACCATCAGCCCGCGTTCGCGCAACATTTGCGACAAGCGCACCGCGCGCCCGGCGTCGCCGATCATGATCGGCTGGATCGGCGTGAAGCTGTCCATCAACTCCAGGCCAATCTGCTCGGCGCCATGACGGAACTGGCGAATCAGCGTCTTCAGATGCTCACGTCGCCAATGCTCGGTGCGCAGCAGTTCGAGACTTTTCAGCGTCGCGCAGGCCAGGGCCGGCGGTTGGCTGGTGGTGTAGATGTAAGGGCGAGCGAACTGGATCAGGCTCTCGATCAGCTCTTCGCTGCCGGCAACAAATGCACCGGCGGTGCCGAACGCCTTGCCGAGGGTGCCGACCAGTACCGGGACGTCTTCCTGACTCAGACCGAAATGCTCGACGATCCCGCCGCCATTGGCGCCCAGCGGACCAAAACCGTGTGCATCATCGACCATCAGCCACGCACCTTTGGCCTTGGCTTCCCGCGCCAACGCCGGCAGGTCGGCAATGTCACCGTCCATGCTGAACACGCCGTCGGTGACCACCAGCGTATTGCCGGTGGCCTTTTCCAGACGCTTGGCCAGACTCGCCGCGTCGTTGTGCAGATAACGGTTGAAGCGCGCACCGGACAGCAGGCCCGCATCCAGCAATGACGCATGATTGAGCCGGTCTTCCAGCACCGTATCGCCCTGCCCGACCAGCGCGGTGACTGCGCCGAGGTTGGCCATGTAACCGGTGGTGAACAGCAACGCACGCGGGCGACCGGTCAGGTCGGCCAAGGCTTCTTCCAACGCGTGATGCGGGCTGCTGTGGCCGATGACCAGGTGCGAAGCGCCGCCACCGACGCCCCATTTCGACGCGCCGGCACGCCAGGCTTCGATCACTTGCGGGTGATTGGCCAGGCCCAGGTAATCGTTATTGCAGAACGCCAGCAATGGCTGGCCATCGACCACCACTTCCGGGCCTTGGGGGCTTTCGAGCAATGGACGCTGGCGATAGAGATTTTCGGCACGACGGGCAGCAAGGCGTGCGGCGAGATCGAAAGACATGCAGGCCTCGAAGGTCAGATCACAAAACTCAAGGTGGACACAATCAATGTGGGAGCGGGCTTGCTCGCGAAGGCGACATCACATTCAACAGAGATGTCGACTGTCAGGCCGCTTTCGCGAGCAAGCCCGCTCCCACATTCGATTTGTGTCGGATCAGACGGCTGCGTTGTAGAACTGCTCGCTGCTCTTCTGCTCCACCAGTGCCTGCTCGATGGCGGCTTGGTGTACTTCATCGGCGTGCTCTTCACGCGCTTCCGGCAGGATGCCCAGGCGCGAGAACAGTTGCATGTCCTTGTCGGCCTGCGGGTTGGCGGTGGTCAGCAGTTTGTCGCCGTAGAAAATCGAGTTGGCGCCGGCGAAGAACGCCAGGGCCTGCATCTGCTCGTTCATCGCTTCACGGCCAGCGGACAGGCGCACGTGGGATTGCGGCATCAGGATGCGCGCGACGGCGAGCATGCGGATGAAATCGAACGGGTCGATGTCGTCGGCATTTTCCAGCGGCGTACCGGCGACTTTCACCAGCATGTTGATCGGCACCGATTCCGGATGCTCTGGCAGGTTGGCCAGCTGGATCAACAGATTGGCGCGGTCATCGAGGGACTCGCCCATGCCGAGGATGCCGCCGGAGCAGATCTTCATCCCCGACTCACGCACGTAGGCCAGGGTTTGCAGGCGCTCGCTGTAGGTGCGGGTGGTGATGATGCTGCCGTAGAACTCCGGCGAGGTATCGAGGTTGTGGTTGTAGTAATCGAGGCCAGCGTCGGCCAGCGCAACGGTCTGGTCCTGATCGAGACGACCGAGGGTCATGCAGGTTTCCAGGCCCATGGCTTTCACGCCTTTGACCATTTCCAGCACGTAGGGCATGTCTTTGGCCGACGGGTGTTTCCACGCCGCGCCCATGCAGAAACGAGTCGAACCGATGGCCTTGGCGCGAGCGGCCTCTTCGAGGACCTTCTGCACTTCCATCAGCTTTTCTTTTTCCAGGCCGGTGTTGTAGTGACCGGACTGCGGACAATATTTGCAATCTTCCGGGCAGGCACCCGTCTTGATCGACAGCAGTGTCGACACCTGGACCCGGTTGGCGTCGAAATGCGCGCGGTGCACCGTCTGCGCCTGGAACAACAGGTCATTGAATGGCTGAACGAAGAGTGCTTTGACTTCGGCCAAAGACCAGTCATGACGCAGGGTTGCAGTGGTGCTGGCGCTCATGGGCGTTTCCTTTGTTTTATGCTGGGCAAGCGGCTGGGGGACGGAATACCCACAGACGCGACACGGATGTTCGGCATATTTAAGGAAGACTCATGCGCTGTCAACCACGATACGATGGACCGGTTTACATCTGGTTAAAAAACGAACAACTTTGCTTGCTTTGCGGCGAAGCATCCGATGAAAGGACGCCCATCTGCACCGCTTGTGAAACCGAACTGCCCTGGCTTGGCGACCATTGCCAAACCTGCGCCCTGCCCTTGCCCGCGTCGGGGCTGACGTGTGGCCAATGCTTGAAGCAACCGCCGGCCTTCGAACGGGTCGTGGCGCCGTGGACCTACAGCTTTCCGATCGACAGCCTGATCACCCGCTTCAAGCACAGCGCGAAGTGGCCGTTCGGCCGCCTGCTCGCCGAACTCCTCGCTCAGTCCCTGCAACACCGTTTCGATGAAGACCTGGACAGGCCAGACGCCTTGGTCCCGGTGCCACTGGCGGCCAAGCGCCTGCGCGAACGAGGTTTCAACCAGGCCGCGATGCTCGCGCTCTGGCTCAGCAGCGGTCTCGACATTGCCTGCGACGAAACACTGCTGCGGCGGATTCAGGACACCAGCGCTCAACAGGACCTGAACGCCGATGCCCGCAAAAAGAACCTGCGCAATGCCTTTGCCCTGGCGCCCGATGCGCTCATCAAGGGGCGTCATCTGGCGTTGGTCGACGACGTGCTGACCACCGGCGCCACCGCCCAGGCCCTGGCTCACCTGTTGATGGAGGCCGGTGCCGCTCGGGTCGACGTTTATTGCCTGGCCCGCACGCCCAAACCCGGCGATGCCTGACTTGACTCCTGCAGCCCAAGCCGCCAACGTCGTCCCCATCGTCACAGCCCAAAGCGTCTCGCCATGTCCTTGCCTTCGTTGTTGTCCCAGCACATCGTCCGTCGCCCGCAGCGCATCGCGTTGCTGCAGCACATCGCCGAACAAGGCTCGATCACCCGCGCCGCGAAAAGCGCCGGCCTGAGTTACAAAGCGGCGTGGGACGCCATCGATGAGTTGAACAACCTCGCGCAAAAGCCCCTGGTGGAACGCAGCGTCGGTGGCAAGGGCGGTGGCGGCGCCAAACTGTCCAGTGAAGGCGAGCGCGTATTGCGCCTGTATCAAAAGCTGCAAGCCTTGCAGGCGCAAGTGCTGGAAGCCGCCGAAGACGCCAGCGACCTCGACTTGCTCGGGCGACTGATGCTCAGGACCAGCGCGCGCAATCAATTGCACGGCAAGGTCGTGGCGATCGAATCCCAAGGACGCAATGACCTGATCCGTCTGCAACTGGCCGAGAGCCTGACCATCGATGCGCAGATCACCCACGACAGCACCCTGCGCCTGGAACTGCAGACCGGCACCGAAGTAGTCGCGTTGATCAAGGCCGGTTGGCTCGATCTGCTGGGTGTCGAGGACACGGCAACGACTGGACACAATTGCTTGAAGGGCACACTCGAAGAGATTCTCGACGCCGAAGACGGCCCCAGCGAAGTGCGCATCGCTCTGCCCAATGGCCAGACACTGTGCGCGCTGGCCGAGCCGCTGCACTTGAGAACCCTCGGTCTTGCGGTCAAAAAACCGGTGCTGGTGCAGTTCGCGCCGTCCAACGTGCTGCTTGGCACGCCGCTGTAAACCCAGCTGCAACAAAAGCGTCATGCGCGCTCATTAAGGTGACTGCAAAAACCAGCAGGGAGCCTGATGTGAGCCTATTAGAAGACAACCAATCCACCGACCTCGAGAAAATGGTCGGCCTCAGCCGTCGTGGCTTCATCAGTGCCGGTGCCCTGTGCGGTGCGGCGATGTTCCTCGGCGGCAACCTGCTGAGCCGCAGCGTGCTGGCCGCCAGCGTCAGTGCCGGCTCCAGCAACCTGTTGGGTTTTGACAGCATTGCCGCCGCCACCAGTGACGCCATCAGCCTGCCGCCGGGCTACAAATCCTCGGTGTTGATCAGCTGGGGCCAGCCACTGCACAAGGACGGCCCGGCGTTCGACCCGAGCGGCAACGGCACGGCCCAGCAACAGGAAGCCCAGTTCGGCGACAACAACGACGGCATGAGCCTGTTCGAATTCCCCGGTGAAAAAGACCGGGCGCTGATGGCGATTAACAACGAATACACCAACTATCGCTACCTCTACCCGCACGGCGGCATGCCGCAGTCGGCAGAAGAAGTGCACAAGGCGCTGGCCTGCGAAGGCGTGTCGGTGATCGAAGTACAGCGCAAGAACGGCCAATGGCAATTCGTCCAGGGCTCACGCTTCAACCGGCGCATTCACGGTAACGCGCCGATCAGCCTGAGCGGCCCGGCCGCCGGGCACGAACTGGTGAAAACCAGCGCCGACCCGCACGGCAAGAATGTCCTCGGCACCTTCCAGAACTGCGCCAACGGCAAGACGCCGTGGGGCACCTACCTGACCTGCGAAGAGAACTTCACCGACTGCTTCGGCAGCAGCAATGCCGAGCAGAAGTTCGACCCCGCACAAAAACGCTACGGCGCAGTGGCGACCAGCAAAGAGATCAACTGGCATCAACACGACGAGCGTTTCGACCTGGCGAAAAACCCCAACGAGCTCAACCGTCATGGTTGGGTGGTGGAAATCGACCCGTTCGACCCGCAATCGACGCCGGTCAAGCGCACGGCACTGGGCCGCTTCAAACATGAAAACGCAGCCCTCGCGGAAACCAGCGACGGGCACGCCGTGGTGTACATGGGCGACGACGAACGCGGCGAGTTCATCTACAAATTCGTCAGCCGCGACACGATCAATCACAAGAATCCCAAGGCCAACCGCGACCTGCTCGACCACGGCACCTTGTACGTGGCGCGCTTCGACGCGGGCGACAGCAATGCCGATCACCCGAAAGGCCAGGGCGAGTGGATCGAGCTGACCCACGGCAAGAACGGCATCGACGCCAGCAGCGGGTTTGCTGACCAGGCCGAAGTGCTGATTCACGCGCGCCTCGCCGCCAGCGTGGTGAAAGCCACGCGCATGGACCGTCCGGAATGGATCGTCGTCAGCCCCAAGGATGGCCAGGTCTATTGCACGCTGACCAACAACGCCAAGCGCGGTGAAGACGGTCAACCGGTGGGTGGACCAAACCCGCGTGAGAAGAACGTTTACGGGCAGATTTTGCGCTGGCGCACCGACCGTGACGATCACGGCTCGAAGACGTTTGCCTGGGATTTGTTCGTGGTCGCCGGCAACCCGGGCGTGCATGCCGGGACGCCGAAGGGGGGTTCGTCGAACATCACCCCGCAGAACATGTTCAACAGCCCGGATGGCTTGGGTTTCGACAAGGCCGGGCGGTTGTGGATCCTGACCGATGGCGACTCGAGCAATGCCGGTGATTTTGCCGGCATGGGCAACAACCAGATGCTCTGCGCCGACCCGGTGACCGGGGAAATTCGCCGCTTCATGGTCGGGCCGGTGGGCTGTGAGGTCACGGGGATCAGCTTCTCGCCGGATCAGAAAACCTTGTTTGTCGGGATTCAGCATCCGGGGGAGAACGGTGGTTCGACGTTCCCCGAGCACCTGCCGAATGGCAAGCCGCGGTCTTCGGTGATGGCCATCTCGCGTGAAGACGGCGGGATCGTCGGCGCCTGATCGAGCCTCTTCGCGGGCGAGCCTCGCTCCTACATTGGAATGCATTCCCCCTGTAGGAGCGAGGCTTGCCCGCGAAGGCGTCAGCCCAAACACCACTCATCTCAAGGCCAGGCCCTAAAGACACCTCGTCTGCGCTACCATGCTTGGCCGGACGCGGCAGCCTGCTGCGCGCAGGAGTCAGCATGGCCCACCCGTTTGCAACCCTCACCCCAGACCTCGTGCTCGATGCCGTCGAAAGCATCGGCTTTCTCAGCGACGCGCGCATTCTGGCGCTCAACAGCTACGAGAACCGTGTCTATCAAGTCGGCATCGAAGACTCCGAGCCGC
Organism: Pseudomonas sp. NPDC086251; assembly: GCF_044746405.1. Lineage (NCBI taxonomy): Bacteria > Pseudomonadati > Pseudomonadota > Gammaproteobacteria > Pseudomonadales > Pseudomonadaceae > Pseudomonas > Pseudomonas sp. NPDC086251. Next base: position 60,377 of record NZ_JBIVBY010000003.1, read on the forward strand.
TGATCGCCAAGTTCTATCGTCCGCAGCGCTGGACCAACGAAGCGATTCTCGAAGAGCACCAATTCACCTTCGAACTCGCCGAATGCGACGTACCGGTCGTCGCGCCAATGATCCACAACGGCGCCAGCCTGCACGAACACAACGGTTTCCGCTTCACCCTGTTCCCCCGCCGTGGCGGCCGTGCGCCAGAGCCAGGCAATCTCGATCAGCTGTATCGCCTCGGCCAGTTGCTGGGGCGCCTGCACGCCGTCGGCTCGACCAAACCGTTCGAGCACCGTGAAGCCTTGGGCGTGAAGAACTTCGGCCAGGACTCGCTGAACACATTGCTCGAAGGCAATTTCGTGCCCAAAAGCCTGCTGCCGGCCTACGAGTCCGTGGCACGTGACCTGCTCAAGCGTGTGGAAGAGGTCTACAAGGCCACGCCGCACCAGAACATCCGCATGCACGGCGATTGCCATCCCGGCAACATGATGTGCCGCGACGAAATGTTCCACATCGTCGACCTCGATGACTGCCGCATGGGGCCTGCCGTCCAGGACATCTGGATGATGCTGGCGGGCGACCGTCAGGAATGTCTCGGTCAGTTGTCGGAATTGATGGACGGCTACAACGAGTTTCACGACTTCGACCCGCGTGAACTGGCGTTGATCGAACCACTGCGCGCCTTGCGTTTGATGCACTACAGCGCCTGGCTCGCGCGCCGCTGGGACGACCCGGCGTTCCCCCGCAGTTTCCCGTGGTTCGGTACCGAGCGGTATTGGGGCGACCAGGTGCTGGCATTGCGCGAGCAATTGTCTGCACTCAATGAAGAACCCTTGAAACTCTTCTAAACACCGCAACCCCTGTAGGAGCGAGGCTTGCCCGCGAACAACGAAAACGCGGTACGTCAGGCAGACCGCGTTATCGTTGTTCGCGGGCAAGCCTCGCTCCTACAAAAAACCCAGCACATCTATACAATCCCCACTTTGTTAGCTGCCTAAGCAAGGATTCTGCATGCAAGCCGCAAACCCGCGTCGTGGGTACATCCTGGGCCTGAGTGCCTACATCATCTGGGGATTGTTCCCGCTCTACTTCAAAGCCATCGCCAGCGTGCCCGCCGTGGAGATCATCATCCATCGGGTGCTCTGGTCCGCGTTGTTCGGTGCCTTGCTGCTGATGGTCTGGAAGCATCCGGGCTGGTGGCGCGAACTGCGTGACAATCCGAAACGCCTGGCAATCCTTGCCCTGAGCGGCACGCTGATCGCGGCCAACTGGCTGACGTATGTCTGGTCGGTGAACAACGGGCGCATGCTCGAAGCCAGCCTCGGTTACTACATCAACCCGCTGGTGAACGTGCTGCTGGGCATGCTGATCCTCGGTGAACGGCTGCGGCGCATGCAATGGTTGGCCGTTGGTTTGGCGGCGGTCGGTGTGGCGCAACAGGTGTGGCAAGTCGGCAGCCTGCCGTGGGTGTCACTGGTGCTGGCGCTGACGTTCGGCTTCTACGGATTGATCCGCAAACAGGCGCCGGTCAAAGCCCTGCCCGGCCTGGTGGTGGAAACCTGGATGCTGGTGCCGATTGCGCTGGCCTGGCTGCTGTTCAATCAGACAGCCACCAGCGCTCAGCCCGAATTCTGGACCACGTCCGAAGCCTGGTGGCTGGTGGCCGCCGGGCCGGTGACGCTGGTGCCGCTGGTGTGTTTCAACGCCGCCGCACGGCATTTGCCCTACACCACGCTGGGATTCCTCCAGTACATCGCGCCGACGCTGGTGCTGCTGCAGGCCGTTCTGCTGTTTGGTGAACACTTGTCATCCAGCACGCTTGTGGCCTTCATCTTTATCTGGGCGGGCCTGGCGATCTATAGCGTCGATGCGTGGATAAGTCTTCGTCGTCGCAGCTGATCAAAAAACGCACAACCCTTCACAGGCCACGTCACTCGTGGCCTGCATCATTCCTTCCCAAGGTTATCCACAGCGTGATCCCCGGCGTTTTTGCGCAACTTATTGAAACTGCTGGTTTTTTGATCAGTTGCTGAAGAGCCCCGGCCGACGTGGCCTGGCGGGCTGTCTCTACAGGTTATCCACAGGCAGGTGCACGTATAACTTGGATAACCCTGTCAGGGCTCGCTGCGTAGCACCAATTCCACCATCAAATCGTCCGCGAGGGTTTCCAGCCTGGACTGCAACACGTCCAGCGACAGCGTCAGCGGTACGGCGAGAATCGCTTCGGCGTGGAACAGTGGCTCGCTGCTCATCGGCGCTGGACGCACTTCGGTCACCAGCCGTTCCAGATTGACCCCCTGCTCACTTAACAGACGAGTGATGTCGCGAACGATGCCCGGGCGGTCATTGCCGACCAATTCCATCGCTATCGGTTTCCAGGTGCAGGATTGCTCGATGCCGCTTTCGGCAATCAATACGCGAATGCCTTGAGCCGACAGTGCTTGTAGGGCATCGACCAATTCATCGTAGGCTTCGGCCGGTACGCCCACCCGAAGGATTCCGGCGAACTGCCCGGCCATGCGCGACATCCGACTCTCCAGCCAGTTGCCGCCGTGCTCGGCAATGCACTGGGCGATGCGCTCGACCTGCCCAGGCTTGTCTGGAGCGAAAACAGTGAGTACGAGGTGGTCCATGGCGCAGCCCTCTTTTGTTATTGAAAGAGAAGTATAGGCAAGGGTTGTTTCTGTGCTGGCAGGCCTGGCGCCTTCGCGGGCAAGCCTCGCTCCTACAGGTCCGCGTCGTTCCCATGAATACGGTCTACACACGACCCTGTAGGAGCGAGGCTTGCCCGCGAAGGGGCCCCCACCGATCTGCAGCGAACAACAAATCGTGTACAACTTTTTATATTTAACTGGAACAATCTAATGGTTTTTTGAGAACATCCCGATCCCCGGCGTGACTGCAATGCGTCATGGGGTCGCAGAACGACGTAATTAGTCTAATTTTCACAAGCGCAATTCATCATGTAGTATGCCGCAGCGCGCACTACATAACGTTGGATCGATGTCTGCCTACCGGCGCAGTCGCATCCCTGAAAGCCCCGTCAGCAAGGCCTCCAAGCCGTTGATTGGTCCCAACCCAGCCGTCAGAAATGGCATGCACTGGTCGCAGGGTTTGTGGTTTAAATGCCAGAGGCTTCATTGTTAAATTGAAGAGCTGAAAAGCGAAATAGCTGAGCAGAGTGAGGCAAGCAATGACTGAACACGTTCAAGTCGGTGGCCTGCAGGTCGCCAAAGTCCTGTTCGACTTCGTGAACAACGAAGCCATTCCCGGTACCGGCCTCACCGCCGATAAGTTCTGGGCCGATGCCGACAAGGTCATTCATGACCTGGCACCGAAGAACAAAGCCCTACTCGCCAAACGCGATGATTTCCAGGCTCGTATCGATGGCTGGCACCAATCCCGTGCCGGCCAGGCGCACGACGCCGTGGCCTATAAAGCCTTCCTGCAAGACATCGGTTATCTGCTGCCAGAAGCGGCCGATTTCCAGGCAACGACGCAAAACGTCGATGACGAAATCGCCCGCATGGCCGGTCCACAGCTCGTGGTGCCGGTCATGAACGCCCGCTTCGCGCTCAACGCCTCGAACGCCCGTTGGGGTTCGCTGTATGACGCCCTGTACGGCACCGACGCCATCAGCGAAGCCGACGGCGCGGAAAAAGGCAAAGGCTACAACAAGGTGCGTGGCGACAAAGTGATTGCCTTCGCCCGCGCCTTCCTCGACGAAGCGGCGCCCTTGGCGGCCGGCACTCACGTCGATTCCACCGCCTACAAGATCGTTGACGGCAAACTGGTGGTTGCCCTTAAAGGCGGCAGCAACACCGGCCTGCGCAACGATGCCCAGCTGATCGGCTTCCACGGCGATGCCGCGGCACCGACCGCGATCCTGCTGAAAAACAACGGCCTGCACTTCGAAATCCAGGTCGACGCCAGCACCCCGGTTGGCCAGACCGACGCTGCCGGCGTCAAAGACATCCTGATGGAAGCCGCGCTGACCACCATCATGGACTGCGAAGACTCCGTCGCCGCCGTCGATGCCGATGACAAAGTGGTGATCTACCGCAACTGGCTCGGCCTGATGAAGGGCGATCTGTCGGAAGAAGTCTCCAAGGGCGGTCAGACTTTTACCCGCACCATGAACGCCGACCGCACCTACACCGGCGTCGATGGCAAAGAACTGAGCCTGCACGGCCGTTCGTTGCTGTTCGTGCGTAACGTGGGTCATCTGATGACCATCGACGCGATCCTCGACAAAGACGGCAACGAAGTGCCGGAAGGCATCCTTGACGGTCTGGTGACCAGCCTCGCGGCGATCCACAGCCTCAACGGCAACAACTCGCGCAAGAACAGCCGCACCGGCTCGGTCTATATCGTGAAGCCGAAGATGCACGGGCCTGAAGAAGCGGCGTTTACCAACGAGCTGTTCGGTCGCATCGAAGAGGTGCTGGGCCTGCCGCGCAACACCCTGAAAGTCGGGATCATGGACGAGGAACGCCGTACCACGGTCAACCTCAAGGCCTGCATCAAGGCTGCCAGCGAACGCGTGGTGTTCATCAACACCGGTTTCCTCGACCGCACGGGCGACGAAATCCACACTTCAATGGAAGCCGGCCCGATGGTGCGCAAGGCAGACATGAAGGCTGAAAAGTGGATTGGCGCCTACGAAAACTGGAACGTCGATATCGGTTTGAGCACCGGCCTGCAAGGTCGCGCGCAGATCGGTAAAGGCATGTGGGCCATGCCCGACCTGATGGCGGCGATGCTCGAACAGAAAATCGCTCACCCATTGGCCGGCGCCAACACGGCCTGGGTTCCATCGCCGACCGCCGCCGCGTTGCACGCGCTGCACTACCACAAGGTCGACGTGTTCGCCCGTCAGGCCGAACTGGCCAAACGTGCGCGCGCCTCGGTGGACGACATCCTGACCATCCCGCTGGCCGTCAATCCGAGCTGGACCACGGAACAGATCAAGAACGAACTGGACAACAACGCCCAGGGCATTCTCGGTTACGTGGTGCGCTGGATCGACCAGGGCGTAGGTTGCTCGAAAGTGCCGGACATCAACGACGTCGGCCTGATGGAAGACCGTGCGACGCTGCGTATTTCCAGCCAGCACATCGCCAACTGGTTGCGCCACGGTATCGTCACTGAAGATCAGGTCATGGAAAGCCTCAAGCGCATGGCGCCGGTGGTTGACCGCCAGAACGCCAATGACGCGCTGTACCGTCCGCTGGCACCGAATTTCGACAGCAACATCGCCTTCCAGGCGGCGGTCGAACTGGTGGTCGAAGGCACGAAACAGCCGAACGGCTACACCGAGCCGGTCCTGCACCGACGTCGTCGCGAGTTCAAGGCTGCCAATGGCCTTTGAGTAAGCGTTAACGCCAGACATGAAAAAGCCCTGATCTTTCGATCAGGGCTTTTTTTTGGTTCTGTGTAGGAGCTGTCGAGTGAAACGAGGCTGCGATCTTTTGATTCTGTTCTTTAAAAGCAAGATCAACAGATCGCAGCCTCGTTTTACTCGACAGCTCCTACAGGGGGATCGTGTTACAAATCCATTCCCAGCTCATGCTTGACCAGCGCCAACAGCTTGCCGGTATCGACAGGTTTGAGCAGGAAGTCCACGACGCTCAGGTGCATCGCAGCGATCGCATCCTTCACGTCGGCATCGCCGGAAACGATGATGAACGGCATGGCGGCCCGAACCGACTCGCGAACTTTACGGATCAAGTCCAGGCCATCGACATGGCCCATTCGCAGATCGGTAATCACCAAGCCGATTGCGGGTTTTTCGCTCAACATTTTGAGTGCGGTTTCGCCGCTGGCTGCGGTCATGCAACGAATGCCATCCAGACCGAGAATCTCCGACAGCAACTCGCGTGCGTCTTTATCGTCATCGACGATCAGCACCCGCTGCGGCGGCAGATCAGGTTCCAGCATGACGGCACTCAGCGCCTCGCGCTCGGCGTCACTCAAAATATCGTGGTCGGACATGGCTTACTCTACGTTTCATTCAATCTGTCTGGCTCATTCGTCAGACATCGCCAGTAGGACCTTCAATGTGCACTTCGTCGGAAAATTTTCCTATAGCCAATGTAGGAGGTTTTTCCGACAGTTGTGTCAGACATTTCCTAACTTCCGTCAGCGGTACTGCCTACCTAGACTTACGTCCAATGGGCACCCTGGGCCCAGGGGCCGACCATGGCTGAGTCATCCGACAACAACAATTCAAAAAGACTGCGGTAATGGTTATGAGTAAAGCGGACGCCTTCACACAGGCAGGGAAAACCGCGGTGTTGCAGAACATCCAGGGCACTTTGCAATTCCTTCAGCGTTTCCCGCCCTTCAATCAGATGGAACACGCGCACCTGGCGTACCTGGTTGAGCAATGTCAGCTGCGTTTTTATGCGCCCAACGAGAGCATCATCAAACCCGCCGATGGCCCGGTTGAGCATTTCTACATCGTCAAACAAGGCCGGGTCGTGGGTGAGCGCCCGCACACGGCCAAGGGCGGGACCGAAACCACTTTCGAAATCACCACCGGCGAGTGTTTCCCCCTCGCTGCGCTGCTGGGTGAACGTGCGACCCGCACCGAACACCTGGCCGCCGAAGACACCTTTTGCCTACAGCTGAACAAGCTGGCGTTTATCAAACTGTTCGCGCTTTCCAACGCCTTTCGCGACTTTGCCCTACGCGGCGTCAGCAGCCTGCTGGATCAGGTCAACCAGCAAGTCCAGCAAAAAGCCGTGGAAACCCTCGGTACCCAATATTCGCTCAATACCCGTTTGGGTGAATTGGCCATGCGCCATCCGGTGATGTGCAGCCCGACCACGCCCCTGCGTGAAGCCGTGACCCTGATGCACGAGCAGCAGGTCGGCAGCATCGTGGTGGTGGATGAACACAAAGCCCCGCTGGGCATTTTCACCCTGCGCGATCTACGCCATGTGGTGGCCGCCGGCACCAACGACTTCAACGAAGCGATCGAGCGCCACATGACCCAGGCGCCATTTTTCCTGTCGCCGGACCACAGCGCCTTCGATGCGGCAATTGCCATGACCGAACGGCATATCGCCCACGTCTGCCTGGTCAAAGATCATCGCCTGTGCGGCGTAGTGTCCGAACGGGATCTGTTTTCCTTGCAACGGGTCGACCTGGTGCACCTGGCGCGGACGATCCGCAGCGCCCAGCGCGTGGACAACCTGGTGGCATTGCGCGGCGAGATCGGCCAATTGGTGGAGCGCATGCTGGCCCACGGTGCGTCTTCGACCCAGATCACCCACATCATCACCCTGCTCAACGACCATACCGTGTGCCGGGTGATCGAACTGACCCTCGCCGAAAAAGGCGACCCCGGCGTGCCGTTCAGTTGGCTGTGCTTCGGCAGCGAAGGCCGCCGCGAGCAGACGCTGCACACCGATCAGGACAACGGTATGTTGTTCGAAGCCCGGGACGCGGCCCACGCGGCCGAGATTCGCGGCAAGTTGTTGCCCATCGCCCAACAGATCAACCAGAGCCTGGCGCTGTGCGGCTTCACGCTGTGCAAAGGCAACATCATGGCGGGCAACCCCGAGCTGTGTTTGTCTCGGGCCGAATGGTCGCGGCGTTTTGCAGCGTTTATCCGCGAGGCGACGCCGGAGAACCTGCTGGGTTCGAGCATCTATTTCGACTTGCGCGTGGTCTGGGGCGACGAGCAAGGTTGCGATCAGCTGCGCCAGGGGATTCTCGATCAGGTGAACGACAACCGGCTGTTCCAGCGGATGATGGCCGAAAACGCCCTGCGCAATCGTCCACCCGTAGGACGTTTCCGTGAGTTCGTGCTGGCGCGCAAGAATGGTGAGAAAGCCACCCTGGACCTGAAAATCCAGGGCCTGACCCCGTTTGTCGACGGGGCCCGATTGTTGGCGTTGGCGCATGGGATCGAGGCAAACAATACGCTGGAGCGGTTTCGCCAACTGGTGGACAAAGACGTCATCGAACGGCTGGACGGTGCGGCGTACGAAGAGGCGTATCACTTCATTCAGCAAACCCGCATGCAGCAACATCAGCTACAGACCCGGGAGAATTTGCCCTACTCCAACCGGGTCGATCCCGACAGCCTCAACCACCTTGATCGACGGATCCTGCGTGAATCCCTGCGCCAGGCGCAACGCCTGCAAAGCAGCCTGGCCCTGCGGTATCAGCTATGAGCCTGTTTTCATGGTTGCGCCCCGCCAGCCCACTGCTGTCCGGTGAACTGCAACAACGTCTGCAACACTTGCCGGCGGGTGCCGAGCTGGGCGAGTGCAGCCTGCGTGAACAACGTTGGGTGGTGCTCGACCTGGAAACCACCGGGCTGAACATGAGCAAGGATCGGGTGCTGTCCATCGGTGCGGTGGTGATCGAGGACGGGGCGATCGACTTCAGCCAGCAGTTCGAACGCACCTTGCAATGCACTGAACTCAAACTCGGCCCCAGCGTGCTGATCCACGGTTTGGGCCCGAGTGCGATTGCGGCGGGCAGCGACCCGGCCGAGGCGTTGCTCGATTTCATGGAATTCGTGGGGGACAGTCCGGTGTTGGCGTTTCATGCGCCGTTCGATCAGCACATGCTTGGGCGCGCGTTGAAAGATCACCTGGGCTACAAGTTGCAGCATCCATTCCTGGATGTGGCGGATATTGCCCCCATGCTTTGCCCGCAGGCGCACATTCGCGAGGCGGGGCTGGATCAGTGGATCGATTGGTTCAAGCTGGAAGTCTTCGAGCGTCACAACGCCAGTGCCGACGCATTGGCCACTGCCGAACTGGCGCTGATCTTGTTCAGCCGGGCGCGGCAGCAGCAGATTCATAGCCCGTTGAATCTGCAACAGCGCTTGAACCAGTGGAAACGGCGGCAGCATACGCATTCCTTCTAAATCTTCGGCGCCTGTTCTGACGCCTTCGCGGGCAAGCCTCGCTCCTACAGGGTTGAGTCGTTGTTTGGACGATACAAAACCTGTAGGAGCGAGGCTTGCCCGCGAAGAACGATGACGCTGTCCAATCGAAGACACACCGTTAAATCCACCCGACCAGCGTTAATTGCTTACCTCCCCCGCCTCTGCCACAATCGCGAACAATTCTCGTTAGTTAACACTTCCCAATCGGTGATGCTGCGTGTCGTCAGTCCAAAGCCCCCACAGTGAGCTCGTCGGTACGCTATATCGCGACCATCGCGGTTGGCTATTGGCCTGGCTTCGACGCAATGTCGCCTGTCCGCAACGGGCCGAAGACCTGAGCCAGGACACCTTCGTGCGCTTGCTGGGCCGCGATGAACTGAAGGAGCCTCGCGAACCGCGGGCGTTTCTGGTGGCGATTGCCAAAGGCTTATTGTTCGACTATTTCCGCCGCGCCGCGCTGGAACAGGCCTACCTCACCGAACTGATGCTGATTCCCGCCGGCGAGCAACCGTCGGTGGAAGAGCAGCAAATGATCCTCGAAGACCTCAAGGCCATCGACCGCCTGCTCGGCAAGCTCTCGAGCAAGGCCCGGGCGGCGTTTCTCTATAACCGACTCGACGGCCTCGGCCACGCGGAAATCGCCCAGCGCCTGGGTGTATCGGTGCCACGCGTGCGCCAATACCTGGCCCAAGGCATTCGCCAGTGCTACATCGCGCTGTACGGTGAGCCGGTATGAACCCGGTCAGTTCCAAACCGGTCTCGGCGCAGGTGCTGGATGCGGCGATTGCCTGGCAATTGTCCCTGGATTCCGGCAATCCGGTGGAACGCGAAGAGTTCGCCAAATGGCACGCCGCCCACGAAGAACATGCCCGCGCCTGGCGTCAGTTGGGCATGCTCGACCAGCGTTTCAGCGTCGCCAGCGGCCCGGCCCGCACGGCGTTGCTGCAATCGCGTGAAAGCATCCGCAGGCGGGTGCGCACACTCGGCAGCGGCGTGGCCAGTATTGTCGCGGTGATCGGCCTGGCGCTGTTCGCCGGTGATCGTTACTTGCCAATCGACTATTGGCTGGCCGACCAGCGCACCGCCACCGGCGAGCAACGCACCCTGCGCCTGAGCGATGGCACGCTGGTCAACCTCAACACCCACAGTGCGGTGGACGTGCGTTTCGATGAGAAGCAGCGGCTGATCATTCTTCAGGAAGGGGAAATCCTCGTCGAAACCGGCCATGGCGATGCCCGTCCCTTTATCGTCGAAACCCGCGAAGGCAGCATGCGCGCACTGGGCACGCGGTTCCTGGTCAAGCGCGAAGAAGAAGGGACGCGCCTGAGCGTGTTGCAATCCGCCGTGGCGGCTCACCCCGAGTCGAGCCCGGAGGAACAGATTCTGCGCGAGGGCCAGCAAGTGTTGCTGCGCAGCAACGGCCTCGGGCCGATCATCGCGCTCAACCCCGGCGCCGATGCCTGGACTCGCGGCATGTTGGTGGTGGATAACGCGCGACTGGAGGATCTGGTGCATGAACTTGGCCGCTATCGTCGCGGGCATCTGGGGGTTGCACCGGAAATTGCCGACCTGCGAATCACCGGCAGCTTCCCGCTGCATGACACCGACAAGGCGCTGAGCGCGCTGCTGCCGACGCTGCCGGTGCAGATTGAACAGCATACGCAGTGGTGGGTAACGGTGGCGGCGAAGCCCTGACCATCGTTGTGCCTGGTGTGACGCCTTCGCGGGCAAGCCTCGCTCCTACAGGTTGAGTCGTTGTTTGAACGATACAAAACCTGTAGGAGCGAGGCTTGCCCGCGAAGAGGCCTTCAGCCCCACCGCAATTACTGAATCGAAATTATTTTCATCCAGCCCTATCACTTTTTAATTCTCGTCCGGCACCTAGGCAATTGAGAAATATTTCCATTCAGGAGCCGCTGTATGTCCCGTTCGCTAGAAACCTTGTTGCGCCCCAGTTTGCTGGCGGTTGCCATTGCCTTTTGCGCCCCTCTGGCCAGCAGTCAGCTGATGGCCGCTGAACAGGCGTCCAGCGTTCGCGCCTACAACTTGCCGGCTGCGCCATTGGCCAGCACCTTGAACCAGATCGCCAGCCAGGCCGGCCTCGCGCTGTCGCTGAATCCGGCGCTGGCAGCAGGCAAAACCTCGGCCCCGGTCAACGGCCAGTTCGACGCTGCCGGCGCCCTGCGCGAAGCCTTGCGCGGCACCGGTCTGCAACTGGAACAAAGCAGCGCCGGCACCTTCAGCCTGGTGGCCGTGCCCGAGGGCGTGATGGCCCTGCCGGTGACCAGCGTGATCGGCGTCGAAAACACCGAAAACGCCTGGGGCCCGGTGGAAGGTTATTTGGCCAAGCGCACCGCCGCCGGCACCAAGACCGACACCGCGCTGGTTGAAGTCCCGCGTTCGATCTCCGTCGCCACGCGCGAACAGATGGATGATCGCAGCGTGCACAGCCTCGACGACGCCGTGCGCTACATGCCCGGCATCACCGCCAGCAGCTACGGCAGCGACACCCGCGCCGACTGGTTGCGCGTGCGGGGTTTCGAACCGACCCAGTTCCTCGATGGCCTGCCACTGCCGAAAGGCGTGTACGCCAACCCGAAGCAGGAAACCTGGAACCTCGACCGCCTCGCCCTGCTGCGCGGCCCGGCGTCCTCGATTTACGGCCAGACCCCGCCGGGCGGTTTGCTGGACATGGTCAGTCGCCGTCCCAGCGCTGAATCCAGCAACGAAATCCAGGTGCAATACGGCAGCGACAATCACCGCCAGATCAACTTCGCCAGCACTGGCAAGATCGACGATGAAGGCCAGTTCCTCTATGGCTTGAGCGGAGTGGTGCGCGACAGCGGCACGCAGATCGATCACGTCGACAACAAGCGCTACAACATCGCGCCGAGCCTGACCTGGAACATCGACGAAGACACCAGGTTTACCCTGCTCACCCAGTTCACCCGCGACGATACCGGCATCACCAGCCAGTTCCTGCCGGTGCAAGGCACCCGGATCCATTCGCCGCTCGGCAAGATCTCCCACCACAAGAACCTGGGCGACCCGGACTGGGAATACTACGATCGCACCTACTACGCGCTGGGCTATGCCTTCGAACATCGTCTCAACGATGTCTGGCAGTTCAAGCAGAATCTGCGCTACACCAAGTCGGACCTGTCGTTCCAGGGCCTCACACCGGGCGCCTATCCGTTCACTCAGGTCGATGCCGAGGGCAACGTCGGTCGTTCGAGCACCAGTGTTGACAAAAGACATCAGCCAATTCGCCGTGGACAACAACTTCCAGGGCGATTTTGCCACCGGCGACATCCATCACACGCTGTTGATCGGCCTCGATCACCAGCGCAGCAACACCAACTACACCTCGATCTTTGGCGACGGCCTGAGCACCAACGTCAACAATCCGATTTATGGCCAGCCGATCGTTCGTCCGCCACGCTCCGATGCGTTCTACGACTACGATCAGAAGACCTACCAGACCGGTCTGTACATCCAGGACCAGATGGCCCTCGACCAATGGCGCCTGACCTTGGGTGGTCGTGAGGATTGGGTTCATACCGGCACCAAGTTCTTCAACAAGGGCGACGCCACCAACACCGAACGGGACAAGAACTTCAGCGGCAACGCGGCCATCAGCTACGTGTTCGACAACGGCATCGTGCCGTACCTGTCGTACGCCGAGTCGTTCCAGCCCACCAGCAATGCCACGGCTTCGCCGACCGATTCGCTCAAGCCGACTGAAGGCAAGCAGTGGGAACTGGGCATCAAGTACCAACCGCCCGGCAGCAACACGCTGCTGAGCGCTGCGGTTTATAACCTGACGCAGAAAAACGTCTCTGTCACCACCACCAACTCGGACAACGTTTCGATCACCAGCCAGACCGGTGAAGTGAAAGTCAAAGGCCTGGAACTGGAAGCGGTTTCCGACGTGACCGAGAACCTCAAGGTCATCGCCGCTTACACCTTGGCCAAGTCCGAAGTGCAAAAAGGCGACTTCAAAGGCAATCGCTTGCAACTGATGCCTAACCAACAGGCGTCGCTGTGGACGGATTACACCTGGCACAACGGCGTGCTCGACGGTTTCGGCATCGGCGGCGGCGCGCGTTATACCGGCAACACTTACGGCGACCAGGGCAACACCTTTCTCGGCAAGGCGAACGCCTACACGGTGTTCGACGCGGCAGTCCATTACGATCTCGGCCGCCTGGACAACAGCCTGAAAGGCGCTTCGCTGGCACTGAACGCGACCAACCTGTTCGACAAGGATTACATCTCCACTTGCGACAGCTTCTATTGCTACTACGGCGACCAACGCAGTGTCGTCGCCAGTGCCACGTACAAGTGGTAATCGCTTGATCTGACACGCTCAATACCCAGGCCGTCCTTCAAGGGCGGCTTTGGTATTTCTGAAGGTCTGGAAATGAAAAGTAAAACAATTCGCCGCTGGTCCTTTGTCCACACCTGGACCAGCCTGATCTGCACGGTGTTTTTGCTGATGCTGGCACTGACCGGCCTGCCGTTGATCTTCCATCACGAGATCGACCATCTGCTGGGCGATGCCGCCGAGTTGAAGCCGATGCCGGCGGACACCCCGCAGCTGAATTTGCAGCAATTGGTGCAGGCGGCTGAAAAACATCGTCCCGGCGAAGTCTTGCAGTATTTCGGTTTCGACGAAGACGAGCCCAACGCCGCGCTCACCATCATGGCGGCCACCGCCGGCACCGAACCGAATTCGTCCCACACCTTCATGCTCGACGCCCGTACCGGCGAGGCGCTGGAGATGCCGTCGGCCAACGGCGGTTTCATGATGGTCATGCTGCGCCTGCACGTGGACATGTTCGCCGGTCTGCCGGGCAAATTGCTGCTGGCGTTCATGGGATTGATGTTTGTCGCGGCGATCATTTCCGGGACGGTGCTGTATTTGCCGTTCATGCGGCGGTTGAAATTCGCTACTGTGCGCCAGGACAAATCCACCCGCCTGCGCTGGCTCGACCTGCATAACCTGATCGGTGTGGTGACCCTGACCTGGGCCCTGGTGGTCGGCGTGACCGGTGTCATCAGTGCCTGCGCCGACCTGTTGATCGCGGCGTGGCGCAACGACAGTTTGAGCGTGATGATCGCGCCGTATCGCGATGCGCCACCGCTGACGCAACGGGCGCCGCCGACCCGTTTGCTCGACATCGCCAAGGAAGTCGCTCCGGGCATGCAGCCCGACTTCATCGCCTTCCCCGGTACGCGGTTTTCCAGTGAGCACCACTACGCGGTGTTCATGAAAGGCAGCACGCACCTGACGTCGCACCTGCTGACACCGGTACTGATCGACGCCAGCACCCTGCAAGTCACCGCCGTGGCCGAGCGCCCGTGGTACATGGACGCCATGGGCATGTCGCAACCTCTGCACTTCGGTGATTACGGCGGCATGCCGATGAAAATCCTCTGGGCGACCCTGGATGTACTGACCATCATCGTGCTCGGCAGCGGGGTTTACCTGTGGATCGTGCGGCGCAAAGCCTTGAAGCCCGTGCACGAAAAAGCGGAGATTGCGGCATGAGACCACGACAGTCGAACTTCTGGAAGGTCTTCGCTACCCCCACGGTCATCGCCCTGCTCAGCGCCGCGGGGTTGTTCGCCGCGCTGCTGGGCGATGGCGTGTGGGATGCCTTGAGCTGGCTCGGCCTGGGCGTCCCCGCCGCCCTCGCCCTGCGCGGCCTGCTGCACCGCCACTAACCCTTGTAGGCGCGTAGGCGCGTAGGCGCGTAGGAGCTGTCGAGTGCAACGAGGCTGCGATCTTTTGACCTTTCTTCAGGATACAAAAGATCAAAAGATCAAAAGATCAAAAGATCGCAGCCTCGTTGCACTCGACAGCTCCTACGCGCCTACGCTCCTACAGGGTTTGTGTTGGTTCTGCCGCAAAGCCGCCCCTTGAGCTACCGGACCAACGCGCTATGCTGCCGACACCGCCACCGACCGAGACGTTGCCATGTCCGCCCCGAGCATGACCCTTTACCACAACCCGCTCTCACCCTTCGTTCGCAAAGTCATGGTGCTGCTGCACGAAACCGGTCAGCAAGACCGCGTGGCCCTGCAAAACTGCGTGTTGACGCCGGTCGACCCCGACCTGAGCCTGATCGACGACAACCCGCTGAGCAAGATCCCTGCCCTGCGCCTGGCCGACGGCAGCGTCATCCACGACAGCCGGGTGATCCTCGATTACCTCGACCACCAGCACGTCGGCAACCCGCTGATCCCCCGCGAAGGCTCCGCCCGCTGGCGCCGCATGACCCTGGCCTCGATGGCCGACGGGATCATGGACGCGGCAGTGCTGACCCGCTACGAAGTCGCCCTGCGCGCCCCGGAAAAACACTGGGACGAGTGGCTCGACGGCCAGCGCGACAAAATCCGCCGTGCCCTGGCGCTGCTGGAAAAAGACGCGATTGCCGAGCTGACCAGCCATTTCGACGTGGCGGCGATCAGTGTCGCGTGTGCGTTGGGTTACCTGGATTTGCGCCACCCGGATCTGGAATGGCGCGGGGCGAATCCGCAATTGGCGGCCTGGTATTTTGAGGTGAGTCAGCGGCCTTCGATGTTGGCGACGATGCCGAAGCTCTAGATCTTCGCTACCTTTACCGGCCTCTTCGCGAGCAAGCCCGCTCCCACATTTGATCTATGTCGTACACAAACCTTGTGTTCACGGGAGATCCTTTGTGGGAGCGAGCCTGCTCGCGATGGCACCACACCGGATCAACGGGAAACAACCCAACAATCAGCGTCGCCAACACTTCCCCTTCCCGCTGATCCTCGCGCAACCCCAACGACCGGCTCATTCCACCGCCCCGATATCAAACTCCAGCGGCTTGGCGGTTTTCTGCCCAAGCCCATACCAATCCAGCTTGCGTGTCAGCACCATAAACACGCCCAACAACCCGAACAGCAGCAACGAGCCCATCAACAACGCGTAATCCTCGGCGCTCAACAAGCCATAGAGCAAGCCATACAACGCCGCCAACCCCGCCGAAAAACTCAAGCCGTGACGCACGCTGCGCAGCACGTGGCAGACATAGAAGCCAATCAACAACACACAACCACTCGCCGACAACAGATACGCCAACGCGAATCCAATGTGCTCGGACAACGACAGCAACAGCAGGTAGAAGAACGCCAACGCCACACCGACCAAGGCGTATTGCACCGGATGCACGGCCAGGCTTTTGAGCACTTCGAAGAGGAAGAAGCCGGCGAAGGTCAGGACGATGAACAGCAGCGCATATTTGATCGCCCGGTCGCTTTTCAGGTACTGGTCCACCGGGTCGATGAAACTCACGCCGAAGCTACGGCGGCTGAACGCTTCGCAGCCGCCACCGGACACGCAACTGCTCAACGCTTCTTGCAGGTTGGTGGAGAAAAACGAAGTCTGCCAATTCGCGCTGAAGCCCTGATCGCTGATGTCGCGCTGGGCCGGCAGGTAGTTGCCGATGAAACTCGGATGCGGCCAATTAGCCGTCAGCGATACCTTGCTGGTTTTACCCACCGGCAGAATCTGCAACTGCCCGGTACCTTGCAGGCGCAGGTCGAAAGCGAAAGCCAGTTCCGTCGCTTGCTTCACATCCAGGGCCGGCAGTGTCACGTGTACGCCTTCACCCAACCAACCCACTTGGCTGCCGGGAATGAAATCCAGATTCTGGCCGTTGAGTTCGAGTTTCAGCGCGTTCTCGATGCCACGAATGTCGCTGATGCCGACAGCGAGGAACGGCTGGTCGAACTGGTAATCGGTGAAATTTTCCTTGATGCCCAATTGCGCCGGCAGCGAAAAATGGCCGGTGATGCGGTTGTCGGCGTGGAACAGCCGCGCCTGATAAATGCCCCGGGAACGCAGCTCGGTCTGGATCTGGCCATCGAGTTCGAAGCGTTCCGGCAGGAAATACAAGCGGCCACGTTCTTCGCCGACGTCCTGATAACGCACGTTGGTTTTTTCGTTGGTCTTCCAGGTGCGCACGACTTTGCGATACGGCACCACCATCAGCGGCCCGCTCAGTTGTTGGCTGTAACTGGAACTGCGGGCGATGTCTTCAAGCACACCGTCACGCAGTTGCTGGCGGTCCAGGATGATGCCGTTGATCATCAAGAGCGGGATCAGCAACAACAGAATCAAAAGGGCAATCGCCCCGAGTTTTAGGGTCAGGCTGCGGTTCATGGGACTCTCCCTGTTTGGATGGGGAAAGTCTGGATTGGGTGCGTGGGGGATTTATGGGGGGAATGTGGAGAGTGTGTGGAAACTGGGCCGGCCCCTTCGCGAGCAAGCCCGCTCCCACATTTAACCGTGTTCTCACAAGGGAATGCGGTCAAATGTGGGAGCGGGCTTGCTCGCGAATGCCGCAACTCGGTCCTAAGCCAGGCGCAATATAACTTCCACCCCGCCCTCAACATTGCCAATGCTCATCACCCCACCATGCAACTTGACCACTTCCTCGACAAAATTAAGGCCAAGCCCCGTACTTTTCCGCCCACTGTCCGGTCGTGGCAGTGAGTAAAAACGTTCACTCAAACGCGGCAACGCATAGTCAGGAATCGCCTCGGCCTGGTTGAACAGTCGGAACTCGATGTGCTCCCCGACCTTGGCGGCGCTGAATCGCAGAACGCCTTCAGCGGGGGTGAAATCCAGCGCATTCTCCAGCAGATTACCCAGTGCCTGACGCAACAAAAACGGCTCGCCGAGCAGGTTCAATTCCGGCGCAATCCGCTGTTCAATCCGCAATTGTTTGCCTTCAATCCGCGCCGTTTGAGCACTCAACAATTCGTCCACCAATGCAGCCAACGGTACCGCCACCCGTTCCTCCAACCCTTGCCGCTGCTCAACCTGCGCCAGGTTCAACAACCGCTCGATCAACTGCTGCATCCGCGCACTTTCGCTGTCGATGTTGCTGACGAAACGCTGCCGCTGAACCAACGGCATCTCACCCTGGAGCAATTCCGCCGCACCGCGAATCGCCGCCAGCGGGCTCTTCAATTCGTGGGTCAGGGTGTGCACATAACGCTCGACGTAAGCCTTGCCTTCAAGCTGCGTGCGCATCTGCTCCACCGCCGTCGCCAGTTGCTCCAATTCGCCGCCGCGATAATGCGGCACCTCGACCCGACGGCCTTCACTCACCGCCTGCGCATAAGCCGTCAATCGCCGTAGCGCCCGGCTCAACCACCAGGACAACAGCGCACCGAACAACAAACCCAGCCCCATCAACCCGGCGCCATAGGCCAGCAAGCGTCGTTCGGTACGGTCCACGTAAGGCTGCAGTGAGCTGTTGGGTTTGGCCACGGTGACCACGCCGATGATCTGACCGTTGTCGCGAATCGGCGCGCCCACGTGCATCACCGAGGAGCTCGGATCATCCGGACTGCCGCGGCTGGAGCGGGCGCCGTATTCACCGCGCAAGGTCAGGTAAACGTCGTTCCAGCGCGAGTAATCCTGGCCCACCGCGACACCGCTGGAGTCCAGCACGACGATGCCCTTGGCGTCGGTGACATAAATCCGGTGATTGACCTGATTCTTCGACAAGCCCCAGATGTTCGCCGCCGGTTGCCGCTCACCGTAGGCCTTGAGCAGCTCGGGCCAGCGGTTCTGGTTGAGGCTGCCGGCCTTGAAATCATCGCGCAGGATCTCCGCCATCAGGTTGGCGGTGTCGACCAGCGTCTCTTCGGTGGACTGGCGCACGCCAGGGCGGATTTCTTCCATCACGGTGTTGAGCACGAAGTAACCGGTCAGGCCGATAAACAGCGCGTAGACCAGGAAAATCCGGATCCCCAACGGCATCAGCTGTGCCCCGGGTTGTAGCTGTAACCGAGGCCGCGATGGGTCTGGATCGGTTCGGCATCGGCCTTCACCAGGCGCAATTTGGCGCGCACGCTCTTGATGTGGCTGTCGATGCTGCGCTCGTATCCCGCATCGGCGGCCACGCCCAGCGCATCGAGCAATTGCTCGCGGCTGAAAACCCGTTCGGGTTGTTCCAGCAGGCATTGCAACAGGCGGAATTCATGGCGGGTCAGGCTCAACGGCTGATTGCGATAGCTGATCTGCACCCGCTCACTGTCGATACGAAACAGCGTCGGTGAGGTGTCAGCCACCGCGCGCGGCGCCATGCGTTTGAGAATCGCCCGGACCCGCGCCGCCACTTCCCGAGGGCTGAACGGCTTGACCACGTAGTCGTCGGCGCCGATCTCCAGCCCCACCACCCGGTCGATTTCCGCATCGCGGGCGCTGAGAAAAATCACCGGCACTTCGCTGAAACGGCGCAATTGCTTGCAGGTTTCGAAGCCGCTGATGTCCGGCAGGCCAATATCGAGAATGATCAAATCGGCCGGCGTCTGCCGCTGATGCTCAAGCGCCGCCGCGCCAAGGCTCAGCCACGTGGTGGTGAACCCCTCGCCCTGCAAGGCGAAAATCAGGGTGTCGGCAATCGCCGCTTCGTCTTCGACTATCAGGATATGAGGCATGGCGTCCGAGCCCGGAAGTTGGGTGGGCGAACGGTGACTCAAGCCTCACACCCCGTCAATCAGCAGTCCGGTTTGTCGGCGGTGAAACGCCGAGCCGGGTTCACCGCCGCACCAAACTCACGCAACGCCTTGGCACCAATCAGCAACGGATAGTTGAAGCTGCTGCGGTCAGTCAGGTTGACCTCCACCGTGCGCTTGACGTTGCCCAGGCACAGTTCCAGATCGACCACCGGGCGCTTGGTGGGTGCGATCTTTTCCTCATCATCTTCGTCTTCTTCGGAGCGGGTCTTGATCTTGCTGATCCGCGCGACCTTGTGTTCGTAGACCTTGTTGCTCGCGTCCTTGGTGGCGAGGCGGAAGCGTACCCACTCGTCGCCGTCGCGGGTGAAGGTTTCGATGTCTTTGGCCGACAGCGACGCGGTCAGGGCACCGGTGTCCATTTTGGCCTTGAGGACTTCGCCGCCGATTTCCGGCAGCGCAATGTATTCGTAGCGCCCGTACAGGGTCGGCTCAGCGGCCAGGACCGGCAGGGCCACGAGGGAAAGCAGTGCAAGGAGGGATTTCACGTATTGGGCTTCCTTGGAGAGTGGGCAGCGGGATTTTAGACCGTTGTTTGGATGATCGTTCCCACGCTCCGCGTGGGAATGCCTCTTGTGACGCTCTGCGTCACGCTTTTGGGACGCCGAGTGTCCCAGGCTGCATTCCCACGCAGAGCGTGGGAACGATCGGTGTAGAGAGGTTAACGGTTTGAAAGTGAAACATTCGTCACCACCGATTTGGCCTGCTGCCCGAAGCTGCTTATCATTGCGCGCCCAAACGCTTTCAAGAGTTACTTATGCGCCGCCTGCTCACCGGCTGTTTCGTCACCCTGCTGCTGTTACTCAACACCCTGGTCCTGTTCGGCCCGCTGATGGCGTTTGCCCTGCTCAAACTGGTACTTCCCGGACGTTTTCGGGATTACGCTTCGTGGGCGGTGATGTGGATCGCCGAGACCTGGGCCGAAATCGACAAGCTGATTTTCCGCCTGTGCATTCCCACCCAATGGGACATTCGTGGTGGCGATGACCTGCGCCGCGACACCTCTTACCTGGTGATCAGCAACCACCAGTCCTGGGTCGACATTCCAGCGCTGATCCAGACGCTGAACCGACGCACGCCGTTCTTCAAATTCTTCCTCAAGAAAGAACTGATCTGGGTACCGTTCCTGGGCCTGGCGTGGTGGGCGCTGGATTACCCGTTCATGAAGCGCTACACCAAGGCGTTCCTGGCGAAAAACCCGGAGCTTGCCGGCAAGGATCTGGAGATCACCAAAGAAGCCTGCGAGCTGTTCAAGCGTCAACCGGTGACGGTGGTCAATTACCTGGAAGGCACACGGTTCACGGCGGCGAAAAGCGTCCAGCAGCAGTCACCGTTCACCCACCTGCTCAAGCCCAAGGCCGGTGGTGTGGCGTTTGTGCTGGCGGCGATGGGCGAACAGCTGGACGCCATTCTTGATGTGACGGTGGTGTATCCGCAGCAGAAAATTCCGGGGTTCTGGGATTTGCTCAGCGGCAACGTGCCGAGGATCATCATCGACATCAAGACCCGCGAACTCGACCCGGCACTGTGGCAGGGCGATTACGAGAACGACCCGGTGTTTCGCGAAACCGTCCAGAACTGGGTCAACCAGCTCTGGATCGAAAAGGACCAGCGCATCGACGCCTTGCGCGCCGAGCGCCGCTGAATCAACTACCGGTGCCGGCGCCCCAGATCCCGCCCAGGCTTTCCAGCAGCGAACCGCCGACGCCCTGCTGGCCGAGGTATTGCAGAATCACCGGGGCAAACTGACCGATCATGCCGCTGTCCATGCCCAGCGCATTGAAGGCATTGTTCAGGTCGTTGGCGTTCTTCACGGTGCCCAAGGCGTTTTCCAGACCAGCGGACTTACCGGACGAGCCAAGCAAGCCGGCGAGAGCGCCCAGTTCACCGCCGCCCGACAACGTGTCGATCCCCGGTACGCTTTTCGCCAGTTCCGAGTAGTCGGTCGAACTCAACTGATTCTTCGCCAACCCCAGCATCGCGCCAGTACCGCCAACGGCTTGTTGCGGCGTCACGTTCAATTGGCTCAGCGCACTCAGCAGGCCGGCCGTCTGCGAGGTCGGCGCGGCCGCTGCGGCGGCGTTATCGCCCTGCATGCCGGAGAGGGCATTGGCCGCATCGCTCAGGTTGAACTGAGCAAAGACCGGGCTGGCGGCCAGACTCATCAGCGAAGCCAGTGCAAAACCGCGTGAAATCTTCATCGAGACAACCTCTTAAAGGCATATACCGCCCACCCATGAGCGGCGAAAAACTGTGTGTTGGACTGGTAACCCCGCACATTGTTCCCACCGTCTGTAGGCGCGAGCTTGCTCGCGATGGACGTCAACGATAACGCGTACTTCCTGAATCAACGCCGCGCTCTCGGGTCCATCGCGAGCGAGCTCGCTCCTACAGAAAAGAATTTTCCGCGCTGCATCCAGTCGGGTCCCGGCTACGTATATCAAGCACGGACAGACATTCCTGGCCGATTCTCCCCACACAGGATCATCACCATGAAACGCACTTCGATCAAAACACCGTTGATGGCCAGCCTGCTGACCCTGGCCCTTGGCGGCGCACTCGCCCTGAACACCGTGCAAGCGGCCAGCATGGGCCACGACAGTGTCACGGTCGGCGGCCAAAGCATGCTGCCAAGCAAGGACATCGTCGATAACGCTGTGAACTCCGCCGACCACACCACCCTGGTGGCGGCCGTGAAAGCGGCTGGCCTGGTCGACACCCTCAAGGGCAAGGGCCCGTTCACCGTGTTCGCCCCGGTCAACTCGGCGTTCACCGCCCTGCCCGCCGGCACCGTCGACACCCTGCTCAAACCGGAAAACAAAGCGACCCTGACCAAGCTCCTCACGTACCACGTGGTCGCCGGCAAACTCGACATGATGACCCTGGCCGAGAAGATCAAGGCCGGTGGCGGCAAGACCGAACTGACCACCGTAGCGGGCGGCAAGCTCTGGGCGATGATGAACGGCCCGCACAACATCACCATCAAGGATGAAAAAGGTGACGTCGCCGACATCACCACCTACGACGTCTACCAGTCCAACGGTGTGATTCAGGTCATCGACAAAGTCCTGATGCCGAAAAGCTGAGCTGTGCCGCCGACCCTGCGCATCAGGGTCGGCGGTTTTGCGAGGTGTCCACCCGTGAATGGAACAACCCCACGCCGTGAACTAACCTCTGCCTGCCACCGGCACCGCACGTAACCCGTCTCGATTGCCTGGAGAACCGCTATTCCCATCACCGACGCCGATCAACTCAGGCAGCTTCTCGCCCAGTGCTCACTGGGCGATCGCCGCGCGTTCGAGACGCTTTACCGTAGCGTCGGCCCGCGCTTGCACGGCGTAGCGCTGCGCTTCATGGGGCGTCCCGACCTGGCCGAAGAGGTGCTGCAGGAAAGCTTCGTGCGCATCTGGAACAACGCCTCGCGCTACGAAGCACATTTGTCGGCGCCGCTGACCTGGATGATCAACATCACGCGTAATCAAGCCATCGACCAGTTGCGCAAACACCGCGACCGGCCGTTGAGCGATGTCGAAGAGCAAGCGCTGGTGGATGACAGCCCATCGGCCCACGAACAATTGAGCAGTGCCCGCGACGCCAGCGCCTTGAATCGTTGCCTGGACAGTCTCGAAGGCATGCAGCGTCAATCGATTACCGTCGCGTACTTTCAAGGGTTGTCGTGTGCTGAACTGGCCGAACATCTGGCCGCGCCGCTAGGCTCGGTGAAGTCCTGGATCCGCCGCGGCATGGAACGCCTGCGCAGGTGCCTGGAATCATGAACTATCAAACCCCAACCCTGCGCCGCGCCCTCGCCGCCGATTACGCCATTGGCCTGATGCCGGCTGCCGCGCGTCGACGGTTCGAACAGTTATTGCTGGAAGACGCGGCGTTGCGCTCGGAACTTGCGCAATGGCAGGCAAACCTCGCCAGCTTGACCGACGCGTTACCCGAACAACCGGTGCCGGATAGCGTCTGGCAAGGGATTACCGCGCGGATCGAACCGCAAGTACTGCATGTGCCTGCAAGGCGTCCGTTCTGGAACTGGATGCGGGTGACGGCAGCCGTTTGCTCGCTGGTAGTCGCCGTGACGTTGGGTGTTATCTACAACCGCGACAGTGCGCGATACAGCGCCACGTTGCTGGCGGCAAACGCGCAGCCTGCGCTGAAGGTTGAAGCGCATGAGGATTATTTGAACGTCGAACCGCTGACCCTCGCCGCCGTCGAGCCAGGACAGAGCCTGGAGTTGTGGGCGATTCCGGCGGATGGCAAACCGATTTCCCTCGGGGTGATTCCGGCGGGAGGCAAAGGCAAAGTTGAATTGAACGACGCGCAGAAAGCACTCATCGGAAAGCCGATTGCCTTGGCGGTCAGCCTTGAACCGAAGGGCGGCTCGCCAACCGGACAACCGACCGGACCTGTGTTGTATCAAGGCGCACTAGCGGCGTTGTGACCGACTCCGAAGATGAAACGCACCCTTTGTAGCAGCTGCCGAAGGCTGCGTTCGGCTACGCAGCAGTCGTAAACCCGACATGCACGGTCTACCCGACACACCGCGAACCCCGATTTTACGACTGCTACGCAGCCGAACGCAGGCTTCGCCAGCTGCTACGGATCGTGTTGTGACCAAGATCCGACCCTATCAGTTCTGCTAGTAGGCAACCCTGTTCGATTGCGCCACAGTCAAACCCTGAATCGATGCCTCTTCAGGGAGATCAGACCCATGCAGATCGACAGCAAAACCTTGCTCTGTCGCTACCAGTACGACGCACTTAATCGACTGGTCGCGAACACGCCGTTGACCCAGGCCGTTACCCAGCGCTTCTACATGAATGATCGCCTGGCCACCGAGATTCAAGGCGCCGAGCAGCGCTCGATCATGCAGCACGACGATCAACTGCTGGCGCAGCAACAACGTCAGAGCGGCACCTTGGAAACCCGCTTGTTTGTCACTGATCAGCAGCGTTCGGTGGTGAACGTAATCGCTGCGGCACGGCGCAATCCTCTGGCCTACACGCCTTATGGCCATCGTAATCCGCAGAACGGGTTGCTCAGCTTGCTCAGCTTCAATGGCGAACGACCCGATCCCGTAACCGGCTGTTATTTGTTAGGCAATGGCTATCGGGCGTTTAACCCGGTGTTGATGCGATTTAACAGTCCGGACAGTTGGAGTCCGTTTGGGGAAGGGGGCTTAAATGCGTATGCGTATTGCGTGGGGGATCCAGTTAACGAAACAGATATGAACGGTCACTCATCAAACGCCTTACTGGGAGGTAAATTTAATCAATTGCCCCTGTTAAAAATGCGATTTAATAATACAACCAAAAAAAACATTCAAACGCTATCAGGAGACATGAAAGAAATAAAATCGCTCAACCACGGAATTTCAAGCTTTATAGACAACTACAAAGGACAAACACGACTCAACTTCATAGGCCACGGCACTGAAAAGCCGATCAACGGATATCACAAAATCATTGCTAAGGAAGGGGCACTTACACCGGACCAACTATATGAATCCGCTATCATCTCTGGAGTAGATATAGAGAAACACAAAACCATTCGCCTTTTAATGTGTTACTCCGCAAACGGCGGATCAGCCTCCTTCGCCCAGCGTTTCTCTGACATAACGAAAACCATAGTAAAGGCATTTGTAAATCCCGTATCGCTGGATCCTGGAGTAGATCGAGTCACCTTTATGCTTCAGGACCAATCAAGCGCACTTCGTCAACAAACAGACGGCTCCATCAGCTATAAGGGAATGAAAGTATTCAAAACAAACCCTTATACTCGCGGGACAAAGGAACGACGCACATTCTCCTATCAACCGGTAAAATTTTATCCCCGATAAACTCGTGTCTGTCTAAGTTCAATGGTTGATTTTCATTTCCTAGAATCCATGCCTTAGTCAAGCGATTTGGTTCGCTGATATTTAGATAAAAATCGTTCACCCTTGCGAGTGAACGATTTTTTCTATCTTTGGTCCTTACGCTGCACTAAACATCTTATGCGGATCAATCACAAACTTCTTCGGCACGCCCGCATCAAACTCGCCATAACCCTGCGGTGCCTGATCCAAGCTGATCACCTGAACGCCCACCACTTCGGCGATGTTGATACGGTCCCACATGATCGCCTGCATCAGCTGGCGGTTGTACTTCATCACTGGCGTCTGGCCGGTGTGGAAGCTGTGGGATTTAGCCCAGCCCAGACCGAAGCGGATGCTCAGGCTGCCCATTTTCGCGGCGGCATCCACAGCACCTGGATCTTCAGTCACGTACAGGCCCGGGATACCGATTTTGCCGGCCACCCGAACCACGCCCATCAGCGAGTTGAGCACGGTCGCCGGGGCTTCGTGTTTCACGCCGTCATGGCCGTGGCCGCGCGCTTCGAAGCCTACGGCGTCGATGGCGCAATCCACTTCCGGTTCGCCCAGCAATGCAGCGATTTGTTCGTGCAGCGGGGTGTCCAGGGACAGGTCGGCGATTTCGAAACCCTGGGCCTTGGCGTGTGCGAGGCGGACGGTGTTGACGTCGCCGATGATCACCACTGCCGCGCCCAGCAGGCGAGCGGAAGCGGCGGCGGCCAGACCGACCGGGCCGGCGCCAGCGATGTACACGGTGCTGCCTGGGCCAACGCCGGCAGTCACTGCGCCGTGATAACCGGTGGGCAGGATGTCGGAGAGGCAGGTCAGGTCACGGATTTTTTCCATGGCGCGATCGCGGTCCGGCAGTTTCAGCAGGTTGAAGTCGGCGTACGGCACCATCGCGTATTCAGCCTGACCGCCGGTCCAGTCGCCCATGTCGACGTAACCGTAGGCACCGCCTGGACGCGCCGGGTTAACGCTGAGGCAGACACCCGTGTGCATTTCCTTGCAGGAACGGCAGCGCCCGCACGCCACGTTGAACGGTACGGACACCAGATCGCCGATCTGCAGGTTCTCGACGTCGCTGCCCTTCTCGATCACTTCACCGGTGATCTCGTGACCCAGCACCAGGCCGGTTTGAGCGGTGGTACGACCGCGCACCATGTGCTGATCGGAACCACAGATGTTGGTGGAAACTACGCGCAGGATGACAGCGTGATTAATCTTCCTGCCACGCGGGTCCTGCATTTTCGGATACTCGATATTCTGTACTTCGACCTTGCCAGCGCCGAGATACACCACACCACGATTGCCAGACATGCTTTCACCTCGCTGTTGTTTTTATGTAGCGGTCGCGTCGCCCAGGATCGGCGGCGCGTTGATTGCTCGGGTTATTGCCTGTGTCTTTTTGCGTTGTCTGTCAGGGCCTCTTCGCGGGCAAGCCTCGCTCCTACAGGATTGGGGTTGCCCCATTATCGCGTCCGCCCCACCCCTGTAGGAGCGAGGCTTGCCCGCGAAGGCGATCTAAAGAACGACGGTGCGATTGGCGTTCAAAAACACCCGTCGTTCGATGTGATATCCAACGGCACGCGCCAGGGTCAGCCCTTCGATATCCCGCCCCTTGGCGATCAGGTCTTCCGGGTAATGACTGTGGTCCACGGCCTCCACGCCCTGGGCGATGATCGGGCCTTCGTCCAGGTCGTTGTTGATGTAGTGCGCCGTCGCGCCGACCAGTTTCACGCCCTTGTTGTAGGCCTGGTGATACGGCTTGGCGCCCTTGAAGCCCGGCAGCAGGGAGTGGTGAATGTTGATCGCCTTGCCATCAAGTTTGCGGCACAGCTCTGGCGACAACACCTGCATGTAGCGGGCGAGAATCACCAGTTCGGCACCGGACTCTTCAATCACCTGCCAGACCTGACGCTCCTGTGACGGTTTGTCGTTCGGGTCCAGGGGAAAATGGTAGTACGGAATCTGGTGCCAGTCGGCCAGCGGTTTGAGGTCCGGATGATTCGAGATCACGGCGGCCACGTCCATCGACAATTGGCCGATGCGCTGGCGGTAGAGCAAGTCGTTGAGGCAGTGATCGGCCTTGGAAACCATGATCACCACTTTCGGCCGGTAATTCGGCGCGGTCAGTTCGAAGACCATGCCGAAGCCCTGGCCACGCTCCTCAAGTCCGGCGCGGAACGCTTGTTCGTCGAAACCATCGGGCTGGCGGAATTCCACACGAATGAAGAAACGACCCGAGAGCCGGTCATCGAAGGAGTGGTGTTCGGTGACGTAGCAGCCCTGCTCGAACAGAAAGCGGGTCACCGCGTCCACGGTGCCGAGGACGCTGGGGCAGTCGGCGGTCAGAATCCATGTGTCTGGGGCGCGGCTCATAGTGCGGTGACTCCTGTTGTTATGGGCAACCGCTTCGCGGTTGTTCGCGGGCAAGCCTCGCTCCTACAGAGGAATGCATTCCAAATTTAGGAGCGAGGCTTGCCCGCGAAGGCAATTTCAAGCCTGAACGCTAAGCCCGTACTCAGCCGAAGCATCCTGCAACCACAGCCACCAGTAATCCGAGAAGCTGCGGCGGATCAGCAGTTCCCAGGTGTCTTCAGCGGTATGACGGATCACCAGTTGCGACTTGGCGAACACCGTGCCGACGGCCTTGCCCACCGGGAAGCTGTTCGGGTGCACGTCGTAGCTGGTGGATTTCATCAGCACCTGGCGCACCTTCGGGCCGCTCAGTTCGAGGATCTGCTGGCCGCCGCTGACGTTGGTGATTGCGATGTGCAAGTCACCCAGCGCTTCACGGAGTTTCTGCTCGGCGGCGAATTCTTCACCGGTCGGCACGATCAGCAACCATTCATCCGGCCCCATCCATTGCAGGCTGGTTTCACCTTTGACGACGACGGTCAGCGCTGCCGGCAATTCGATGCCGAGGGCTTTGTGCACGCCCGCGGCGAAGGCGGCATCGTGGCCATCGCCACGGATGGTCAGGTGGCCGAGGAGTTTTTTCTCACGCACGGTCACGCCGGCGCTTTTGCGACCCTTGCCCACCAGGCTGGCGAGGTCGGCGTGATGCAGCGACGACTCGGCCTTGGCCCCGGTGGTTGGGCGTTGTTGGTAAACATTGGCTGCGGTCATAAAGCACCTTTCCTGAATTCTGTTGGTTCCTGTGGTGAAGGCACTGCCGTCATCGCTAGCAGGCTAGCTCCCACATTCGACCGTGTTTCCCTGTGGGAGCTAGCCTGCTAGCGATTGGCAGCCCCCCACAGATCTCGAGGCCATCAAATATTCTGGCGATCGCCTTTCGGATCGAAGAACACCGAAGAAACGATTTCCGCTTCGATCACGCTACCGTCCGCCAGTGGCGCAAACACGCGTTCACCGATGCGCTTCAAGCCGCCCTTGACCACACCCATGGCAAACGAATAGCCGAGGGAGTTGTGCAAGTAGCTGGAGGTCACGTGACCAACCATGGTCATCGGAATCGCTTGCTTGGTGTTGAACACCAGTTGCGCACCTTCCGGCAGCCATTTGGTCGGATCGATCGGCTTCAGGCCAACCAGCTGTTTACGTTGATCACGCACGCAGTCTTCGCGGTTCATGCCACGCTGGCCGATCCACGAGAACGGTTTGGTGCGACCGACACACCAGCCCATGTTCAAGTCATCCGGCGTCATCGAGCCGTCGGTGTCCTGGCCAACGATGATGAAACCCTTCTCGGCCCGCAGGACGTGCATGGTTTCAGTGCCGTATGGCGTCAGGTTGTACTGTTTGCCGGCCTCGACGATTTTCTCGAGCACGCCCATCGCATAGTCGGCCTGCACGTTGACTTCGTACGACAGTTCACCGGTAAACGAAATCCGGAACACCCGCGCCGGCACACCGCCGACCAGGCCTTCTTTCCAGGTCATGAACGGGAACGCTTCGTTGCTCAGATCAATGTCGGTGACCTGGCTGAGCAGCTTGCGGCTGTTCGGCCCGGACAGGGTCATGGTCGCCCAGTGATCCGTCACGGAGGTGAAGTACACCTTCAGGTCTGGCCATTCGGTCTGGTGGTAGATTTCCAGCCATTGCAGTACGCGTGCTGCGCCGCCCGTGGTGGTGGTCATCACGAAATGGTTGTCGGCCAGACAGGCGGTTACGCCGTCGTCGAAGACCATGCCGTCTTCTTTACACATCAAGCCATAACGCGCCTTGCCCACATCGAGCTTGGTCCAGGCGTTGGTGTAGATGCGGTTGAGGAACTCGCGCGAGTCCGGCCCCTGGATGTCGATTTTGCCCAGGGTCGAAGCGTCCAGCAGACCGACGCTGTCGCGCACGGCTTTGCATTCGCGCTTCACGGCCGCGTGCAGGTCTTCACCGTTTTTCGGGAAGTACCAAGGACGCTTCCACTGACCGACGTCTTCAAACTCGGCACCATTCTTCACGTGCCAGTGATGCAGCGCGGTGTGACGGACCGGCTCGAAGATGTGCCCACAGTGACGGCCGGCCACGGCGCCGAAAGTCACCGGCGTGTAGTTCGGGCGGAACATGGTGGTGCCCATCTGCGGGATGGTCACGTTCAGCGAACGGGCGGCGATGGCCAGGCCGTTGACGTTGCCGAGTTTGCCCTGGTCCGTACCGAAGCCCAGTGCGGTGTAGCGTTTGACGTGCTCGACCGACTCGAAGCCTTCGCGGGTCGCCAGTTCGATGGCGGCTGCGGTGACGTCGTTTTGCAGGTCGACGAATTGCTTCGGCGCACGTGCGGTGTTCTTTTCGTGCGGTACCTGGAACAGCGCCAGGGTCGGTTCTTCGAGACGGCTCAGGGCTTTCGGCAAGGTGCCTTCGACCACGCTGAAACCGGCTTCGCTGGCTGCGCGAGCGCCGCCTTCAAAACCATCGGCCAGGGAATCGCCGAGGCCGTAGACGCCGTTGATGCCACCGACGCACACGCGTTTCTGCGGTGCTTCGCCC
This sequence comes from Pseudomonas sp. NPDC086251, assembly GCF_044746405.1. Lineage (NCBI taxonomy): Bacteria > Pseudomonadati > Pseudomonadota > Gammaproteobacteria > Pseudomonadales > Pseudomonadaceae > Pseudomonas > Pseudomonas sp. NPDC086251. Next base: position 90,640 of record NZ_JBIVBY010000003.1, read on the forward strand.
GGTACGAAACCGAGGATGTCTTCACGCCAGATCGGCTTGCCGCCCAGGTGCGAAGCCAAGTGAACCACCGGGCTGTAACCGCCGGAGCTGGCGACCAGGTCGCATTCGAGCCACTCGCCAGGACTGGTCACGGCGTGCGCTTTGACGTCGATCGCGGCAACGCGAGCGGCGGTCACGTGCTTGCTGCCACGGGCCTCGATCACGGCGCTGCCAGTGAGGATGCGGATGCCTTTGGCGCGCGCTTCTTCAACCAACGCACCGCGCGGATTGCTGCGAGCGTCGGCGATGGCCACGACTTGCAGGCTGGCATCGAGCCAATCCAGAGCAACGCGATAGGCGTGGTCGTTGTTGGTCGACAGCACCAGTTTTTTGCCTGGTGCCACGCCGTAACGACGAACATACGTCGACACTGCGCCGGCGAGCATGTTGCCCGGCACGTCGTTGTTGCCGTAGACCAGTGGACGCTCGTGCGTGCCGGTCGCCAGCACGACGCGCTTGGCGCGAACACGGTGGATGCGCTGACGCACCTGGCCAATCGGGGCGCGGTCGCCGAGGTGATCGGTCAGGCGCTCGTGGATGGTCAGGAAGTTATGGTCGTGATAACCGTTGACCGTGGCGCGCGGCAACAGCAGCACGTCCGGGGTGTTTTTCAGCTCGTCGATAACGCTGGCGATCCACTCGGCCGCCGGCTTGCCGTCGAGGCTTTCGCGGGAATCGAGCAGGCTGCCGCCGAACTCTTCTTGTTCATCCGCCAGAATGACACGTGCACCGCTGCGCGCCGCGGCCAATGCAGCGGCCAGGCCAGCAGGGCCACCGCCGACGATCAGCACGTCGCAATGCTGGTTCATGTAGTCGTAGGTGTCCGGATCGTTCTCGGTCGGCGATCGGCCAAGACCGGCGGCTTTACGAATGTACTTCTCGTATGTCATCCAGAACGATTGCGGGTACATGAAGGTTTTGTAGTAGAAACCCGGCGGCATCAGCTTGCCGCCGACCTTGCCGAGAATTCCCATCATGTCGTTGTTCACGCTCGGCCAGCCGTTGGTGCTGGTGGCGACCAGGCCTTGGTACAGCGCTTGTTGCGTGGCGCGTACGTTGGGGATCTGCGTGGCTTCGGTCGCGCCGATTTGCAGCACGGCGTTCGGCTCTTCGGCACCGGCGGCGAAGATGCCGCGCGGACGGGAATATTTGAAGCTGCGACCGATGATGTCGACACCGTTGGCCAGCAGGGCTGCGGCCAGGGAATCGCCTTCAAAGCCTTTGTAGACCTGGCCGTTGAAGGTGAAGCTCAGCACTTTGTTGCGGTCGATCCGTCCGCCGTTGGACAGGCGATTGATCTGGCTCATACCTTCTCTCCCAGAGCCGTGGCGGCCGCTTTCGGGCTGTCGGTCTTGTCGGTGAATTGTGGCTTGGTGCCGATCTTGTAGGTCTCGAGAATCTCGTAGGTCACGGTGTCACGGGTGGCGTTGAAATACTGACGGCAACCGGCGACGTGATCCCACAGTTCGTGGTGCAGGCCGCGAGGGTTATCGCGGAAGAACATGTAGTCGCCCCACTCCTCGTCGGTGCAGCTGTTCGGATCCAGTGGACGCGGGATGTGCGCCTGGCCGGATGCGTGGAATTCCTCTTCGGAGCGCAGCTCGCCGCAGTGAGGACAGAAGATATGCAACATGGGGATTTCTCCTGTTAGTGGGCAACCGCAGCAGCGCCGTGTTCATCGATCAACGCACCGTTGTGGAAACGGTCGATGGAGAAAGGTGCAGCCAATGGGTGCATTTCACCCTTGGCCAGGCTCGCGGCAAAGACGTTGCCCGAGCCAGGTGTTGCCTTGAAGCCACCGGTGCCCCAACCGCAGTTGAAGAACATGTTCGGGACCGGGGTTTTCGAGATGATCGGGCAGGCATCCGGCGTGGTGTCGACGATGCCGCCCCACTGCCGGTTCATGCGTACGCGGGACAACACCGGGAACATCTCGACGATGGCCTGGATGGTGTGCTCGATCACCGGGTACGAACCACGCTGGCCGTAGCCGTTGTAGCCGTCGATACCGGCGCCGATCACCAGGTCGCCCTTGTCGGACTGGCTGATGTAACCGTGTACGGCGTTGGACTGATCACGCTGTCGATAATCGGCTTGATCGGCTCGGACACCAGCGCTTGCAGCGGGTGGGATTCTATCGGCAGACGGAAACCGGCGAGCTTGGCCATGTGTCCGGAGTTACCGGCGGTGACCACGCCGACGCGCTTGGCGCCGATGAAGCCCTTGTTGGTTTCAACACCGATGCACACACCGTTTTCCTTGCGGAAGCCGATGACTTCGGTCTGCTGGATCAGGTCGACGCCCAAGGCGTCAGCGGCACGGGCAAAGCCCCACGCCACGGCATCGTGACGGGCCACGCCGCCACGACGCTGGACGGTGGCGCCCATCACCGGGTAGCGGGTGTTTTTCGAGCAGTCGAGGTACGGAATCTCGTCGGCCACTTGCTTGGCATCGAGCAATTCGCCGTCCACGCCGTTGAGGCGGTTGGCGCTGACCCGACGCTCGGAATCACGAATGTCCTGCAGGGTATGGCACAGGTTGTAGACGCCGCGCTGGGAGAACATCACGTTGTAGTTCAGGTCCTGGGACAGGCCTTCCCACAATTACAACGCGTGTAGTTAAAGTTCCGCCTCCTCTACCCACTGGTATTTGTTGCTAACGATGGTGGTGTTGCGCGCGGTGTTACCGCCGCCCAGCCAGCCTTTCTCGACCACGGCCACGTTGGTGATGCCGTGTTCCTTGGCCAGGTAGTAGGCGGTCGCCAGACCATGCCCGCCACCGCCGACGATGACCACGTCGTAGACCTTTTTAGGGGTCGGCGTGCGCCACATTTTCTGCCAGTTTTCGTGATGGCTGAGGGAGTGTTTGAAGAGGCCGAAGCCTGAATAGCGTTGCATAGTCATTTACTCCAAAACCGCGCTCAGCGATAAACCGGGAAGTCCGCGCACAAGGCTGCCACTTGCTGTGCAACATTGGCCTCGACATCGGCGTCGCCGAGGTTGTCGAGGATGTCGCAGATCCAGCCGGCCAGCGTGACGCACTGGGCCACCTTGAAGCCGCGAGTGGTCACCGCCGGGGTGCCGATACGCAGGCCGGAGGTCACGAACGGCGACTGTGGATCATTCGGGACAGCGTTCTTGTTCACGGTGATGTGGGCGCGACCGAGTGCTGCATCCGCCTCTTTACCGGTGAGGCCCTGACGGATCAGGCTGACCAGGAACAGGTGGTTGTCGGTGCCGCCGGACACTACATCGTAGCCGCGTTTGATGAATACGCCGGCCATGGCCTGGGCGTTGTCGATCACTTGTTGCTGGTAAGCCTTGAAACCGGGCTCCAGCGCTTCCTTGAAGCACACCGCTTTACCGGCGATCACGTGCATCAGCGGGCCGCCCTGCGCGCCGGGGAATACTGCGGCGTTGAGCTTTTTCTCGATCTCTTCGTTGGACTTGGCCAGGATCAACCCGCCACGCGGACCGCGCAGGGTCTTGTGGGTGGTGGTGGTGACCACGTCGGCATAAGGCAGCGGGTTCGGGTACAGACCGGCGGCGACCAGACCGGCCACGTGGGCCATGTCGACGAACAGCAGCGCACCGACCTTGTCGGCAATCTGCCGGAAGCGCGGGAAGTCGAGGGTCTTGGAGTAGGCCGAGAAGCCGGCAACGATCATCTTCGGCTTGCACTCGACGGCCAGGCGCTCGACTTCGTCGTAATCGATCAGACCGGTCTTGGTGTCGATGCCGTACTGCACAGCGTTGTACAGCTTGCCCGAGGACGACACTTTGGCGCCGTGGGTCAGGTGGCCGCCGTGGGCCAGGCTCATGCCGAGAATGGTATCGCCCGGCTGGATCAGGGCCAGGTAAACGGCGCTGTTGGCGGAAGAACCGGAGTGCGGCTGCACGTTGGCGTAATCGGCGCCGAACAGTTGCTTGGCGCGTTCGATGGCCAGGGCTTCAACCTTGTCGACGTGCTCGCAGCCACCGTAGTAGCGCTTGCCCGGATAGCCTTCGGCGTATTTGTTGGTCAGGCCACTGCCTTGCGCTTCCATGACGCGTTTGCTGGTGTAGTTCTCTGACGCGATCAGCTCGATGTGATCTTCCTGGCGTTGCTCCTCGGCATTCATGGCCGCCAGCAGTGCATCGTCGTAACCCTTGATCTGGTCTTGCTTGCTGAACATCGCGTCTCTCCCAGCGGCATCTATGCGCCATTCGTCTCGGTAAGGCACTGGCGTTTCGGCAGTGCCCTTTGAATGCGATGGTATGACCGGCGCAGACAGGTCAAATGCCTACGGACGCCACGCAAAGGTGCGTTTACGACATGGGCTGAAATGGCTGACTGAAGAGGGTCCTCGAATCAGCCTGGATCCCTTGTGGGAGCGGGCTTGCTCGCGAATGCGGTTGTTCATCCGACACAGATGTTGACTGGCCCGACGCATTCGCGAGCAAGCCCGCTCCCACAAGGGTCAGGCGATGACCTGTCGCACGGCGAGCAACAGCAGGAAGTGCACGGGATAGAGCGCGTACGCCCCGCGGCGCATGGGTGGTGGCTGAATACCTTTCGCGTGTCGCAACAAGAGCAGCCCCAGCAGTGGCGCGATCAGACAAGCGGCAATGCCGAGGATGGCCTCACTGCTGTGAAACCGCGCGGAGGCATACAGCACTTGCCACTGATTGGCCGCCAGGCAGACCAGCCCCGGCAACAGGCTGAAATACCAGGGCCGACGGATCACCAGCAGCATCGCCAACGGCAGCAGCACACCGAAGAAACCGAACATCAGTCGCTCCGAGAACACTGCCGCCAAGGCTAGAGCGCCGACCGCCAGCAGTCGCGATTGCAGGTTTTTGTGCTGCCAACCACGCGCCAGCAGCAGACCGAGCGCCAGCGTGGGCATCACGTTCAAGGTGTCGGGATCAGGAATGTACAGCCGATAAGGAATTTCGCTGATGGCGCTAAACAACAGCAACCAACCCAGATAACGCCATTGACTGCCGTTCGACACGACACGCGTCCGCGCGAGATTGGCGGCCATCGCCAGGCAGAACCACGGAAACGCCAACCGTCCCGGCACATACAGCAGATCGACGGAATAACCGACATATCGCAGGTGATCGAGCACCATGCACAGCAGCGCCAGCCATTTGAGCAGATCGAGCGCCCCATCCCTTGGCGTCATGTGCATAATTGCCCGTCGTCCCTGTATTTTTCTGACAGCATCATCCCGTGTGCTCTCCTGACGATCTTGGGTAAAGTGCGCACCATCATTGACCACGAAGCTCTTCACCATAAGAGCCTCGACCACGGAAGCCGGCCATGACCGATAAGAGCCAACAATTCGCCAGCGACAACTATTCCGGTATCTGCCCTGAAGCCTGGGCTGCCATGGAACAGGCCAACCACGGCCACCAACGCGCTTATGGCGACGATGAATGGACCGCCCGCGCGTCCGACGATTTCCGCAAGCTGTTCGAAACCGACTGCGAAGTGTTTTTCGCCTTCAACGGCACCGCCGCCAACTCCCTGGCCCTGTCGTCGCTGTGCCAGAGTTACCACAGCGTGATCTGCTCGGAAACCGCCCACGTCGAAACCGACGAATGCGGCGCCCCGGAATTCTTTTCCAACGGTTCCAAGCTGCTCGTCGCCCGCACCGAAAACGGCAAGCTGACCCCGGAATCGATCCGCGAAATCGCCCTCAAGCGCCAGGACATCCACTACCCGAAACCGCGCGTCGTGACCCTGACCCAAGCCACCGAAGTCGGCAGCGTCTACACCCCGGAAGAAATCCGCGCGATCAGCGTCACCTGCAAAGAGCTGGGCCTGAACCTGCACATGGACGGCGCGCGGTTCTCCAATGCCTGCGCATTTCTTGGCTGCTCGCCAGCGGACCTGACCTGGAAGGCCGGTGTCGACGTACTGTGCTTTGGCGGCACGAAAAACGGCATGGCGGTGGGCGAGGCCATTCTGTTCTTCAACCACAAACTGGCCGAAGACTTCGATTACCGCTGCAAACAGGCCGGGCAACTGGCCTCGAAAATGCGTTTCCTCTCGGCGCCGTGGGTCGGCATCCTCGAAAACGACGCCTGGCTCAAATACGCCAAACACGCCAACCACTGCGCGCAATTGCTGGCGGAACTGGTGAGCGACATTCCTGGCGTCGAACTGATGTTCCCGGTGCAGGCCAACGGCGTATTCCTGCAACTGTCGGAACCGGCCATCGCCGCACTGACAGCCAAGAGCTGGCGCTTCTACACCTTCATCGGCAACGGCGGCGCACGCTTCATGTGCTCGTGGGACACCGAAGAAGAACGCGTACGCGAATTGGCGGCGGACATTCGCGAAGTCATGTCCCGCTAAACCTGCTTGACTGTAAGACTGTGGGAGTCGTGTAGGAGCTGTCGAGAGAAACGAGGCTGCGATCTTTTGACGTTGGTTTTTTAAGATCAAAAGATCGCAGCCTCGTTTCTCTCGACAGCTCCTACACAGCTCCCGCAGTCCTGCAGTCCTGCCGCCCCTGATCGTTTGCCCTGAAAGACATGGTCTACATTGTTTGTCGAGCCTCCGCTCACATAACAATAATCAGGAGCGCACGCATGTCTTTACAAGGCAAAACCCTGTTCATCACTGGCGCCAGTCGCGGGATCGGTCGTGAGATTGCGCTGCGGGCCGCGCAGGATGGGGCCAACATTGTGATTGCGGCCAAAAGCGCCGAGCCCCACCCCAAACTGCCCGGCACTATTTTCAGCGTGGCCAGGGAAGTCGAAGCCGCGGGCGGCAAGGCGCTGGCGTTGCAGGTGGATGTTCGCGATGAAGTCGCGGTACGCGAGGCGCTGGCCCAGGCCCACGAACATTTCGGCGCCATCGATGCGCTGATCAACAACGCCGGGGCGATTAAGCTGACCGGTGTTCAACACATCGAGCTCAAGCGCTTCGACCTGATGCACCAGATCAACACCCGCGCCGTGCTGTTGTGCAGCCAGGCGGCCCTGCCCTATTTGAAAAAAACCAATGGCCACATCCTTAACCTGTCGCCACCCTTGAACCTGGCGACAAAATGGTTTGCCCAATACAGCCCCTACACGGTGACCAAATACGGCATGAGCATGCTGACCCTGGGCATGAGCGAGGAATTTGCCGGTTATGGCATCAGCGTTAATTCACTGTGGCCGCAGACGATGATTGCCACCGCTGCCATCGAATTTCAGCTCGGCTCACGCGAGTCTTTCAAACACGCACGAACACCGGCGATCATGGCGGACGCTGCCCATGTCATCCTGGACAGCAGCGGTCGCAGCATTACCGGTCGGTTGCTGATTGATGAAGAGATTCTGAGTGAGCACGGCGTGACGGATTTTCAACCGTATCGGTTTGCGCCTGACTCCACCGACAAACTGATGCCGGATCTGTTTGTCGACGAATGAAACGAGCTGTGTAGGAGCTGTGGGGGGGAAAGAGGGGGGGGGGTTTTTTTTTTTTTTTTTTTTTTTAAAAAAAAAAAAAAAAAACACCCCGGTGAATAGCAAAAACAAAAAAGTGGGTTTTTTGTTGG
>NZ_JBIVBY010000003.1:98228-267348 GCF_044746405.1 Pseudomonas sp. NPDC086251
TTTCGACTAATAAACGGAGCTTTTTTGTAGCTTTCGATATAAACGAGGCTGCGATCTTTTGACTTTGTTTTTTTAAGATCAAGATCAAAAGATCGCAGCCTCGTTTCTCTCGACAGCTCCTACAGGGGGTTATTTGGCGCGTATCAGAATTCGATCCGCACGTCGCCCTTCGGCACGCTGCAGCACGACAGGATGAACCCTTCCGCTTCGTCTTCTTCGGTGATCCCGCCGTTGTGTTCCATCTCCACTTCGCCGCCCAGCTTCATCACCTTGCACGTCCCGCAAATCCCCATCCCGCAGGCCTTCGGAATCAACAGACCGAGCTTGGCCGCCGCCGCATGCACGGTCTCCCCCGGCGCCACCCGAATGCTCTTGCCGGACGCGGTGAATTCCACCTGATGCAGATCCGCCACGTCGATGTCCGGTGCGTCGGCGGCGATTTCCGCTTGCTCCACCGCATCGGCACGGGCTTCCGGTGGCGTGGCGCCGAAGGATTCCTCGTGATAACGGCTCATGTCGAAACCGGCCGTTTCGAGCATGCGCTTGACCGCGTTCATGTACGGCGTCGGCCCGCAGCAGAACACCTCGCGCTCCATGAAGTCCGGAGCCATCAGCTCCAGCATCTTGTGGTTCAGGTAACCGCGATAACCCGCCCACGGCTCGCCCAGACCATGCTTCTCGCAGATCAGGTGCAGGCTGAAGTTATCGATCCGCGACGCCATGTGTTCCAGCTCGCGGTGGTAAATGATGTCTTTGGGCGAACGGGCGCTGTGGATAAACACCATGTCGACATTGCCGTTGGTGTCGTAGAACCAGCGCGCCATCGACATGACCGGCGTGATCCCCACGCCGCCGCTGAGGTACAGCACTTTCGGCGCGGTGAAGTCCATGGCGTTGAACAGCCCGACCGGCCCGTGCACCGCCAGCTCCTGGCCTTCGTGCAGGGTGTCGTGCAACCAGTTCGAGACCTTGCCGCCCGGCACGCGCTTGATCGTCACCGAGAAGCTGTACGGCACCGACGGCGAGCTGGAAATGGTGTAGGAGCGCATGATCGGCACGCCTTCGATTTCCAGCTCTAGGGTGACAAACTGCCCCGGTTTAAAGAAGAACAGGATCGGCTGGTCCGCCATAAAGCAGAAGGTGCGCACATCCCAGGTTTCCTGGATCACTTTGACGCAACGGACGATGTGACGACCATTGGCCCAGGTCTGGGTCGTTACCGGATTCAGGAAGCTGTTGGACATGCTGTTCTCCACCGCCGATGCTCGGCCTTATGTTGGCGATTCTGCGTATAGCGCGGATCACCCATTTACCTATCTGCGACATTCACATACTTATCGCGACCAGCCCCCAACTACCGGGGGTTGCGCGTCGGGAACAGATTGGGCCATGTCGCCCATGGATAAGGTTCCGGGCAACGCCGGCCCCACACTCGCTCCATACCAAGACACAATCTTTACACCTTGCGTAGCAAACCTGATCAGCCACTTTCGCGGCCACGCAGATGGCCTTGAGGAAACACACGATGGACGTCACCGCAAAAATCAGCCTGGGCGATCCGCTGGAACCCGCACGCAAGGCCACCGCGCAGATGCTGCAAGAGCGCGAGCGCACTTTCTCGCTGCCGCAGCCGTTTTACTCTGACGAGCGGCTGTTTGATATCGACATGCAGGAAATCTTCCAGAAAGAGTGGTTGATCGCCGGCATGACCTGCGAGATCCCGGCCAAGGGCAACTACCTGACCCTGCAAATCGGCAAGAACCCGATCATCGTGATTCGCGGCGCCGAAGGCGTCGTGCATGCGTTCCACAACGTCTGCCGTCACCGTGGTTCGCGCTTGTGCACCAGTGAAAAAGGCAAGGTCGCCAAGCTGGTCTGCCATTACCACCAGTGGACTTACGAACTGGACGGTCGCCTGCTGTTCGCCGGCACCGAAATGGGCGCCGACTTCGACATGAAGCAGTACGGCCTGAAACCGGTAAACGTGAAGACCGCCGGCGGCTACATCTTTATCAGCCTGGCGGAGAACCCGCCGGCCATCGATGACTTCCTGTCGACGCTGAACCATTACATGGAACCGTACGACATGGAAAACACCAAGGTGGCGATCCAGACCACCTTGTTCGAAAAGGCCAACTGGAAACTGGTGCTGGAAAACAACCGCGAGTGCTACCACTGCAACGCGTCGCACCCGGAACTGCTGAAAACCCTGCTGGAATGGGACGACGTCACCGACCCGCGCGCCGACCAGGCCTTCAAGGACCACGTCGCCGCCTCCGCCGCTGCCTGGGAAGCCGAGAAAATCCCTTACGCCCACGCCAGCTTCGGCCTGCGTAACCGCATCGTGCGCATGCCGCTGCTCAAGGGCACCGTCTCGATGACCCTGGACGGCAAACAAGGCTGCGCCAAACTCATGGGCCGCATCAAGAACCCGGACCTGGGCTCGATGCGCATCCTGCACCTGCCGCATTCGTGGAACCACTGCATGGGCGACCACATCATCGTGTTCACCGTGTGGCCGATCAGCGCGCAGGAAACCATGGTCACCACCAAGTGGATCGTGCACAAGGACGCCGTCGAAGGCGTCGACTACGACGTGGAGCGCATGCGCAAGGTCTGGGACGCCACCAACGACCAGGACCGTCGCCTGGCCGAAGAGAATCAGCGCGGCATCAACTCCACCGCGTACCAGCCTGGGCCTTACTCCAAGACCTATGAGTTTGGCGTGGTGAACTTTGTGGATTGGTACAGCGAGCGTCTGCTGAGCAACCTCGGGGCCGAGCCTGCGCCTTACCTCAAAGGGGTTCCGGTTCAGGGCTAACGTCAAAAGCTTCGCGAGCAAGCCCGCTTCCACATTAGATCGCCGGCGTTCACAAACTTTGTGAACAACCCGGTCAAGTGTGGGAGCGGGCTTGCTCGCGAAGGCGCCCTCCCGACAACGCGTATCTCCCCGAAAACTCACTCTCCGTTATAACTGTACGAAATATGATCTATCTCGTTCTGGCCTATACCGGACGTGGCTCCCAGCCTTCCGCAAACAAGTTATCCACACCTCCACCCACAGCTAATGGGGACAAGTGTGGATTTACGCAAAAAATTCTCCACAGAAACCGAAGAAAATCCGTGACTTATCCAGAAGCAAGGTTTCAAACGCGCATTGATCATTTTTTGATCTAAAGCTTGAAAGCGACGGTTTATATGGCTTGCAGAGGATAGCGAACACCTTATCCACAGAAGCGCCAACAGACTTTGGGGGCAACTTCGACAAATCTGTGGAAAACCTCCGGCAGCCACTATAAATCGGGGTTCTCGAGGGTTTTATCGACGTCAAACCATGATTTGATCGTTTTTTAACCAGAAGCCTGAACAGCCCGGATTGTATAGCCTGTAGCGGTTAGCGAACATCTTATCCACAGAAGCGCCAACAGAGATTGGGGGCAAGTATTCCCCAGTGCCAAATTTTATCCACTGTAAAAAGCCAGTAAAAACCGCAGGTTAGGCTGGTTGTTTTTTGTACGAAGGCTTGCAGGGCCTGATTGGTATGGGGTGTAGCGAAGGGCGAACATGTTATCCACAGAAGCGCTAACAGGGATTGTGGGTAACCACGATCAGAGCCTGTTGAAACACGACCGGCCTGAGTCGATATCCAGATTCAGCTCGTAGTCTTTGAACGCACGCCACCCGAGCAAAAGAGACGGCACGTACTGCCCAAGCAGCATGGAGGGCGGGATCGTATAGTCCGGGTAGTATCGGTAGGTGATCAACCGGGTACGGCCGGACAAGCTCAATTCGCCCCTGTAGGTTCGGTAGCCCAGCTTTTTGGCGACGTGAATGGGTGAGTTGCCCGGCGAGGCCGATGTCAGGTAATCCACATTGCCGGTGTCGATAATCGCCAGCGTCGCCCTTCGATCCAGCCGTGCGGCGATGGTCAGTCGTTGATTGATGTCGATACGCGCATAGGTAATTGGCGAATCACATCGCGGGACGTTCGGCGTTTATCTCCAGGGTCTTTTTCGTGACCTTCAAAGGACCTAACTTACCGAGCAGATCAAGCCCGAGTAAGTTATCCCGGTCACTGACAAACACCAGGACGTTCCTGAACTCGCTTGAGCCTATCTTTAACGACTTGAAAATCCCGAGCTTGGCGGACAGGTCGCGCTCGCCATAAAACGTGCTGTAGCCATAGTGGGAGTCAGTTAACAGCCTGATCCCCATCAGCTTCGCGGTTTCGGTATTGACCCGGGTTTGCGGCGCGCCCGTATCCACAATAAACCGTGACGAGACACCATTGGCCGCTTTGACATCGATGTAGGGCAGCACCTCGTCAGTCACCTGGCTGTCACTGGCGTAGGGATGAATCGCCAGTACTTCACGCCGTTGCGTCCTTGTCACCGAAAAATCGGCGACCGCGCGCAAGGTCGCGATCGATTCGCTGCCGAACATGGAAAACATGGCTTTGAGTTCAGGATCACGCGCTATGGCCTGGGCATGACGACGCTTGATCGCCAGATAGTAGTCGGGAAGCTGATTGGCGGTTTTTGCCTCGAACATTCGGGCGAAAACGGTGACTGAACAATCGAGGTTTTTATCGGCCGCCAGCACTCTATCGCACTGCTGCTTCATCTGCGTCAGAGAGGCTTTTTGTCCCTGTTCGGAGCTCATCCATTGATAGAAGCCCGGATCGGGCTCATTCAGCCTGGTAGCGGCCAGCGATGCCGTCGATACCGCCGTAACCCACCCGAGAAGCAGAGCCAGCTTTAATGGCTGCATAGCCAACCCATTCATAAAAACCAGGTTTTATGATCGAGCGCTGAACCTCTGAAAAACTCCGTGACTGCGTGATTCACTCTTAACAGCGCACAGTGAAAATGTAGCTCAATGAAGCTCTCTCAGCGCGCTGGGCGTCAGGCTGCAATCTAGGAAGTTCTGATCGTTTCGGAAGCATTGGCTGTTTCTTTGACAGGAATTTCTGAAGACACTGCCTGTAATGACGATGAAGCCTTAGCGGGCGTTGCCGAATCACCCCATCCCACTATGTTTTTGACGTTCGCCTTGACTGTGCTCCACAGCACGTTGCTCTGGTAGGCCGTCCTGAGCGCAACAGCGCCACGCGTTGCAGCACCTGCCAACAACGCCGTTGTCCCTACGGCACTGACGATTTGTCCGCTAGGGAGTCCCGCCAACTGCATGGCCGCCCCCACAAGGCTGCCAACAGACCCGGCCAGGCTGAAACGCGTGGCCTGTAACGCAACCCCGGAAACCTTGGGTCCGAAGATCATGGCCACCGGAACCACAGAGTGCAGCGCTACGGTCAAACCTCGCTGAACGATCGGCAAAATAGCCGTCAGGTACTGCCCTGTCGGGTCCGTGAAGTTGAGAGGGTCGCCATTGCAGTAGGCATAGGCATTAATCCCGCCCTTGCCAAAAGGACTCAGCCGATCAGGGCTGTGAAAACGCATCAGCACAGGGTTGTAGACTCGATATCCATTGCCCAGGTGATACCGGCCGGTTGAACGCTCTTTGAGCTGCCCATTGAAACCCACGCAAGTCCGGGCATTCTGCAAACCGCTTTGCAAGCCATAGGAGGAATACGCGAGGAAGTTCGGGCCACTGCGGTCCAGCTCGGCGAGAACGCTTTGCTGCAGGTCCGTAGCCAGCAACAAGGTCCGGGGAAACAGCTGATCCGTATGTCGAGTCGGGTGGGCGATGGGCATCAGAAGCATCCTTGAAGAGACCTGAGCAACCCGCGGTCATACCTGCTTTGGAGCCTGAACCATTGAGCAGCTCTGAAAGCACAAGCGGTGCCTACGGTTCAGTACCCTAACAAACGATCAATAAAACCGACACTAGCAGTTCTGATAGGTTCTCCTGTGATCGGGCTCCGGACTAAGGCCGATACATCAGATAGGCCTCACCCGTGACCCGTATCATCGGGTGCGGCGTGATTTGGCAGGTGTCGACGATACGGAAGCCATGCCGCTCGTAAAACCGCCGGGCGCCGGTGTTGGCGGCGTAGTCGATCAGGCTCAGGCCATTGAGCCCCAACTGATTGGCACGGTCGTAGGCGTAGGCGAGGAATTGCTTGCCCAGGCCCCGGTTGCGCCAGCCCTCGTGCAGCGCCAGGCTGGAGATGTAGAGGGTGTCGGGGATTTCCATTGTGGCGTAGGGCGCCAGGACTGGATCGGTGACGGGCGCTGCCAGTGGATCGTGGCGCATCACGTAGCTGTGCATCATGCCAATGACGCGGCCCTCGGCCTCGGCGATGAGGCAGTTCTGATAAGAAAAATCTACGTCGTCACGGGCGTAACGACTGGCGCCCACGTCCAGTAAATCCTGACCGGGTTGCGCCAGTTGGCTCCAGATGTAATCTGCAGCGCCCTCTGATGAAATCTGGAACAAGCGAGCAATCTCCCGCGCATCCGCGCGCAGGGCCGAACGAAATTCAACGGTCATTAATTTTTCCTTGTGGGAGCGAGCCTGCTCGCGAAGGCGATCTGTCAGTCACATTGATGTTGGATATGACGACCTCTTCGCGAGCAAGCCCGCTCCCACATTAGATCTGTGTGGGGTGTTCGTTAGCGGACGACGCCTTCTTCGATCAATAACTTGAGGATCGCCTCGGCACCGGCTTGCGCGGTCACGCCCTTGAGCACTTGTCCGCCGCCGCCACTGGCTTTGGCCGTCGCGGCTTTCATGCGGTCGGCGCCGCTCTTGGCCTTGATTACTTTCAAGCGTTTAGGCCGTGGCTTGGCCGGTTGCAGGGTGGCGACCGCCAGCAGTTCATCGTCGACGACTTCAACTTCATCCGCCTGCAACACGCCGCGCCGGGCCGGGCCGTAGGCGCTCTGCCGCGGCTTTGGCGCGGCGTTATCCACCGTGGCGAGAAACGGCAGGCGCACTTTCAAGCGACGGCGCTGACCGCGCGGCAAGGCTTGCAGCACCAGCGCCGAGCCGCCGTCGATGGATTCGACCTGAGCCAATCCCACCACCAGCGGCCAGCCCAGGCTCTCCGCCAGCAGGAACGGCAACATGCCCGAACCTTCGCCGGTTTCTGCCTGGCTACCGGTCAGCACGACTTGTGCCCCGGCATCCCGCAAATAGGCGGTCAAGGCCGGTAGCGCGTCGGCGCCTTCCGGTTGTTCCAGCACGTGCAGTTGCTCAAGGCCCATGCCCAGGTAAGCGCGCAGCGCAGGCTCGGCGACGTCGCCGGCATGCAGCACTTGCAAGTTATCCCCAGCCAGTTGCAGACCCAGTTCCACGGCGCGCGCATCCTGCTCGGCGCGACGTGGCCGGCCAGAGGTCGGATGGGCGCCGATGGACACCAGGCTGATGATTTTCGTGCTCATAACCCTTTCCTTCCCTTAAGCCGCATCGCGCTTGGCTTCGTTGCGGTAAGCCTCTACCGCCGCGATCAAGGCTTGAAGAATCTCGGCGCTCTCGCCGATCACCGACAGGTCGGCCCGTTTGATCATGTCGCAGCCAGGGTCGAGGTTGATCGCCACCACCTTGTCGCAGGCACCAATGCCTTGCAGGTGCTGGATCGCCCCGGAAATCCCCACTGCCACGTAGACCCGCGCAGTGACCCAAGTGCCGGAGGCACCGACCTGACGGTCGCGAGCCATAAAGCCATCGTCCACCGCCACCCGCGATGCGCCTTCGGTGGCGCCAAGGGCAGCGGCAGTCTGGTGGAACAACGGCCAATCCTTGACCCCGTTGCCGCCGGAGAAGATGAATTCGGCTTCGGCCATCGGAATCGCTGCCGGGTCCACCGCTACAGCGCCCAAATCCTCGATGCGCGACAGACTGCGCGCCACGGTTGTGGATAACTCCACGGGCAAGGCTTCGTGACGGGTTTCGCTGACCGGTTCGGCGCACTCGACGGCGGCCAGAATCAACCGTGCAACCGGGCGCGCAAGGTCTTGCAGGCCAGCACCGGCGCGGCCGATGCATTCCTGATCCTTGACCTGCCAGACCCGCGTGGCCGGGCGTTCGCCCAGTGCCGCCGCAAAGCGTCGACCCAATTCACCACCGCCGCTGCGGCTGTCCGGCAGCAACCAGTGACGCGGGCTGAACTGATTATCCACAGCCCGCAGGCCCTGGACCCGTTGTTCCGGTGCATAACCGCTGAACTCATCGCCTTCCAGTACCAGCAGACGATCGACGCCAGCGGTCGCAAAGGCGTTTTCCTTGTGTTCACCGAAGACCACGGCCAACACCGCGCCGTCGTTGCCAGCCAATTGATGAGCCAGGCCCAGCAGGTCGCGGTCGTGGCTGCTCAAGCGGCCACCGACCATGTCCGGCACCACGCTGATGTAAAACGCCGGTGCGGGCACTTGATGCAGCGACAACTGCACTTCAACGGCGGCCGAGCGTTTGGTCGCCCCGCCCTGTTGCGCGCCGCTGCGGTCGATGCGCTTGATGCCGTTGGGCCCGATAAAACCGATGCCGTGAAGGTTCTTGCGGATGACGCCGTTAGGCCCCATCCAGCTGTGCTGCGCCGGTTGCATGGCCGCGTGCAGCGGGTGCAGGCGGTTGCGGGCAATCCATTCGGCGCGGGGGTCGCGGCGGATAATGTCGCTCATCAGTGGGCCTCCGCAGGTTCACGTTTGGCCGGTGTGGACGGTTTGCTCGGTGCTTCATCTTCGAGCAATGCGTCGGCCACCAGTTCGGCGATGTCCTTGATCAATGGCCGGGGTTCAACCACGCCTTCGAGCATCGCGGTGCATTGTGGACAACCCACGGCCACCAGTTCGGCGCCGGTTTCGCGGATGTCTTCCATGCGCATGTCGGGGATCCGCTGCTTGCCCGGAATGTCGGTGATCGGCGCGCCGCCACCACCGCCGCAGCAGCGTGAACGGAAACCGGAGCGTTGCATTTCCTTGATCTCGATCCCCAGGGCACGCAGCACCTCACGCGGTGCCTCGTATTCGCCGTTATAGCGACCCAGGTAGCACGGGTCGTGATAGGTCACGCTGGTGCCTTTGTGCTGGCCGAGGTTGAGGGCGCCAGCGCCGATGATTTCGGCCATGTAGGTACTGTGGTGCTGCACGAGGTAGTTGCCGTCGAAGGCGCCGTACTCGTTTTTCAACACATGGAAGCTGTGCGGGTCGCAGGTGACGATGCGGTTGAAGCTGTACTTGGCCAGGGTCTGGATGTTGCGTTTGGCCAACAGCTGGAAGGTCGCTTCGTCGCCCAGGCGTCGGGCGACGTCACCGCTGTCGCGTTCTTCAAGACCGAGCACCGCGAAGTCGACTTTGGCCGCTTTCAGCACTTTGACGAAGGCGCGCAGGGTGCGCTGGTTGCGCATGTCGAAGGCACCGTCGCCGACCCAGAACAGCACGTCGACCGACTTCTTCTCGCTCATCAGCGTGAGGTTCAAGTCCGCCGCCCAGTTCATCCGCCCGCCCGGGGCGAAGCCGCCCGGGTTGTCGGTGGCGATCAGGTTTTCCAGGACTTCGGCACCCTTGTTCGGGGTCGCGCCCTTTTCCAGCGTCAGATGGCGACGCATGTCGACGATGGCATCGACGTGCTCGATCATCATCGGGCATTCCTCGACGCAGGCGCGGCAGGTGGTGCACGACCATAGGGTTTCGGCGTCCACCAGACCGTTGACGATTGGTTGGTGCGGATTGCCTGCGTGCTCGCCGATGGCTTTGCCCGGATAAGGGCTGCCGGCGAACTTGGCATCGGTGCCACCGGCCAGGCCGACGACCATGTCCTGAATCAGTTTTTTCGGGTTCAGCGGCTGGCCAGCGGCAAACGCTGGGCACGCCGCTTCGCACTTACCGCACTGCACACAAGCGTCAAAGCCGAGCAGTTGGTTCCAGGTGAAATCCTTGGGTTTTTCCACGCCCAGCGGCGCGGTCGGGTCGTTCAGGTCCAACTGTTTCAAACCGGTGGAACGACCGCCGTTGAAGCGTTCGACGCGACGGTGCCAGGCCAGGTGCAAGGCGCCGGCAAAGGCGTGCTTCATCGGCCCACCCCAGGTCATGCCGAAGAACAATTCCGATACGCCCCACAACACACCGATCCCCAGGATCACCGCTAGCATCCAGCCGCCGAAGTTTTCCGGAAGGATGCCCGCCACCGGCAGGGTCACCAGGAAGAAGGATGCCGAGAACGCCAGCAAGCTTTTCGGCAAGCGCATCCATGGGCCCTTGGACAAACGGGCCGGTGGATTGCGCCGACGCAGGTAAACAAAAATCGCACCGACGAACATCACGGCCGTCATCAACAGCAGCGCATAACCGAGGAAGCGGTTATGCAGGCCGAAACCGTGCACCAGAATCGCCAGCACGATCGACGCTACCGCACCACCGGCTGTGGCGACGTGGGTGTTGGCGATGTATTTGTCCCGCGCGACGACGTGGTGCAAGTCGACCATGTAGCGCTTGGGCATGGCGAACAGGCCGCCGATCAGGTCGACTTTCGAAGCCCGGCCCCGGCGCCACATAGCCACCCGCCGCAACGCGCCCAGGACACCCAGGCCCAGGGCAGCGAACAACAGGATTGGAAGAAGGGTGTTCAACATGGTGAAGCTCCCAAAGACCGCAGGGTCTTGCAGGCCAAACTACCTGGATGCCTTGCTAGACCCTGTAGGAGCGAGGCTTGCCCGCGAAGGCGATGGATCAGCCGACATCAATGTTGAATGTCAGTACGTCTTCGCGGGCAAGCCTCGCTCCTACAGGGTTATCCACAAGCTCTTAGAAATCCTTGCACAACCGCAGCGCGTCATAGATCGCCGCGTGGGTGTTGCGTTGCGCCACGCAGTCGCCGATGCGGAACAGCAAGTAGCCGTCGCCCGCCTGGCTCAGCGAAGGTTGCGGCTTGATCGCGAACAGGGCCTCGATGTCCATCTGGCCTTTGTTGCGCGAGCCTTCCTTCAGGGCGTAGTAGATTTCTTCGTCCGGACGCACGCCGTTTTCAACGACGACCTGGTCCACCACCCGCTCCTCTTTGGCGCCGGTGTATTCGTTTTCCAGCACCGCCACCAGCTTGTCGCCTTCGCGGTAGACCTTCTCCAGCATCATGTCGCCGGTCATGATCACTTCTTTCGGGTACATGCTGCGGTAGTACGTCGGGAACGAGGTCCCGCCAATTGCCACGCCCGGCTTGATGTCGTCAGTGACGATCTCGACCTGGCTGCCCTTGTCGGCGAGGAAGTCGGCAGCCGACATCCCGGTGAACTCGCAAATGGTGTCGTAGACCAGCACGTTCTTGCCCGGCGCAACCTTGCCGTCGAGGATGTCCCAGCTACTGACCACCAGGCCTTCGGCCGCGCCCCAGTGTTCGTTCTGCTCCAGGAACGGATGGCCGCCGACGGCGAGCACCACCACGTCCGGACGCAGGTCGAGAATGGTCGCCGCATCCGCCGCCACGCCCAGGCGCAGGTCGACTTTCAGACGCGCCAGCTCCAGTTGGAACCAGCGAGTGATCCCGGCGATCTGGTCCCGTTGCGGCGCTTTCGAAGCCGTGGTGATCTGCCCACCGATGAATTCTTTTTTCTCGAACAGGGTCACGTCGTGGCCACGTTCGGCAGAGACGCGAGCCGCTTCCATCCCCGCAGGACCGGCACCGACGACGACAACCTTGCGCTTCACACCGGTCGATTTCTCGATGATGTGCGGCACACCCATGTATTCACGGGAGGTCGCGGCGTTCTGGATGCACAGCACGTCCAGGCCTTGGTACTGACGGTCGATGCAGTAGTTGGCGCCGACGCATTGTTTGATCTGGTCGACCTGGCCCATCTTGATCTTGGCGATCAGGTGCGGGTCGGCGATGTGGGCGCGAGTCATGCCGACCATGTCGACGTAGCCGCCTTCCAGAATACGGGTCGCCTGGTTCGGGTCCTTGATGTTCTGCGCGTGCAGAACCGGGGCCTTCACCACTTCCTTGATACCGGCAGCCAAATGCAGGAACGGCTCCGGTGGATAACTCATGTTGGGGATAACGTTGGCCAGGGTGTTGTGGGTGTCGCAACCCGAGCCGACCACGCCGATGAAGTCGATCATGCCGGTGTCGTCGTAGTACTTGGCGATCTGCTTCATGTCCTCGTGGGACAGGCCATCCGGGTGGAATTCATCACCGCACAGACGGATCCCGACGCAGAAATCCGGGCCGACTTCAGCCCGCACAGCCTTCAATACTTCGAGGCCGAAACGCATGCGGTTTTCGAAGCTGCCGCCCCATTCGTCGGTACGTTTGTTGACGCGCGGGCTCCAGAACTGGTCGATCATGTGCTGGTGCACGGCCGACAGTTCGATGCCGTCCAGGCCGCCGGCCTTGGCGCGGCCCGCCGCAGTGGCGTAGTTACCGATCACCCGCCAGATTTCTTCCGGCTCGATGGTTTTGCAGGTCGCACGGTGCACCGGCTCGCGGATGCCCGACGGTGACAGCAGGGTTGGCCAATGCTCGCCGTCCCAACGCGAGCGTCGGCCCATGTGGGTAATCTGGATCATGATCTTGGCGCCATGCTTGTGCATGGCATCGGCCAGGTTCTGGAAGTGCGGAATGATCCGGTCGTCGGCCAGGTTGACCGACTTCCACCAGCCTTGCGGGCTGTCGATGGCCACGCTGGAGGAACCGCCGCAAATCGCCAGGCCGATCCCGCCCTTGGCTTTCTCTTCGTAATACTTGACGTACCGGTCGGTGGTCATGCCGCCGTCGGTGGCATAGACCTCGGCGTGCGCGGTGCTGAGCACGCGGTTACGGATGGTCAGTTTGCCGATCTGGATCGGCTGGAACATTGCTTCGAAAGCCATGGCGGGTTCCTCGACTTACAACGGCTTGACGGTGAACAAACCGTCGTCGTGGCCTTCTTCGGAGCCACCGTAGACTTGTTCGGCAACGGTGCGAATCTTGCTGCCGCGGGCTTGCAGAATCTGGTCCATGGCACCGGCAAACCAGCCAGTGAACATGTAGTCGACCTTGCGCCCGACCTTGCCGTACACATAGACGAACGCCGAGTGTTCGAGCTTGACGCTGGCGGTGCCTTTGTCGAGGTCGATGTCCTGGATCTTGAACAGGCCCCAGCCGCGCTGCGACAGGCGCTTCATGTAGTGCTCGAACACCGCGACGCCTTCCAGGCCGTGGCATTCGGCTTCTTTCTCACACCAGTGCCAGGCGGATTTGTAGCCGGCCTTGTAGAGGATTTCGGCGTAGGCGTCGGCGCCCAGCACTTCCTCGATGCCCATGTGGTTGTTGACGAAGAAATGGCGCGGCACGTACAGCATCGGCAGGGCGTCGGAGGTCCAGACACCGGTTTCGCTGTCGACTTCGATAGGTAATTGCGGGGCGATCTTGGCCATGGAAACTTAACTCCAGAAAAATTTGGGTGTTGCCCCCGGCGCGGACGGCCGGGGGAAAGGATTCAGAAGTGCGGCGGGCTTATTCGCCCCAGACGTCTTTCAAGACGTTGACCCAGTTCTCGCCCATGATCTTGCGGACCACGCGCTCGGAATGGCCGCGCTTGAGCAGCGTCTCGGTCAGGTTCGGGAACTCGCCGACGGTGCGGATGCCCAGCGGGTTGATGATCTTGCCGAAGCTGGTCAGGCGGCGGGCGTAGCCCTTGTCATGGGTCAGGTATTCAAAGAAGTCCTGGCCATGGCCCTGGGTGAAGTCGGTGCCGATGCCGATGGCGTCTTCGCCGACGATGTTCATGGTGTATTCGATGGCTTCGGCGTAGTCGTCGATGGTCGAATCGATGCCCTTGGCCAGGAACGGCGCAAACATGGTCACGCCGACGAAACCGCCGTGGTCGGCAATGAACTTCAGTTCTTCATCGGATTTGTTGCGCGGGTGAATTTTCAGACCCGACGGCAGGCAATGGGAGTAGCAAACCGGCTTCTTCGATTCGAGGATGACTTCTTCGGATGTCTTGGAACCGACGTGGGACAGGTCGCACATGACGCCAACACGGTTCATCTCGGCAACGATTTCACGACCGAAGCCCGACAGGCCGCCATCGCGCTCGTAACAACCGGTACCGACCAGGTTCTGGGTGTTGTAGCACATCTGCACAATACCGACGCCCAGCTGCTTGAACACCTCGACATAGCCGATCTGGTCTTCGAAGGCATGGGCATTCTGGAAACCGAACAGGATGCCGGTCTTGCCCTGCTCCTTGGCTTTGCGGATGTCGGCGGTGGTGCGCACCGGAATCACCAGGTCGCTGTTCTCGCGGATCAGCTTCTGGCTGGCGGCGATGTTGTTGACGGTGGCCTGGAAGCCCTCCCACACCGACACGGTGCAGTTGGCCGCGGTCAGACCGCCCTTGCGCATGTCTTCAAACAGCTCGCGGTTCCACTTGGCAATAATCAGCCCGTCGATAACGATGCTGTCGGCGTGCAATTCGGCTGGGCTCATCAGGCTGTCCCCTATTAGCGATTCATGCGCCGAATCGTGTGCCGGCGCTTTGGGGCCAGCATATGCCTGAGGGGCGGGGCAGCCGGGTGCAAAAACGACAGGGGGTTTGCCGAAAGCGTCAATACGCGACAAAGGGTCTCGTCCGGGGCTGTTTGCCAACCTGTTCTTTCCCCGGAACTTGGGCCAGAATTCGCCGCATCACTGGATAGGCACTGAAAAAAGGGGCTGCGGCGCAATGAGAACGATCTTCCTGGCTTTGGCACTGATAGCGACCGGCGTACAGGCCGCTGAAGAGTCCGACACCAATCCGTGCGATGCCGTCGAAAACGACGTCCAGACCCTGGAATGCTCGGTCTACAGCAGAACCACCGCCGAAGACCTGCTGAAAGACAACTACCAGGGCCTGACCGAGCGCATGCAAACGGCCTACGGCAAGAACCCGGCGCAACTGACCGACATCACCGCCAAACTCAAGGCCGCCCAGCAGCAGTGGCTGAAGACCCGGGACGCGGATTGCGCGGTGGAAGCGTTTCCGGCGACGAGCGGTAGCAAGGCATTCACCATTGCGCAGAATGATTGCGTGGCGCGGATGAGTGATGAGCGGTCGGAGTTTTTGGAGTCGATTGGGCAGGAGTAGATCCGATCCTTATACCGGGAGCTGGTACTACCGCCAGCTTTCGATCCTCTAGAACCGCCCTTTCCCACACGCTTGGTTGATCAAGACTACAGCGCCCCCGAGTCTTCGAGCAGACCCTACTCATCGGGCAACATCCCGACATGCTTCGTTAATTGGCTGCCGCAAAAATATAAGCAAAGATTGGAAAATCTTATAAAAGACTTATATTCTCCCATGAACAGCATTCACTGGACTCGAAAGGCCGTTAAGCAGCTTCTGAAATTGCACTCCGCTCATCAGGTCCAGGTGCGTGACGCCGTCACAATACTGGCTGGCATGCCTGACGCGGGCAACGTCAAAGCACTCGTTGGCCATGACTACGCCTATCGACTGCGCGTCGGTAATTATCGAGTCATGTTCGATTGGGACGGTGCAATCAAAGTAATCAGTATTCAAGAGGTAAAAAAACGCGATGAACGCACCTACTGACGTTCAAATCATCAATGACGCAGACGGTAACCCCGCGTTCGTGGTCATTCCCTACGCACAATACGTCGCGCAGAAGATAGAGCCCGATCTGATCCCTCACGAGGTGGTCAGTCGCATCGTCGATGGCCAGACGCCTATTCGCGCCTGGCGTGAGCACTTGAACCTTACGCAGGATGAAGTGGCCAAACGCATGGGGATCTCGCAACCGGCCTTCGCCCAGCAAGAGACCGTCGCCAAGCCTCGCAAGGCCACCCGCGAAAGAATCGCTGCCGCTTTTGGCATCAACGCGAATCAGCTTGAGCTGTAAGCTGCACGCCACCCTCAGGGAAATGAATTCAAATGAAAATCTGCGGCATCGAAATCAAAGGCAGCGAAGCGATCATCGCTGTCGCCACCCTCGACGATCAGGCCTTGAGCCACGTCGCCCTCGCGACCAAGAAAATCGCCCTCGACGATGACGACGAAGCCGCCAACGTCAAAGTCTTTGCCGCGCAGGTCGCTTCGTTTGTGCGCGAGAATTCCATCGACCGGATTGCGATCAAGAAGCGCAGCAAGAAGGGTGAGTTTGCCGGTGGGCCGACCACGTTCAAGATCGAGGGCGTGTTCCAGCTGCTGGAGAATTGCGAGGTGACGCTGCTGTCGCCACAGACCATTAATGCGCAGAACAAGAAGTTCGACTTTGAACTGCCGGGTACGCTGAACAAGTATCAGCATGAAGCATTTAAAGCGGCCTGCTCTGCATTGATGAAGAAGTAAACACCCTGTAGGAGCGAGGCTTGCCCGCGAAGGCGGCCTTCCTGCCGCGAGAGCTCCGTCGGATGTACCGGCCTCTTCGCGGGCAAGCCTCGCTCCTACAAGGGTCGGCTCAGGCTTTTTGGCTTTGCCGGCGATCTTCCCGAGGACAGCGCTCAAAACGTGCCCGATAGCTGCGGGTGAAATACGACGGCGATTCAAACCCGCACGCGATGCTCACTTCCAGCACGCTCATGTCTGTCTGCCGCAACAGTTGTTGCGCCTTCTCCAGCCGCAAGCGCAGGTAGAAATTGCTCGGTGTGTCGTTCAGGTGCAAGCGGAACAATCGCTCGAGCTGGCGTCGTGTCACCTTGATCGATTCCGCCAGCGCCAGCGTGCTCAAGGGTGGTTCGCTGTGCTGCTCCATCTCGCCAATCACCTGCACCAGTTTTTTGTTGCTGATGCCGTAGCGACTGGCGACTTCCATGCGCTGGTGGTCTTTGCGCGGGCGGATGCGGCCGAGCACGAATTGTTCGCTGACCTGGATCGCCAGTGCCGGGCCGTGGGCCTGGCCGATGAGGTCGAGCATCAGGTCGATGGACGCCGTGCCGCCGGCGGAGGTGATGCGCCGACGGTCGATTTCGAACAGCTCCTGGGTGACGCTGAGCTGTGGATAAGACTCCTTGAACGCGTCGATGGCTTCCCAGTGCAAAGTCAGCCGATGACCCTCAAGCAGGCCGGCTTCGGCGAGGACAAAGCTGCCGGTGTCGATGGCGCCAAGGGTCACGCCCTCGTTGTCCAGCCGACGCAACCAGTGCTCCAGTGCCGGGGTGGCGAATTTCAGCGGTTCGAAACCCGCGACCACCAACAAGGTTGCACCTTTCTTCAGCGGCTCCAGCGCCGCATCGGCGTTGACCGACATGCCGTTACTGGCCAGGACCGCACCACCGTCAGCGCTCAGCACATGCCAGCGATACAACTCGCCGCGAAAGCGATTGGCGACCCGCAACGGCTCGATGGCCGAGATGAAACCGATGGCCGAGAAACCCGGCATCAACAAGAAGTAGAAATCCTGGGACATGGGGCGCACTCGATAGGCGGGTAACGTGAGGCCGGGTAGCGTGTGGACGTTGATACGCCACTTGCAACAGGCTTTCAAGAGCTCAGGTCGCTGCAGTGCAAGAGCTGGTCGCCGTAGTGCGCTTTCACCGGGGCCTAGCTGCGTAACTTGGGCATCACCGGCGCACGAAGACGACCGGACCCACAATAACGAACTGCCGAGGAAACCTGAGATGAAACGACTGATCAGCAGCTGTGTTCTTGCACTCAGCGGTACCGCTTTGCTGAGCGCCAGTGTCATGGCAGCCGAACCCGCCGCGTGCCAAAACGTGCGCATGGGTGTAGTGAACTGGACCGACGTAATCGCCACCAGTGCCATGACCCAGGTCCTGCTCGACGGCCTCGGCTACAACACCAAACAAACCAGCGCCTCCCAGCAAATCATCTTCGCCGGGATCCGCGACCAGCGCCTGGACCTGTTCCTGGGTTACTGGAACCCGTTGATGACCCAGACCATCACGCCGTTCGTCGATGGCAAGCAAGTCAAAGTGCTTGAGGCACCGAGCCTGAAAGACGCCCGCGCCACCCTCGCGGTACCGACATACCTCGCCGACAAGGGCCTGAAAACCTTCGCCGACATCGCCAAGTTCGAAAAAGAACTGGGTGGCAAGATCTACGGGATCGAGCCGGGTTCAGGCGCCAACACTCAGATCAAAGCAATGATCGCCAAGAATCAGTTCGGCCTCGGCAAGTTCCAACTGGTCGAATCCAGCGAGGCCGGCATGCTCGCGGCAGTGGATCGCGCCGTGCGACGCAATGAGGCCGTGGTGTTCTTCGGCTGGGCGCCGCACCCGATGAACGTCAACGTGAAGATGACGTACCTGACCGGCAGTGAAGACGCCCTCGGCCCGAACGAAGGCATGGCGACCGTGTGGACTGTCACCTCACCGAACTACGCGCAGCAGTGCCCGAACATCGGCCGTCTGCTGAGCAACCTGACCTTCACCGCCGAAGACGAGAGCCGGATGATGCAGCCGCTGCTCGATCACAAGGACGCCTTCGAATCGGCCAAGCAATGGCTGAACGATCACCCGCAAGACAAGCAACGCTGGCTTGAAGGCGTCACCACCTTCGATGGCAAACCAGCCGCTGAAAACCTGAAACTGACCAGTAAATAAACCCTGATCGAACCACCGATTCGCAGCCCGACCGGGCTGCGAACGGGACCATCACGCCTGCAAGGAACTATCAAATGAACCACGACGTCATCATCACCTGCGCACTCACCGGTGCTGGCGACACGACCAGCAAGAGCCCACACGTGCCGGTCACCCCGAAACAAATCGCCGCTGCCGCCGTGGAAGCCGCCAAGGCTGGCGCCACTGTCGTCCATTGCCACGTTCGCAACCCCGAAACCGGCAAATTCAGCCGTGACGTGGCGCTGTACCGTGAAGTCATGGAGCGCATCCGCGAGGCGGACGTCGACATCATCGTCAACCTCACTGCTGGCATGGGCGGCGACCTGGAAATCGGCGCGGGCGAGAACCCGATGGAGTTCGGCCCGAACACTGATCTGGTCGGCCCGCTGACCCGTCTGGCCCACGTCGAAGAACTGTTGCCGGAAATCTGCACGCTCGATTGCGGCACCCTGAACTTCGGCGACGGCGACACCATTTACGTGTCCACGCCGGCCCAGCTACGCGCTGGCGCCAAACGCATTCAAGAGCTGGGCGTGAAAGCCGAGCTGGAAATTTTCGACACCGGTCACCTGTGGTTCGCCAAACAGCTGATCAAGGAAGGCCTGCTCGACGACCCGCTGTTCCAACTGTGCCTGGGCATCCCGTGGGGCGCGCCGGCCGACACCACCACCATGAAAGCCATGGTCGATAACTTGCCGGCCAACGCCGTGTGGGCGGGCTTCGGTATCGGTCGCATGCAGATGCCAATGGCCGCACAAGCGGTGCTGCTCGGCGGCAACGTGAGGGTCGGGCTCGAAGACAACATCTGGCTGGACAAGGGCGTGCTGGCGACCAACGGCCAACTGGTGGAACGCGCCTCGGAAATCCTCAGCCGCCTCGGCTCCCGCGTTCTGACGCCGGCGGAAGGCCGGGCAAAAATGGGCCTGACCAAGCGCGGATAACACCACACCTATCACCCCTGTAGGAGCGAGGCTTGCCCGCGAAGGCGGCCTTCCTGCCGCGAGAGATCCGTCAGATGTACCGGCCTCTTCGCGGGCAAGCCTCGCTCCTACAAGGGATCACCGAATTCCTTTAGGAAGTTGCCATGACCTTCATTACCGAAATCAAAATCTTCGCAGCATTGGGCAGCGGTGTCATCGGCAGCGGCTGGGTGTCCCGCGCCCTCGCCCACGGCCTCGACGTGGTGGCCTGGGACCCGGCGCCGGGTGCCGAAGCGGCCCTGCGCAAACGCGTCGCCAATGCCTGGGGCGCACTGGAGAAACAAGGCCTGGCGCCCGGTGCATCGCAGGATCGGCTGCGCTTTGTCGCGACGATTGAAGAATGCGTTCGCGATGCGGATTTCATTCAGGAAAGTGCCCCTGAACGCTTGGACCTGAAACTGGAACTGCACAGCAAAATCAGCGCCGCGGCCAAACCCAATGCGCTGATCGGTTCCAGCACTTCGGGGCTGTTGCCGAGCGAGTTCTACGAGAGTTCGACCCACCCGGAACGCTGCGTGGTCGGGCACCCGTTCAACCCGGTTTACCTGCTGCCATTAGTCGAAGTGGTTGGTGGCAAGAACACCGCTCCCGAAGCCGTGCAAGCGGCGATGAAAGTCTACGAATCCTTGGGCATGCGTCCGCTGCATGTGCGCAAGGAAGTGCCTGGATTCATCGCCGACCGCTTGCTCGAAGCGCTGTGGCGTGAGGCGCTGCACCTGGTCAACGACGGTGTGGCAACCACCGGTGAGATCGACGATGCCATTCGCTTTGGCGCGGGTCTGCGCTGGTCGTTCATGGGGACTTTCCTGACGTACACCCTCGCGGGTGGCGATGCCGGCATGCGCCACTTCATGGCGCAGTTCGGACCAGCATTGCAGTTGCCGTGGACGTACCTGCCAGCGCCGGAACTGACCGACAAGTTGATCGATGATGTGGTCGATGGCACCAGTGATCAGCTGGGCAAACACAGCATCTCGGCGCTGGAGCGCTATCGTGATGATTGCTTGCTGGCGGTGCTGGAGGCGGTGAAGACCACCAAAGAGAAGCATGGGATGGCGTTCAGCGAGTAATCGACTAGCAGGACCGGCCCCATCGCCAGCAGGCTGGCTCCCACAGGGAATGCATTCCAATGTGGGAGCCAGCCTGCTGGCGAAAGCGGCATTCCAGACACCCTCAATGTTGGAAAAGACATCATGCCCAGCCTCACCACCTACCAGACCAAAATCATCCCCGACTGGGTCGACTACAACGGTCACCTGCGCGATGCGTTCTACCTGCTGATTTTCAGCTACGCCACCGACGCCCTGATGGACCGCCTCGGGATGGACAGCAACAACCGCGAAGCCAGCGGCAACTCGTTGTTCACCCTCGAACTGCACCTCAATTACCTGCACGAAGTGAAGCTCGACGCCGACGTCGAGGTGCGCACCCAGATCATCGGTCACGACAGCAAACGCCTGCACCTCTACCACAGCCTGCACTTGATCGGTGGCGACAAGGAACTGGCGGGCAACGAGCAAATGTTGCTGCACGTCGACCTCGCCGGGCCGCGATCCGCGCCGTTCAGCGATGACACTTTGAACAAACTGCAAGCCATCGTCGCCGAGCAAACCGACCTGCCCGCTCCCGCTTACATCGGCCGGGTGATTGCCCTGCCTCCGGCGAAATAGCCACTACCGCATAAGGAGATCGCCATGAACACCGCCGCCGCTTTTGCCGACTTCCGTACTTATCCGTTGATCAGCGCGCTGACAGGCGTGCAGACCCTGGCGGATCGTGTTCTGGTGAAGTGGGCCGACGACCGCGTCAGCCCCTTTCATCACAGCTGGTTGCGGGACAACTGCCCGTGCCCGCACTGCGTCTACACCGTGACCCGCGAACAAGTGCTGGAAATCGTCGACGTCCCGGAAAACCTGGTACCGGCCGAGACCCGCGTCGATGCTGACGGTTGCCTCTGCGTCCAGTGGCAGGACGGTCACCTCAGCCGCTTTGATCCAGGCTGGTTGCGCGCCCATGCCTACGACGACGAGTCCCGCGCGGAACGTCGTGCCGGCAAACCCAAAGCGCGGCTCTGGAACAGCGATTTGCAGCTGCCGGTGTTCGACTACCAGGCGCTGATGAACGACGCCGATGCCTTGTTGCAATGGCTGCTGGACGTGCGCGATATCGGCTTGACCCAGGTTCGCGGCGTGCCCACCGAACCTGGCTCGTTGAAGCTGATCGCCCAGCGGATTTCCTTCATCCGCGAAAGCAATTTCGGTGTGCTGTTCAACGTGCAATCCAAGGCCGATGCCGACAGCAACGCCTACACCGCTTTCAACCTGCCGCTACACAGCGACTTGCCGACCCGCGAGTTGCAACCGGGGCTGCAGTTTCTGCATTGCCTGGTCAATGATGCCGACGGTGGCGAGAGTATTTTCGTCGACGGTTTTGCCATCGCCGAGGCCTTGCGCCAGGAAGATCCCGAGGCGTTCCAGGCCTTGTGTGAAATCCCCGTGGAGTTCCGCAACAAGGACCGCCACAGCGACTACCGTTGCCTGGCACCGATCATTGCCCTGGATGCGTTTGGGCAGGTGTCGGAAATCCGCATGGCGAACTTCCTGCGCGGCCCGTTCGATGCCTCGGTGGAACAGATGCCCAGGCTGTATCGCGCTTATCGGCGCTTTATTGCCATGACCCGCGAGGCGCGGTTTCGCCTGATGACGCGGCTCAACCCCGGTGAGCTGTGGTGCTTCGACAACCGCCGAACCCTCCACGCCCGCAACGCGTTCGACCCCGCCTCCGGCGCCCGGCATTTCCAGGGTTGCTATGTCGACCGTGATGAATTGTTGTCGCGGATATTGGTGTTGCAACGCTAGACCGCGTCATCGTTCTTCGCGAGCAAGCCCGCTCCCACATTTAACCGAGTTCTCTTTGGGGGAACGCGGTCGAATGTGGGAGCGGGCTTGCTCGCGAAGGCGTCAGCCCAGACACCCCATTCCCCCGGATTCACAGGCAAAAAAAACCCCGATCAAGCCGTGACAGGATCGGAGCTGAGGAGGGTACTGTTGAGGAGCCGTTGCGCGAGGGTGACCAAACCTTCGTGAAGCCAGCTGACGCCAGTGTGCCCACTCGCATCGATCGCAAGTTAGCCGAAAACGACCTGTTCATAGGTATCGCGGCCATTGCGACAAATCGTCCTTGCCGCCACCCCGCACCCCTACGAGAATCGAGCCACGACACCGTTCCCTGAAGAAGGATTGCGTCATGATGTACGCCGATTTGATTGACCAGGAAGACCTGTTGGGCCAGCTTAAGGCGTTAGGATTTGCAGTGCCCCCGGGTGCAACTGCTGAGCAGGCCTGCGAATGCGCGGTACGGGGTTTGAACAACGAACGGGCAATGGAACTGCGGACCATGGTCAAGCAGATGTACACCAGCAGCGCGACCATCCTGCCCGCCGTGCGCCAGGCGATCGACAAGCAATTGCTGCCGGCGTTGGCGGAGTATCAGCAGAGCCGTAGCGCCTGATAGATCGCCTTCGCGAGCAAGCCCGCTCCCACATTTGACCGCATTCCCCAGAGAGAACCCGATTAAATGTGGGAGCGGGCTTGCTCGCGAAGCAGGCGCCTCGGTCTAGAGCCTTACGCTGGCAAACGTCGACTCATTGCGCGCCTGACTCAGCGCCGACAACGGCCCGGACAACGGCGACAGCACCAGCGCCTGTGGCAACGGCATCATGGCGACCTGCTGGGTCGTGTTGGAACCCACACGCTCGTCACGCGGCGGAATGCCGAAGTATTCGCGGTAGCACTTGGAGAAGTGCGGCGTGGACACGAAGCCGCACACCGACGCCACTTCGATGATCGACATCGGCGTTTGCTTGAGCAGCTGCCGGGCGCGAATCAAGCGCAGTTTCAGGTAGTAACGCGACGGCGAACAATGCAGGTATTTCTGGAACAGTCGCTCGAGCTGACGACGGGACACGGCGACGTACACCGCCAGTTCATCGAGGTCGATCGGCTCCTCCAGGTTGGCTTCCATCAGCGCGACGATTTCCTGCAACTTCGGCTGGTTGGTGCCGAGCATGTGCTTGAGCGGCACGCGCTGGTGATCCTGCTCGTTGCGGATGCGTTCGTAGACGAACATTTCCGAAATCGCGGCCGACAGTTCACGACCGTGATCGCGGCTGATCAGGTGCAACATCATGTCCAGCGGCGCGGTGCCGCCGGAGCTGGTGAAACGGTTACGGTCGAGGGTAAACAGGCGAGTACTCATGGCCACACGCGGGAAAGCTTCCTGCATCGCGGCCAGGCATTCCCAGTGCACGCTGCAATCGAAGCCGTCCAGCAGGCCGGCGCACGCCAGGGCCCAACTGCCGGTGCAGACTGCACCGAGACGGCGCGATTGACGGGCCTGGCTTTGCAGCCATGAGACATGTTCGCGGGTGACGGTGCGCTGGATACCGATACCGCCGCAGACAATCACGGTGTCCAGGGGCGGTGCTTTGTGCATGGAGCAGTCGGGCGTGATCTGCAAGCCGTCACTGGCCCAGACCTGACCGCCATCGACGGTCAGCGTGGACCAGCGATACAGCTCGCGACCGGACAATTGGTTGGCCATGCGCAGGGGTTCTACGGCGGAGGCCAGAGAAATAAGCGTGAAATTGTCCAGCAGCAGAAAGCCGATGGATTGAGGCGCACGGTTCTGGGGTTGGGCCCCGGAGTTGAACGTCGTCATCGCGGTATCTCCTCACACAAAGCGGGTGATGGCCTCAGGCGGAGGCTCTTGTTATTGCCATCGTTCTCGCGTGGGAGACGGGCTTTGTTATGACAGAGCAATTGCCATGCCTAAAATTGAATGGCCGTTCAATAACTCCTGAAAACGACGTCGCGATGTGTCTGGATATGACGCGCAGGGAGGGTGGAATATAAGTGCCATCAATGGCCGCAATCGCTCTGCCCCGTTGGGTGTGAGCAATTCGGTAGCACTTGTGGGAACAGGGCTGCGGCGACCTGCTGGAGAGTGTCACCGCAAGCACAGGTGATGGACGGTCAGGGTCGGTTTCGATCCCTGACCTTGAGGTCATGATTTACCTGTTTGCGACGCGCCAAAAGGTGGCGCGTGTTGTTTCGGGTGTTCACTTTGCGCGCAGTTTTGACTGGTCTGGCGCCTTCGCGGGCAAGCCTCGCTCCTACAGGAATGATGTCGATCACAAAACACCGGTTCGACTCAACCCTGTAGGAGCGAGGCTTGCCCGCGAAGCAGACGACTCGGTATTACTGAATCAACACTCCACAGCGCTAACCGCCAACCCGCCCCGCGATGTCTCTTTGTACTTGTCATGCATGTCGGCACCGGTGTCACGCATGGTGCGGATCACCCGATCCAGCGAGATAAAGTGCTGGCCATCACCGCGCAATGCCATCTGCGCCGCGTTGATCGCCTTTACCGCGGCAATCGCATTGCGTTCGATGCACGGCACTTGCACCAGCCCGCCCACCGGGTCGCAGGTCAAGCCGAGGTTGTGTTCCAGGCCGATTTCCGCGGCGTTGCACAGCTGCTCCGGCGTCGCGCCGAGAATCTCCGCCAGTCCGGCGGCAGCCATGGCGCAGGCCGAACCGACTTCACCCTGGCAACCGACTTCCGCGCCGGAGATCGAAGCGTTTTTCTTGCACAGAATCCCTACCGCCGCAGCACTCAGGAAATAGTCGACCACGTTGGCGTCAGTCACTGCCTCGCTGAATTTCATGAAGTAATGCAACACCGCCGGAATGATCCCCGCCGCACCGTTGGTGGGCGCCGTCACCATGCGCCCGCCCGCGGCGTTTTCTTCGTTGACCGCCAGGGCGAACAGGTTGACCCATTCCATCGCGCTCAGGGTCGAGCCGATCACGTTCGGTTTGCCCAATTCCTGCAGGCTGCGATGCAGCTTGGCCGCACGTCGGCGCACATTCAGCCCGCCGGGCAAAATACCTTCGTGCTTGAGGCCCTGATCGACGCAATCCTGCATCGCCCGCCAGAGTTTCATCAGGCCGGCGCGGATTTCCTCTTCGGTGCGCCAGACCTTCTCGTTGGCCATCATCAATTCGGCCACGCGCAGGTTGTGCGTCTGGCACAGGCTGAGCAGTTCGACGGCGCTGGAAAAGTCGTACGGCAAAACGGTGCGATCCAGGTCCACCACACCACTGGAGGCCTGCGCCTCATCCACGACAAACCCGCCGCCGATGGAATAGTAGGTGTCGCGATGCAGCTCGCCGTCATCGCCTTCGACAATCAGGGTCATGGCGTTGGGGTGGAACGGCAGGTTTTCGTCGATCAGGCGCATGTCCCGGGCCCAGATAAACGGCACCGACAGACGACCATCGAGCAACAACGTGTTGGTTTCGCGAAGGGTTTCGATGCGGATGCCGATTTGCGACGGGTCGATCGCGTCCGGCCACTCGCTCATCAGGCCCATGATCACGGCGTTGTCGCTTCCGTGACCAATGCCGGTGGCCGACAGCGAACCGTAAAGCTGCACTTCGACGCGCCGCACGTGTTCCAGAAGTCCCTGCTCACGCAAACCTTGCACGAACAGCGCCGCGGCCCGCATAGGCCCCACGGTGTGCGAACTGGAAGGGCCGATGCCGATTTTGAACAGGTCGAAAACGCTGATAGCCATTACTGCCGAACTCCTGGATGTGCCAACTCTGGACGCAAAAGCGCCCAGTGACGGAGCTGCTACGCTCAAGCTGCAATCCGCCGGTATGGCTGCATCATCAGGCTTTTGCCGTGTCGTTCGACGTCTCACACCGACGCACTCTTGTCCACGAACGCCGCGCGCGTTCCACGCTGCGTTTTCGCCGTTTTTTTGCGGTTCAGCGGGACAAAGGGGGCTGAAAAAAGCTGTAAACGACGTCACCGACACTGGATGCGACCATCCCTGTACTGGATACGACGCCCCCTGTAGGCGTCAGATTTTCACTGGTACATGATCGTATCGACTCGATTGCAAGGCGCCGTGGTAGAGCTGTCTAAAAAACGCCATCCAACCGCAACCTATAAGTGCGGTGGTCCAGTCGGAACACTGCCAAAAAAAACACCAAGGAGTCCATCCATGAAAGGTTCCCCGTCGTTGTTGTTGGCCGCCATGCTAAGTCTGCCGTTTCTGGCGCAAGCCGCAGAACCGGCACAATGCAGTACCGTAAACTTCTCCGATGTCGGCTGGACCGACATCACCGCAACAACCGCCACCACCAGCGTGGTCCTCCAGGCCCTGGGCTACAAGACCAAAACCACGATGATTTCCGTGCCGGTGACCTACAAATCCCTGGCCGACGGCAAGAACATGGACATCTTCCTGGGCAACTGGATGCCGACCATGGAAAACGACATCAAGGCGTATCGTGATGCCGGCACCGTGGACGTAGTGCGCACCAACCTCACCGGCGCCAAGTACACCCTCGCCGTACCGCAGGCGCTGTATGACAAAGGGCTGCATGACTTCGCCGATATTCCGAAATTCAAGAAAGAACTCGACGGCAAGATCTACGGCATCGAACCGGGTAACGATGGCAATCGTCTGATTCAGAGTATGATCGACAAGAACGCCTTCGGCTTGAAAGACGCCGGTTTCAAGATGGTCGAGTCCAGTGAAGCGGGCATGCTGTCGCAAGTCGACCGCGCCCAGAAACGCGACACCGCCGTGGTGTTCCTCGGCTGGGCACCGCATCCGATGAACAAGCGTTTCAAGATCCAATACCTCACCGGTGGTGACGACTTCTTCGGCCCCGACTTTGGTGCCGCCACCGTGGCGACCAACACTCGCAAAGGGTATGTCCAGGAATGCAGCAACGTGGGTCAGTTGCTGAAAAACCTGGAATTCACCGTCGACATGGAAAGCTCGCTGATGGGCAACATCCTGGACGACAAAATGAAGCCTGACGCGGCCGCCAAGGCCTGGCTGAAAAAGAACCCACAGGTCCTCGATACCTGGCTCGCTGGCGTGACCACCATTGACGGTAAACCAGGCCTGGAGGCCGTGAAAGCCAAGCTCGCGCAGTAATCGCTTACGCCGGGCGGGTTCGCTCGCCCGGGCTGTTTATTTCCTTGCATGCGGACGTTCACTACCATGCTGATTGATCAGAAAATACCTTTAGGCCAGTACATCGCGGGCTTCGTTGAATGGTTGACGCAACACGGCGCCAGCACCTTCGACGCAATCGCCGTGTCACTGGAAACGATGATCCACGGCGTGACTTTTGCGCTGACCTGGTTCAACCCGCTGGCATTGATCGGCCTCATCGCGCTACTGGCACACTTTATCCAACGCAAATGGGGCCTGACCGTTTTCGTCATTGCCTCCTTCCTGCTCATCCTCAATCTGGGGTACTGGCAGGAAACCATGGAAACCCTCGCCCAGGTGCTCTTCGCTACCCTGGTCTGCGTGGTCATCGGCGTGCCGTTGGGCATCGTCGCCGCGCACAAACCGATTTTCTACACACTGATGCGTCCGGTGCTCGATCTGATGCAGACCGTGCCGACCTTCGTGTACCTCATTCCTACCCTGACCCTCTTCGGTCTCGGTGTGGTCCCGGGCCTGATCTCAACGGTAGTGTTCGCGATTGCCGCGCCTATCCGCCTGACTTACCTGGGTATTCGCGATGTTCCCGCAGAACTGATGGACGCCGGCAAAGCCTTCGGCTGTTCGCGCCGTCAACTGCTTTCACGGATTGAACTGCCCCACGCCATGCCAAGCATCGCGGCCGGCATCACCCAGTGCATCATGCTGTCGCTGTCGATGGTGGTGATTGCGGCACTGGTGGGCGCCGATGGCCTGGGCAAACCCGTGGTCAACGCACTGAACACTGCTGATATCGCCCTGGGCTTCGAAGCCGGCCTGGCGATCGTACTGCTGGCGATCATGCTCGACCGTATCTGCAAACAACCCGACGCTAAAGTAGGGGGTGACGCATGAGCATTATCCGGTTCGAAGACGTCGACGTAATCTTCTCCAAAGACCCGCGCGAGGCGCTCAAACTCCTCGACCAGGGCATGACCCGCGACCAGATCCTGAAAAAGACCGGGCAGATTGTCGGCGTTGAAAAAGCCAGCCTGGACGTCGAGAAAGGCGAAATCTGCGTGCTGATGGGCCTGTCCGGCTCCGGCAAATCCAGCCTGCTGCGTTGCATCAACGGCCTCAACACCGTCAGCCGTGGCAAGTTGTTCGTCGAGCACGAAGGCAAGCAGATCGACATCGCGTCCTGCACCCCGGCCGAACTGAAAATGATGCGTACCAAGCGCATCGCGATGGTGTTCCAGAAGTTCGCCCTGATGCCTTGGCTGACGGTGCGCGAGAACATCAGTTTCGGTCTGGAAATGCAGGGTCGCCCAGAGAAAGAACGGAAAAAACTGGTCGATGAAAAGCTTGAGCTGGTGGGCCTTACCCAGTGGCGCAACAAGAAGCCCGACGAGCTCTCCGGCGGCATGCAACAACGTGTGGGCCTGGCCCGCG
This sequence comes from Pseudomonas sp. NPDC086251, assembly GCF_044746405.1. Classification (NCBI taxonomy): domain Bacteria; kingdom Pseudomonadati; phylum Pseudomonadota; class Gammaproteobacteria; order Pseudomonadales; family Pseudomonadaceae; genus Pseudomonas; species Pseudomonas sp. NPDC086251. The sequence continues at coordinate 127,146 of NZ_JBIVBY010000003.1, forward strand.
CGCTGGCGATGGACGCCGACATTCTGCTGATGGACGAACCGTTCTCGGCCCTCGACCCATTGATCCGCCAAGGCCTGCAAGACGAGCTGCTGGAACTGCAAAACAAGCTGAGCAAAACCATCGTCTTCGTGAGTCACGACCTCGATGAAGCGCTGAAGCTCGGCAGCCGCATCGCGATCATGAAAGACGGTCGGATCATCCAGTACAGCAAGCCTGAAGAAATCGTGCTGAACCCGGCGGACGACTACGTGCGGACCTTCGTCGCCCACACCAACCCGCTGAATGTTCTCTGCGGTCGCAGCCTGATGCGCACCCTGGACAACTGCAAACGCATCAACGGTTCGGTATGCCTCGATCCGGGCGGCGATTCGTGGCTGGACCTGGCCGAAGGCAACACCATCAAAGGCGCACGCCAGAACGGCGCGAGCCTGGACCTGCAGAACTGGATTCCAGGGCAGGCGGTTGAAGGCCTGGGCCGCCGGCCAACGCTGGTGGACTCGAACATCGGCATGCGCGATGCGCTGCAGATTCGTTATCAGACCGGCAACAAGCTAGTGCTGCACGACAACAACAAAGTGGTCGGGATTCTGGGCGACAGCGAGCTGTACCACGCACTGCTCGGCAAGAACCTGGGGTAAGGCAACAGACACAAAAACGCCGCGAGAGGATCGCGGCGTTTTTGTTTGTAGGGATATCAGATCAAGCAGCGTTGGAGTTAAAGGCCCCATCGCCAGCAGGCTGGCTCCCACATTGGAATGCATTCTCTTGTGGGAGCCAGCCTGCTGGCGATGAAGCCGACGCGGTGCTTCAGACCGAAACACCGCACCCTCGATGACTCAGCTATAGACACGGCCAAGGAGCTGCCGATGGCTTTCAAACTGATCGAGCACGTCACGGGTGATCTGATCCTGGGTGAAACCCATCAAGTCGTAATCCTGACTGCCGTTGTGCAGGTACACCTCGGCGCGGTAGTAGCGTGCGCGGGGTTCATCAGCACTTTCGGCCGACACCGTGTCACTCGCCGCCGCCAGGTAACCGTCCAGGCTGACTTCGTAGACAAACGGGTTGCCCTCTTCCATCTCGATCCGCACGCCCATGCAGCGCTTCGACTTGCCCAGCAACGTCTGCACGTCCAGGCCTTGAGCGCGCAATTGCACCGTTGCATCTTCCAGCGCCGGGCTGACTTGCTTGTCCATGAAACGCTGCACGATCGACTGATTCGGCTGCAAGTCCAACTGAGTCAGACGCTCGCTGAAACCGCGACGACCGCGTGCAGCCAACTCCGCTTGCTCCTGTTCGATCTGCACGTCCTGACGCATCGCCTTGTGCAAGCCGAACATGAAGAACACCAACACCACCGAGAACGGCAGACCGGCCAGCACCACCATGGTTTGCATGGCTTCGAAGTTACCGGCGAACAGCAGGCCGATAGTCACCAGGGTGATCACCGCCGACCAGAAGATCCGCAGCCAGTGCGGCGCATCTTCATCGACGTTGCCGCCCTTGCACGAGAGGTTAGCCATCATCACTGCGCCGGAATCCGCCGGGGTCAGGAACAGCACAAAACCCACGAAAATCGACACGCCGATCACAATCTTCGATGCCGGGTAATGCTCCAGCAACTGGTAGATCGCCATGGACGGCTGTTCCAGCGCGGTCTTCCCGAGCTCCACCGCGCCGTGGTTCATCACCAGGTCGAGGGCCGAGTTACCGAAGATCGACAGCCACGCCAGGGTGAAGCCCAGCGGAATCAGCAGCACGCCGGCCACCAGTTCACGCACGGTACGACCACGGGAAATACGCGCGATGAACATGCCTACGAATGGCGCCCAGGAAATCCACCAGGCCCAGTAGAACAGGGTCCACAGGCCCAACCAGCGGTCAGACTTCTCACTGTCGCCTTCGTACACATAGAGGTCGAAGGTCTTCAGCACCACGCCGTTCAGGTAGTCACCGATGTTTTGCACAAAGCCGTTGAGCAGGTGCAAAGTCGGGCCAAACAGCAGGACGAAAATCAACAGACCGCTGAACAGCACGATGTTCAGGTTGGACAGACGACGGATGCCGTTTTCCACGCCGGACACAGCGGCGATGGTCGCCACAGTGCTCATGACGATGATCACGATCAGCAGGTTGGTGTTGCTGTGCTCCATGCCAAACAGGTTTTCCAGCCCGGAAGACACTTGCAGCGAACCAATCCCCAGGTTCGTCACCAGACCCAGCAGGGTCACGAACATGCCAAAGCCGTCCACCGCATGACCGGCCGCGCCCTTGACCCAACGCTCGCCCACCAGCGGATACAGCGCCGAACGCAACGCCAGCGGCTGGTTATGACGGTAAGCAAAGTACGCCACGGCCAGGCCGACCAAGGCGTAGATCGCCCAGCCGTGCAGGCCCCAGTGCAGGAACGTCAACTGAACCGCCTGACGCGCAGCCATGTTGCTGGCGGCGACGCCTTCGGGCGGGTTGAAGTAGTGGTCCAGCGGCTCGGAGGCACCGAAGTACAGCAGCGAGATGCCGATACCCGACGAGAACAGCATCCCTGCCCAGGCGCCGTAGCTGAAGTCCGGGGTATCGTCCTTGCTCCCCAGTTTGAGTTTGCCGTAGGAGGAAAACGCCAGGCCGACCACGAACACCAGATAAGCGGCGATCACCACCATGTAGTACCAGCCGAAGCTGCGGGACAACCAGGCCTGGGCAATACCGAGCAATCTGCCGGCCTCTTGCGGGGCGATGATCAGAATGGCGGTCAACAACAGAATCAACGCGGTAGAGGTGTAGAACACCCAACCGTTGACCGTCACCTTCTCGGGCGGGGTCTTTATAAGAGAGGCAGAACTCATGGCACAGATGCTCCGGGCAGTGCGGGAGAAGAACACAAGGCAACGCGATACCCGACCAATCGGTTAGTTGGCAGCCGACCAGCGGGTGATATAAAGACACCCCGAAAAAAGCCCGAAGCCCGGGAGCGCCAGTGCGCAAGGGTTTCGAGCGTTTTCGGATGTCGTTTTTCCGCTAACTACGTGTAGGAAAAACCTGTAGGCAGCGACGAATTGTCGCAGATCTTATTCTTTGTTGATTGAACGTTCAATCAAAACAAAATAGACTGGCCTTCAATCCGATAGACGTTTTACGTCCGCCGGAAGGCCTAAGGAGATGTGCAAGATGCCCAAGGTCGGTATGCAACCCATCCGCCGCCAGCAATTGATCGAAGCCACCTTGCAGGCGGTCGATCAGGTCGGAATGGGGGACGCCAGCATTGCGCTGATCGCCCGTTTGGCCGGTGTCTCGAATGGCATCATCAGTCACTATTTTCAGGACAAGAACGGCCTGATCGCGGCCACGGCGCAGTACCTGATGAGTGTCCTCAGCGAGAACGTCACCGCGCGTCGTCAGGCGCTGGAGGACAGCAGCCCACGGGCGCACCTTCAGGTGATTATCGAAGGCAACTTCGACGCCAGCCAGGTCAATGGCCCGGCAATGAAAACCTGGCTGGCCTTCTGGGCCACCAGCATGCACCACCCGTCTTTGCACAGGTTGCAGCGGATCAACGATCACCGTCTGTATTCCAACCTGTGCTGCCAGTTCCGCCGTGTATTGCCGCTCGATGACGCGCGCAGTGCAGCTCGAGGCCTGGCAGCCCTCATCGACGGTTTGTGGTTGCGCGGCGCGCTGTCGGGCGATGCTTTCGACACCGAGCAAGCGCACCGCATCGCTTACGAATACATGGATTTCCAATTGGCCAAGCAGGTGAGCTAGAGCACACATAAAACGCTCAGCACCTGAACCGCCACTGACCCGCGCCGCCCGAGCTACACGGCACGCCCAGTGGTTACCGCCAACCCACTTATGCTCTTGCGAGGACAATATGGCCCGTTTCGAACTGCAAAAACTCTACATCGATGGCGGCTACAGTGACGCCAGCAGCGACGCCACTTTCGAAGCCATCAACCCGGCTAACGGTGAAGTCCTCGCAAAAGTACAACGTGCGACCTTCGACGACGTCGAGCGCGCTGTCGTCAGCGCCGAAAAGGGCCAGAAAATCTGGGCTGCCATGACCGCCATGGAGCGTTCGCGCATCCTGCGTCGTGCCGTCGACATCCTGCGCGAGCGCAACGATGAACTGGCCGCCCTGGAAACCCTGGACACCGGCAAGTCGTTCTCCGAAACCAAGTACGTCGACATCGTCACCGGCGCTGACGTGCTGGAGTACTACGCAGGCCTGGTGCCGGCCATCGAAGGCGAGCAGATCCCGCTGCGCACTACTTCGTTCGTCTACACCCGTCGCGAGCCGCTGGGCGTCGTGGCCGGTATCGGCGCGTGGAACTACCCGATCCAGATCGCCCTGTGGAAATCCGCACCCGCCCTGGCGGCCGGTAACGCGATGATCTTCAAGCCAAGCGAAGTCACGTCCCTGACCACGCTGAAACTGGCCGAGATCTACACCGAAGCCGGCGTTCCGGCTGGCGTGTTCAACGTGCTGACCGGCAGCGGCCGTGAAGTCGGCACCTGGCTGACCGAGCACCCACGCATCGAAAAAATCTCCTTCACCGGCGGCACCGACACCGGCAAGAAGGTCATGGCCAGCGCTTCCGCCTCATCGCTGAAAGACGTGACCATGGAACTGGGCGGCAAATCCCCGCTGATCATTTTCGACGACGCCGACCTCGATCGCGCCGCCGACACCGCGATGATGGCCAACTTCTACAGCTCCGGCCAGGTCTGCACCAACGGCACTCGCGTGTTCGTACCAAGCCACCTGAAAGCCGCGTTCGAAACCAAGATCGTTGAGCGTGTTGCGCGCATCCGCGTCGGCAACCCGGAAGACGAAAACACCAACTTCGGCCCGCTGGTCAGCTTCGCCCACATGGAAAGCGTGCTGGGTTACATCGCCAAAGGTAAGGAAGAAGGCGCTCGCGTGCTGTGCGGTGGCGGTCGTCTGACCGAAGGCGAATTCGCCAAAGGCGCGTTCGTGGCCCCGACTGTGTTCACCGACTGCACCGACGAGATGACCATCGTTCGCGAAGAAATCTTCGGCCCGGTAATGAGCATCCTGACTTACGAAACCGAAGAAGAAGTGATCCGTCGTGCCAACGACACCGACTTCGGCCTGGCCGCTGGCGTTGTCACCAAAGACTTGAACCGCGCTCACCGCGTGATTCATCAACTGGAAGCCGGTATCTGCTGGATCAACGCCTGGGGCGAGTCCGACGCGAAGATGCCGGTCGGTGGCTACAAGCAATCGGGTGTTGGCCGTGAGAACGGCATCAGCTCGCTGAACAACTTCACACGCATCAAATCGGTACAGGTCGAACTGGGCGATTACGCCTCGGTGTTCTAAGGCGACATTTCGCTTCGCCTGCGAGGCCGTCATCGCCAGCAGGCTGGCTCCCACAGGAATCCTCATTCCAATGTGGGAGCCAGCCTGCTGGCGATCGAGTGCGCAGCACTCGCCATGGCCAGACCTGACCACTTTCAAAGAGGGTGCATTCAATGTCCCAAGAATTCGATTACATCATCATCGGTGCCGGCTCGGCCGGTAACACCCTGGCGACCCGTCTGACTGAAGACGAAGGCGTCACCGTCCTGCTGCTCGAAGCTGGCGGCCCGGATTATCGCATGGACTTCCGCACGCAAATGCCGGCCGCCCTGGCGTTCCCGCTGCAAGGCCGTCGCTACAACTGGGCCTACGAAACCGATCCAGAGCCACACATGGACGGTCGCCGGATGGAATGCGGTCGCGGCAAAGGCCTCGGCGGCTCTTCGCTGATCAACGGCATGTGCTACATCCGTGGCAACGCCATGGACTACGACAACTGGGCCAGACTGCCAGGTCTGGAAGACTGGGATTACCTGAACTGCCTGCCGTATTTCCGCAAAGCCGAAACCCGCGACATCGGCCCGAACGACTACCACGGTGGCGACGGTCCGGTCAGCGTGACCACGCCCAAAGCCGGCAACAACCCGCTGTTCCACGCCATGGTTGAAGCAGGCGTACAGGCCGGTTACCCGCGCACCGAAGACTTGAACGGTTACCAGCAAGAAGGCTTCGGCCCGATGGACCGCACCGTCACGCCGAACGGCCGTCGCGCCAGCACCGCTCGCGGTTACCTGGACGTCGCCAAGAAACGTTCGACCCTGACCATCGTCACTCACGCCCTGACCGACAAGATTTTGTTCGAAGGCAAGCGTGCCGTCGGCGTGCGTTACCTGATCGGTGCCGCTGAAGAGCGCGTTGAAGTCCGCGCCCGTAAAGAAGTGCTGCTGTGCTCCGGCGCGATCGCTTCGCCGCAGATCCTGCAACGCTCCGGTGTCGGCCCGGCCGACCTGCTGAAAAAGCTCGACATCCCGGTGGTCCATGACCTGCCAGGTGTTGGCGAAAACCTGCAGGATCACCTTGAGTTGTACCTGCAATACGCCTGCACCCAACCGGTCTCGCTGTACCCGTCGCTGCTCTGGTACAACCAGCCAGCCATCGGTGCCGAATGGCTGTTCAACGGCACCGGCATCGGCGCCAGCAACCAGTTCGAAGCCGGCGGTTTCATCCGCACCCGCCCGGAATTCGATTGGCCGAACATCCAGTACCACTTCCTGCCGGTCGCGATTAACTACAACGGCAGCAACGGTGTGAAAGAGCACGGCTTCCAGGCGCACATGGGTTCCATGCGTTCGCCGAGCCGCGGTCGTGTCCAGGCCAAGTCGAAGGATCCGCGCGAGTACCCGAGCATCCTGTTCAACTACATGGCCACCGAGCAGGACTGGCAGGAATTCCGCGACGGCATTCGCCTGACCCGTGAAATCATGCAACAGCCAGCACTGGACGCTTTCCGTGGCCGCGAAATCAGCCCCGGCATCGACGTGCAAACCGATGAACAGCTCGACAAGTTCATCCGCGAACACGCCGAAACCGCGTTCCACCCATCCTGCTCGTGCAAGATGGGCACCGACGAAATGGCCGTGGTTGACGCGGAAGGTCGTGTGCACGGCCTGCAGAGCCTGCGGGTGGTCGATGCCTCGATCATGCCGATCATCACCACCGGCAACCTGAACGCGCCAACGATCATGATCGCCGAGAAAATCGCCGACAAGATCCGTGGCCGCCAGCCATTGCCGCGCAGCAAGGCAGCTTACTTCGTCGCCGGCGATGCGCCGGTGCGTGGCAAGCCGTTGCGGGATGTGAGCCTTACCGCGCAGTAAGACGTTAGACCGAGGCGCGGCCTTCGCGGGCAAGCCTCGCTCCTACAGGGGATCGTGTTTCCTTGTAGGAGCGAGGCTTGCCCGCGAAGAGGCCCTCACGCCCCATACGCAACCTCCTGATACACCCCGCTAATCCTTTCCCACACCGCTCCGCCCTTGATCCTACCCCCGCGCAGGCCTACTCTAGCGCCACGCAATCGATTCACCCCCTCGCCACACCGCTACGCCGCCACTCCATACCAAGGAGGTTCCCGAATGTTCGATTTCCACCCCCAGCTCAAGCAGCGTTTTGCTGCCTTGCGCACGGGCGCTGAATTCTTTTCGCTGCGTTATGTACGCGAGTCCGGTCAGTACCTGTCGGTGCGCAAGAATGTCGCCGAACCTCCAAGCCTGAGCCGTGACGAAGGCGCGATGCTGACCGTTCGGGTCAACGGCGTCGAAGCCTATGCCGCGACCAACGACCTGTCGCAACAAGGCTTGCAAGCCGCTCTCGACCGCGCCGAGCAGCAAGCCCGTCGACTCAAGCCCCACGCCCTGCTGGACCTGAGCGAGCAAGCCGTTTCCAGTGACCGCGCCGACTACTTTTCGCCGAACCACGACCAGCCTTTTCCGTCCCTGAGCGACTGCTACCAACTGCTCGGCGCCGAATCCGCCGCCGTGCCCAAGGACGAGCGCCTGGTGAACTGGCAGGTGAGCATTGGCATCACCCACGTTGAGCAGATCTACCTCAGCAGCGCCGGTGCCGAGTTGCGCCAGGCCCAGCGTTTCGTCTACCCGAGCCTGGAAGTCACCGCCTACGACGGCAGCGACAGCCAGACCCGCACCCTGGGCCGCGAGAACTTCGGCCAGCAAGGTGGCTTCGATGTGATCAGCCGCTGCGGGCTGGTCGGCGCTGGCCCGAAAATCGCCGATCAGGCGCTGCAATTGCTGCTGGCACCGAACACCCCGCAAGGCCCGCGCGACCTGCTGCTGATGCCGGACCAGATGATGCTGCAGATCCACGAATCCATCGGTCACCCGCTGGAACTCGACCGCATCCTCGGCGATGAGCGCAATTACGCCGGCACCAGTTTCGTCAAGGCAGAAGACTTCGGTAGCCTGCAATACGGCTCGAAACTGCTCAACGTCACCTTCGACCCGGACATCCCCGAGCAGCTCGCCAGCTACGGCCATGACGACGACGGCACGGCCGCCAGCAAGCAATTTCTGATCAAAGAAGGCTTGTTGCTGCGCCCACTGGGCGGCGCACTGTCGCAGTTCCGTGCGGGTATGGACGGTGTCGCCAACAGCCGTGCCTGCGGCTGGAACCGTCCGCCGATCGACCGTATGGCCAACCTGAACATCGAGCCCGGCGATCAACCGCTGGAGCAACTGATCGGTGGGATCGAGCACGGCATTTTGATGAGCACCAATCGCTCGTGGTCGATCGATGATGCGCGCAACAAGTTCCAGTTCGGTTGCGAATGGGGCCAGCTGATCGAAAACGGCGAACTCAAGGGCGTGGTGAAAAACCCGAATTACCGGGCGATTTCCGCGCACTTCTGGAAAAGCCTCAGCGCCGTCGGCGACGCCAGCACCTTCAAGGTCCTCGGCACGCCGAACTGCGGCAAGGGCGAACCGAATCAGGTGATCCGCGTCGGCCATGCCTCGCCGGCCTGCGTGTTCAGCCATGTGGATGTGTTTGGGGGAGATGCCTGATGACTACTTTAACGAGCGCCCCAAAAAATCAGGCCGATGCGTTCAAAGCCTTGGTCAATTGGTTGCGCGAAGCGATTCACGAGCCGGAACAGTTCACTCTCAGCTACGCCGCCGAGTCGTCGGCCTTCGTGCGCTTCAATCACGCCAAGGTCCGTCAGGCCGGGCAGGTGCAGCAGGCGAGCATTGGTTTCAAACTGATCGATGAGGGTCGTCATGCCGACCTCGACATAACCCTCTCCGGTGATGCTGAAGTCGATGTTCAGCGTCTGGCTGAAGGGCTGCAACAGTTGCGCGAAACCTTGCCGCTGCTGCCTCAGGATCCGTACCTGCTGTTGAATTACAACGGCTGGCAGAGCAAGAACGTGCAGGAACATCCGCTGCCGGATACCGAGCAGGTCGTTGCAGAAATCACCCAGGCCGCCGAAGGGCTGGACCTGGTGGGGTTCTACGCGGCCGGTCCGATCAGTCGTGGCTTTGCCAGTTCCTCGGGCGCGTTCGGCTGGCATCAGGCCAACAGCTTTAACTTCGATTTCAGCCTGTTCCATGAAAACGGCCAAGCGGTGAAGGCCAGCTACGCCGGGCATGACTGGAACAGCGAAGGCTTTGCCAAGCGCTTCCAGCAGGCTCGCGAGCAATTGGCGTTTCTCGGTCGGCCGTTGCGCACCTTGGCACCGGGTCAGTACCGCGCTTACCTGGCGCCAGCGGCCATGGGCGAAATCATGGACATGCTCGGCTGGGGCGGTTTTTCCGCGCAGTCGATCGCCAGCAAAGGCAGTCCGCTGCAGAAGCTCTACGGCGGCGACAGTTCGTTCAGTGCGCTGGTCTCGGTCGATGAAAAAGTCAGCGGTTCCCTGAGTCCGGCGTTTTCCGGTGAAGGTTATCCACGCAGTGATCTGGGGTTGATCGTCGAAGGCAAGGCCGGTGCGCAAATGGTCAGCTCTCGCAGTGCGGCGGAATACGGCCTGACGGCCAACGGTGCCAGCGGTGGTGAGATGCCCAGCGCCTTGAACATGAAGGCCGGCGTATTGCACGAGGCTGAAATCCTCAAGCAATTGGGCACCGGGCTGTACATCAGCAACCTCTGGTACCTGAACTACTCGGACCAACCGGCGGCGCGCCTGACCGGCATGACGCGGTTTGCAACGTTCTGGGTCGAGAACGGCGAGATTCAGGCACCGGTGAGCACCATGCGCTTTGATGACAGCGCCTACAGTTTGCTCGGTTCCAAGCTGGAAGCGTTGACCGAGGAGCGGGAATTGCTGCTGTCGGCCAGCACGTACAGCCAGCGGGCGACGGCGTCGGCATTGTTGCCGGGAGCGCTGATCAGCCAACTCACTTTGACGCTGTAAAAGCTTCGCGGGCAAGCCTCGTTCCTACAGATTTGCGCTGCCTTTGTAGGAGCGAGGCTTGCCCGCGAAGCAGTCACCACGGACTACCTGACCCACACTGACATGAGGTCCCATGCCCAACCGCCTGCCTCTCGACGCTGTCACCGCCCGCTGGGTGCCGTGGGTCGTCGCCATTGCGTTCTTCATGCAGTCCCTCGACGGGACGATCCTCAACACCGCCCTGCCCGCCATGGCCCGAGACCTGGCGGAAGATCCGTTGCGCATGCAGGGGGTCATCATTGCCTACATGCTCACCGTCGCGCTGCTGATCCCGGCCTCAGGCTGGATCGCCGACCGTTTCGGCACCAAGAAAATCTTCTTCAGCGCGATTCTGTTGTTCAGCGTCGGTTCGTTGTTGTGCGCGCTGTCGAGCACCTTGAGCACATTGATCGGTGCCCGAGTGATCCAGGGCCTCGGCGGTGCCTTGATGCTGCCGGTCGGTAGACTGGTGGTGCTGCGCGCCTACCCGCGTTCGGAACTGGTGCGGATCATGGGCTTCATCACCATTCCCGGCCTGCTCGGCCCGTTGATCGGCCCGACCATGGGCGGCTGGATGGTGGAATACCTGACCTGGCACTGGATCTTCCTGATCAACCTGCCGGTGGGCGCCGTCGGTTGCTACGCCGTGTGGAAATTCATCCCCGACCTGCGCGGCACCGAACGCACCCGTTTCGACAGCCTGGGCTTTTTGCTGTTCGGCGCGGCGATGGTGCTGATCACCATTGCCATGGAAGGCCTCGGCGAATTGCACCTGCCGCACTTGCGCGTGATGTTGCTGCTGTTCGGCGGCATGGCGTGTCTGGCGGCTTATTGGCTGCGGGCCGGGCACATTGATAATCCGCTGTTCGCGCCGTCGCTGTTCAAGACCCGAACCTTCGCCGTGGGCATCCTCGGCAATCTGTTCGCTCGCTTGGGCAGCGGCGCCCTGCCGTTCCTCGTGCCGTTGCTGCTGCAAGTGGCGCTGGGTTATTCGCCGTCGCAGGCCGGGATGAGCATGTTGCCGCTGGCGGCGGCCGCGATGGTTGCCAAGTCGGTGGCGCGACCGCTGATCGAGCGGCTGGGCTATCGCATCGTGCTGACCGGCAATACGCTGGCGCTCGGGCTGATGCTCGCGAGCATGGGCCTGGTCAGCGAGCAGACGCCGTACTGGTTGCTGCTGGTCATGCTGTCGATTCTCGGCGCGATCAACTCCTTGCAGTTCACCGCGATGAACACCGTGACCCTGATCGACCTCGACGACGCCAGCGCCAGCAGCGGCAACAGCTTGCTCTCGGTGGTCGCGCAATTGTCCTTGAGCCTCGGTGTAGCGTGCGCCGGTGCGCTGCTCGGCGGCTTCACGGCAGAAGTCGGAAACGATGGCGTGGACACGGTTCTTGGCGCGTTCCAACTGACCTTTGTCACCGTCGGAATCATGGCGATGTTGGCCGCGACGATCTTCTCGCAGCTGTCGAGAGAAGACGGACGGCGCGTCAAACGTCCGGAACAGCACATAGAGCCTTAGGGCGAATGCCCACGGGACTGATACACTGCGCGACATTTTGTTTTGCAGGCCAGTCCCGTGACCACCATCGCCACCGCTTTTAATACTTTGCCGCTGTCCGCCGCCATGCTGGCTAACCTCGACTCCCTCGGTTATGCCCAGATGACGCCGATCCAGGCGCAAAGCTTGCCGGTGATCCTCAAGGGGATGGACCTGATCGCGCAAGCCAAGACCGGCAGCGGCAAGACCGCCGCCTTCGGTATCGGCCTGCTGAACCCGATCAATCCGCGCTTCTTCGGTTGCCAGGCGCTGGTGATTTGCCCGACTCGCGAGCTGGCTGACCAGGTCGCCAAGGAACTCCGTCGTCTGGCTCGCGCCGAAGACAACATCAAGATCCTGACCTTGTGCGGCGGCGTGTCCTTCGGCCCACAGATCGGCTCCCTGGAGCACGGCGCGCACATCATCGTCGGCACCCCGGGCCGTATTCAGCAGCATTTGCGCAAAGGCTCGCTGGTGCTCCATGGTCTGAACACACTGATCCTCGACGAAGCGGACCGCATGCTCGACATGGGTTTCTACGACTCGATCGAAGAAATCATCGCCCAGACGCCGGAACGTCGCCAGACCCTGCTGTTCTCCGCCACGTACCCGTCGGGCATCAAGCAACTGGCGGCCAAGTTCATGCGCAACCCTCAGATCGTGAAAGCCGAGGCGTTCCATGACGACACGCAGATCGAGCAGCGTTTCTACGAAATCTCCCCGGACGACCGCATGAGCGCTGTGACCAAGGTGCTTGGTCACTTCCGCCCTGCCTCCTGCGTGGCGTTCTGCTTCACCAAGCAGCAGGTTCAGGAAACCGTCGATCACCTGACGTCCAAAGGCATCTCTGCCGTCGGCCTGCATGGCGATCTGGAACAGCGTGATCGCGATCAAGTGCTGGCCATGTTCTCCAACCGCAGCACCTCGGTACTGGTCGCCACCGACGTTGCCGCTCGCGGTCTGGACATCGATGCGCTGGACATGGTGATCAACGTCGAGTTGGCCCGTGACTCGGAAATCCACATTCACCGTGTGGGCCGTACTGGCCGCGCCGGTGAGAAAGGCATCGCGATCAGCCTGGTCGCGCCGTCCGAAGCGCACCGCGCCCAAGCCATCGAGCTCCTGCAGAAGTCGCCGTTGAACTGGGATCTGGTGGACAACCTCACGTCCCAGGGCGGCGCCCCGCTGCTGCCGGCCATGAGCACGTTGTGCATCGGCGCTGGCCGTAAAGACAAGGTGCGTCCGGGCGACATTCTGGGCGCACTGACTGGCGACGCCGGTATTCCGGGTGCCCAGGTCGGCAAGATCGCTATTTTCGACTTCCAGGCGTATGTGGCCGTGGAACGCGGGATCGCCAAGCAAGCCTTGCAGCGCCTGAACGACGGCAAGATCAAAGGCCGTTCGCTGCGCGTACGCATTTTGTAAGAACGCCACCGCCCCCCCCTGTAGGAGCGAGGCTTGCCCGCGAAGGGGACCGCGAGGCCGCCAAGAGCTTCGCGGGCAAGCCTCGCTCCTACAAGGGTGGCGTAAGCTTTGAGATTTTGTGTGAGGACACCGTTTTGCGCTCTACCGAAGTTGTGATCATTGGCGCTGGCGCCGCAGGGTTGATGTGTGCGCTGACCGCCGCCGGGCGCGGGCGCAAGGTGATGTTGCTCGACCACGCCAACAAGGCCGGCAAGAAAATCCTGATGTCGGGCGGTGGCCGCTGCAATTTCACCAACATGTACACCGAACCGGGCAATTTTCTCTCTCAGAACGAACACTTCTGCAAATCCGCACTGGCGCGCTACACCCAGTGGGATTTCATCGGCATGGTCGCCAAACACGGCGTGCCGTACCACGAGAAAAAACTCGGCCAGTTGTTCTGCGATAACAAATCCAGCGACATCCTCCAGATGCTGCTCAACGAGTGCGATCAGGTCGGCGTCAGCCTGCACTTGGACACCTCGATCCAGACCATCGAAAAGCTCGAAAGCGGTTACCTGCTGGACACCACGCTCGGCCAGATCACCTGCGAATCCCTGGTGATCGCCACCGGCGGCCTGTCGATCCCGACCCTGGGCGCGACCGGTTTCGGCTATCAAGTGGCCAAGCAGTTCGGCCACGAGTTGCTGCCGACCCGTGCTGGACTTGTGCCGTTCACCATCACCGATCAGCTCAAGGAGCTTTGCACCGAGCTGTCGGGCACGTCGGTGGATTGCCTGGTGAGCTGCAACGAGCAGAGTTTCCGCGAGAACATCCTGTTCACTCACCGCGGCCTCAGCGGCCCGGCGATTTTGCAGATTTCTTCGTTCTGGGAATCAGGCGACACGGTGGAAATCAACCTGATGCCGGACCACGACGTGCCGAGCTGGCTGCAACAGCAGCAGGCCGAACGCCCCAACAGTGAGCTGAAAACCCTGCTCGGCGAAATCTTCACCAAGAAAATGGCCAGCTTGCTGGCGGATAACTGGTTCGTCTCCAAACCAATGAAGCAGTACACCCACGCGGAACTGGCAGACGTTGCCGACAAACTGGCGAGCTGGAAAGTCGTACCGGCGGGCACCGAAGGCTACCGCACGGCCGAAGTGACCCTGGGTGGCGTTGATACTCACGAGGTGTCGTCCAAGACCATGGAATCCCTGAAAAGCCCTGGCTTGTACTTCATCGGCGAAGTACTCGACGTGACCGGGCATCTGGGCGGCTTCAATTTCCAGTGGGCCTGGGCCTCGGGCTACGCAGCTGCGCAATACGTCTGACCAACGGGTGTACACCAATCAAATGTGGGAGCGGGCTTGCTCGCGAAGAGGGAGTGTCAGTTAGCAATAAGTTGCCTGACACACCGCTTTCGCGAGCAAGCCCGCTCCCACATTGGTTATGTGTTGGTATTTAAAGGAACAGATTTTGCTGTCAGATGTGATCGGCGCCATTGCGTCGACGTCATTACTGGCTCAATTTAGCGGCATTGCCTCGGAAGGCCTTCGCACTTCATGTCATCGACCCCATTCAGTCAGTCTCTGCGCCGCCTCTGGGCGTTGGATAAATTCAGCTACAGCGTGCGGGTGTTCATCGCCCTGACCGGCAGCATGGCGCTGTGTTGGTATCAGGATGAAATGGGGCTGCTGATCCCGCTGTTCCTCGGGATTATCGCCAGCGCCCTGGCCGAGACCGACGACAGTTGGCAAGGCCGCCTCAACGCACTGGCGGTCACGCTGGTGTGCTTCATGGTCGCCGCGCTGTCGGTCGAATTGCTGTTCCCCTACCCTGTTCTGTTCATCATCGCCTTCGCCCTGGCCGCCTTCTGCCTGACCATGCTCGGCGCCCTCGGCGAACGCTATGGCGCAATTGCCTCGGCGACGTTGATTCTGTCGGTCTACACCATGATCGGCGTGGACCAGCGCGGCGGCGCGGTCACCGATTTCTGGCACGAGCCGGTGCTGCTGGTGGCCGGCGCCACCTGGTACGGCCTGCTCTCGGTGTTGTGGCAGGCGCTGTTCTCCAACCAGCCGGTGCAGCAGAGCCTGGCGCGGTTGTTCCGTGAACTGGGGTTTTACCTGAAGCTGAAATCGTCGCTGTTCGAGCCGATCCGGCAGATGGACGTGGAAGCGCGTCGTCTCGAACTGGCCCAGCAGAACGGTCGAGTCGTGGCGGCCCTGAACGTCGCCAAGGAAATCATCTTGCACCGGGTCGGCAACGGTCGGCCAGGTTCGAAAGTCAGCCGTTACCTCAAGCTGTACTTCCTGGCCCAGGACATCCACGAGCGCGCCAGTTCCTCGCACTACCCTTACAACGCCCTGGCCGATGCGTTCTTCCACAGCGACGTGATGTTCCGTTGTCAGCGTCTGTTGCGTCAGCAAGGCAAGGCCTGCCGAGCCCTGGCCGAGTCGATCCAGATGCGTCAGCCGTTCGTCTATGACGCGAGCTTCGCCGAAGCCCTCAGTGATTTGCACGCCTCACTCGAACACCTGCGCATTCAGAGCAACCCGGCCTGGCGCGGCTTGCTGCGTTCGTTGCGGGCATTGGCGGCCAACCTCGGCACGCTCGACCGCTTGCTCAGCGACGCCAGCAACCCCGATGCCCTGGCTGACGCCACCGACAGCAGCCTGCTCGACCGTTCGCCACGCAGCCTCAAGGATGTCTGGGTTCGGTTACGCACGCAGCTGACGCCGACCTCGCTGCTGTTCCGTCACGCCCTGCGTTTGCCCCTGGCGTTGAGCATCGGCTACGCCATGGTGCATTTGATCCACCCGTCCCAAGGTTACTGGATCATTCTCACCACGCTGTTTGTCTGTCAGCCGAACTACGGCGCCACCCGGCGCAAACTCGGTCAGCGGATCATCGGCACCGCCATCGGCCTGACCCTGGCCTGGGCGCTGTTTGACCTGTTCCCCAATCCCCTGGTCCAGTCGTGTTTCGCGATCGCGGCCGGGGTGGTGTTCTTTATCAACCGCACCACCCGCTACACGTTGGCGACTGCCGCGATCACCCTGATGGTGCTGTTCTGTTTCAACCAGGTGGGCGACGGTTATGGACTGTTCCTTCCACGGCTGTTCGATACGCTGCTCGGCAGCCTGATCGCCGGCCTCGCGGTGTTCCTGTTCCTGCCGGACTGGCAGGGCCGACGCCTGAACAAAGTGCTGGCCAACACCCTGACCTGCAACAGCATTTACCTGCGCCAGATCATGCAGCAATACGCCGCCGGCAAAAGCGACGACCTGGCGTATCGCCTGGCCCGGCGCAACGCGCACAACGCCGATGCCGCGCTGTCGACGACGCTGGCCAACATGCTGATGGAGCCGGGGCATTTCCGTAAGGAAGCGGATGTCGGTTTCCGCTTCCTGGTGCTGTCGCACACTTTGCTCAGTTACTTGTCAGGGCTGGGCGCACACCGGGAAACCCAACTACCGCCGGACGTGCGTGAGTCGCTGATCGACGGTGCCGGGGTGAGACTGGCGGCCAGCATCGACGAGATCGCTCAAGGGTTGGCGAGCAAATTGCCGATTGCGATTCAAAGCGATGAGGAAGAGGCGCTGGCCAATGCGCTTGAGCAGATGCCGGATGAAATCGATGAAGGGCAGCGGTTGGTGCAGACGCAGTTGGGGTTGATCTGTCGGCAGTTGGGGCCGTTGCGCACGTTGGCGGCGCATTTGATCAAGGATACGAGTGAGGATTGAGAATTGCGGTGGCTAGGCCGGCCTCTTCGCGGGCAAGCCTCGCTCCTACAGGGTTGGACGTGCCCTTGTAGGAGCGAGGCTTGCCCGCGAAGGGGCCATCAGCTGCACCACAAAGCTCACATCCCATGCTGCCTCATCAACCGGTCATAACTCCCGTCCACCTTCATCGCCGCGATCTCACGGTCGAAACCGGCGACGATCTGTTCATGCTTCGGGTTCTTCAGGCTGACCAGAATGTGCAGGCTGTTTTCGCTCAGCGCCTTGGGCAGGAACTCCACGGCATTGCGCACCGCGGATGACTCCCGGGACAGGTAATAACGCGCAACGTACTCGTCTTCCAGCGTCAGCTTGACCCGATCCGCGGCAACCATGCGTACAGCCATGGCGAAGCTGTGCACCGGGACTTTCTGCAGCGAGACGTCTTCATCGAACTCCGGCGAATAGGCATAACCGCGCACCACCGCGATCGGGTAAGTGTGCAGTTGCTGCAAGTTGTTGTATTCGATCGGTGCGTCTTTGCGCTTGAGAAAGCGCACGCGGTTGAGCAGGTATTCACCGGAGTATTGGCCCAACTTGGTGCGTTCGTCGGTGTACCAGGCGTTGACCAACACGTCGTATCGCCCCTCGCCCACGCCCAGCAAGGCCCGCGCCCAGGGCACTTGTTCAAAATCACTGGCATAGCCGGCCCGGGCCAGCGCCGTGCTGACGATGTCCGTCGCCAACCCGCCATTGACCAGCGTGGCGTCGGTAAAGGGTGGCCAGGCGTCAGCCACCAGCCGCAGCTTTTCAGCTGCCGCGCTTTGAGTCAGCAACAGCAATCCAATCAAAGCACAGGCTCGATGCAATCGCGGCATGCTAGAAAATCCTTAGCGGGCGGGCTGCCCGGCGTGTTTTCAGCCTAAACTCCAAGGCCCCCGAACCGGCGAAACTCCGGTCTAACCTTAGCTCATTGAAGCCACTGCAAAGCGCGTGATCGAAGATTACACAAAGAAGACAACGCCGCGAGAAATGAATGATGGCATTTTGGCCTTTGTCACAGATTTCTTTGCCATAAAGACATCGTTCGGCTGGGCGCTTAGTATCGGAGCGACGTTGTTCAAGGAATCTGAAGATGACAATCGATTGGGTCTGCAAACACCACAGCGATCTGGGCAAAGAACAGCTGTACGCCCTTCTGCAATTACGGGCCGAAGTGTTCGTCGTCGAGCAGAAATGCGTGTATCAGGACATCGATGGCCAGGATCTGGAAGGTGACACCTGCCATCTGATGGCCTGGGACGGGGATCGGCTGGTGGCCTATTTGAGGTTACTCGACCCGGAGCTGCAGGGCGGCGACGTGGTGATCGGCCGGGTGATCATTGCCCCTCCGGCACGCGGCACCGGGTTAGGGCATGAGTTGATGGCGCAGGCGCTGAAACAGGCGGAAAAGCGCTGGCCCGATGTACCGATCTATCTCTCGGCCCAGGCGCATTTGCAGGGGTATTACGGGCGGTATGGATTTGTCGTGGTGGGCGAGGAGTTTCTTGAGGATGACATTCCGCACATCGGGATGCGTCGTCCTTGAGGGCCCTTTCGCGGGCAAGCCTCGCTCCTACAGGTCAACGTGCCTTGTAGGAGCGAGGCTTGCCCGCGAAGGCGTCAGCTCAGTCACCACAGAAATCAGGGATACTCAAGCACCGCTTTGATCTGCCGCAAATTACGCTCGATCCATCCCCGATCAATCGCCCCCCACTCGCGAATCCGATAGCGCCCGGCATGATTGCGCGCGCCTTCTTCCTGCTCGAACTCGCACACAATATCCAGATCCGCCAACGCGGCGATGGTGTCCTGGGCCGTGCGCCGGGGCATGCCAGTGACGTCGGTCAACGCCGGGACGCTGCTGGCCAGCCCGCTGTCGATCAGGTACGCCACGTACAACCGACGGTAGAAGCTGCTCTTGGTCTTGCTCACGTCCATCTATGCCCCCTTTTTTAAGATCGCAGCCTCGTTGCACTCGACAGCTCCTACATTGGTCCGAGTTCTTCTGTAGGAGCTGTCGAGTGCAACGAGGCTGCGATCTTTTGATCTTCTATTGCATATCCCGCCACGTCAGGTACACCCGAAGGTCGAACTCGACCTGGTGATACCCCGGCAACATGTGCTCGCACAGCTTGTAGAACGCTTTGTTGTGATCCGACTCTTTGAAGTGCGCCAGTTCATGCACCACGATCATTTTCAGAAATTCCGACGGTGCTTCCTTGAACAGCGAGGCCACGCGGATTTCTTTCTTGGACTTGAGCTTGCCACCCTGCACACGGGAAATCGTGGTGTGCAGGCCGAGGGCGCGGTGGGTCAGGTCCAGGCGGTTGTCGAACAACACTTTGTCGATGGCCGGGGCATTGCGCAGGTATTCCTGCTTGAGGTCCAGCGCATAGGTGTACAACGCCTTGTCGCTTTGCACGCCGTGTTTTTCCGGGTAACGCTGGCTCAGGTAGTCGCCCAGCCGACCCTCGGCGATCAGCTGGCGCACCTGGTCCTGCAACGTAGCGGGATAAGCCTGGAGGTATTTCAACGCGGTCATTAGTGGCGGCAACACGAGTCACGAAAAGGTCGCCAGTGTAGCGAATTCAGCCGATCAGCGCGCTCCAGTCAAATGGACGCGCGAAGTCGCCAGTGTCCTCGGCCATCATCGGCCGTGACACCAGATATCCCTGCACATACTCACAGCCATTGGCTTGCAGCCACTGGTATTGCGCAACGGTTTCCACCCCTTCGGCAATCACCAGCATCCCGTACTGTTTGCACAGGTCAATCACATTGCGCACCAGCGCCGCATCCCGTGAAGACTCCGGCAGCCGGGCAATCAAGTGCCGATCGAACTTGAGCGTGTCCAGCTCCAGATCCCGCAGATGAGACAGCGAGCACGGCCCGGAACCGAAGTCATCCAGGGCCACGCGCACCCCGAGGTTACGCAGCAGACGCAACTGTTTGCGGGTTTCCTCAGGGTTTTGCATCAAGGCCTCTTCTGTGACCTCGACCTCCAGGTAACGCGCTTGCAAACCATGACGCTCCAGCACCTGGCGCAGCTCGGTGACCAGGTTGGGCATGCCGAATTGTGTACTGCTCAAGCTGACACCCAGCACCAAATCCTCGGCGAACAGGGTTTCCCAGGCTTTGCGCTGTTCGGCGCCGCGATGGTAAATCCAGCTGCCCAGACGACTGATCAACCGCGCCTCTTCCAGCAGTGGCAAAAACAGCCCCGGCGGTACATCGCCAACGCTCGGATGCTGCCAGCGCAACAACGCTTCGAACCCACGAATCTGCCCACCGGCAATCGCCACCTGCGGCTGATACACCAGACTGAAATCACGGTTCTCGATGGCCGTGCGCACACTGTCTTCAAGCATCAGCCGCGAGCGCGCCCGGCCGTTCATTTCGTGATCGTAGAAGCGATATTGCTGACGGCCGGCGCGCTTGGCTTCGTACATGGCGATGTCGGACGCCCGCAACAATCCGTCGAGATTGGAACCGCAATCCGGGTACGTGGCGATGCCGATGCTGGCGCCCAGGGCGATATCCAGCCCATCGATCTGCTGACAGATCGACACCCGCTCAATCAGCTTCTCGGCAATCTTGGCCGCCTGCTCGGGAAACTCCAGGTCCAGTAGCGCCGTGAACTCGTCGCCGCCGATGCGCGCCAGAATGTCGAAGGGCCGCAGGCACGCCTTCAACTGCTCGGACACCCAGCGCAGCACCCGGTCACCGGCATCGTGACCGAGGGAATCATTGACCCGTTTGAAGCCATCGAGGTCGAGGTACAGCAACACCCAGGCGCTGTCAGAGCGATCGCCGCGCAGCAGCAGGTTTTCCGCGGTCTGGTAGAACCCCCGGCGGTTGAGCAGCCCGGTCAACGGATCGGTAACGGCCTGGAACTCCAGTTGCTGGTGCAGATGGCGCACCACCGACATGTCCAGCACCGTCACCACCATCGCATGTTGTTCAGCGGGCAACGGCGCGCACGACAGGGCCACCGGCACCTGCTGGCCAGGTGCCGTCCGCAGCAAGGCGTCGTGCAAACGCAGGGTTTCACCGCGTTTGTAACCGGCTAACAGTTCAGAGTCGGCCCAGACCGGAATATGCGGCTTTTGCAGGAAATCCAGAAACTCCTTGCCTTGCAGGTCTTGCACCGTGGCATTGAGCAGCCGCGACATGGCCGGGTTGGCAAAGCGGATCAGACCGTCCTCATTGACCACCAGAATGCCTTCGGCCGCGTTATCCAGCACCGAGGCATTAAACGCGCGTGCGACCTCCAGATCGCGGCTCAGGCGCTGCAACGCACGGCGATTGCGCTGATGCTCGAGCAACGCCTGCACTTTGGGCTTGAGAATTTGCGGGTCGAACGGTTTGAACAGGTAATCCACCGCGCCACTGGCGTAGCCCTTGATCACGGCGTCCTGGGATTGCTCGTTGGCGGTGAGAAATATGATCGGCGTGAGACGGGTCCGCTGGCTGCCGCGCATCAGGCGCGCGACTTCAAAACCGTCCATGCCCGGCATCTGCACGTCCAGCAGCACCAGGTCGACATCGTGTTCGAGTAACAGGCTAAGCGCTTCGAAACCCGAGCCTGCGGTCAAGACCTGCCAGTCCTGGCGCTGCAACAACGCGCGCATGCTGGTCAGGTTTTCCGGGTAATCGTCGACAATTAACAGGATCGAGCTGCCTTCAGCTGGCGTGGGTTGCGCGCATTCCATGCTGCTTCTCTTGTTCGGGGCGGCAGGCCGGTTTCTCGTGAAAACCGGACAAATACTAACGCTCACTCTAGACCGGGTTCTGTGAAAGCAGAAGGTGTCAGTAAGCCATCATTTAACTAAAGCGTCCATTTGCCGACTAACGGTCGGTCCTACAGCCCTCTAAAACCGGGAAAGATGGCATTTCGACAGGATGTTGACGCCAGCGATCTGCCGGACGGGGATTAACAAAGACGGCTTCTGCGCTTATAAAGACCGCCCTCCAAGGCACGTGCTAGAGCTTCTGGCACGGGCGTGCAGCAAAAAAAATCGTGGAAGCTTTTGACTATGATCGATCTCGCAACCTGGAACCTGAGTGTTCCTGTCGGCAATCCGCCGTACACCGTTGACACTCCAAAACTGGTGAAAGGCTTCAAGGATCAATACTTCCACTCCGACACCGGCACCTTGTTCTTCTGGTCCCCGGTCACCGGCTCGAAAACCGAAAACGCCAAGTACCCCCGCACCGAACTTCGCGAAACCTACAGCAACGGCACCCTGCGCAACTGGCTGTACCCGGAGGCCGATAACTCCCTGCGGGCCACCCTGGCCGTGAACCAGGTCCCGAGCTCGGGCAAGATCGTCATCGGCCAGATCCACGCCTACCAAAGCCAGAAGCCTTTGGTGAAGCTCGAGTATCAATACAAAACCAGCACCTCCTCCGGCAACATCGTCGCCAAGGTGCGCATGCACCCGGATGACGGCGAAGGGCGGGTCATCACCATCGCCACCGGGGTGAAACTGGATCAACAGTTCAACTACCTCATCCACCTCAGCCCTGGCGGTGCGTTGGGGATCAGCGCGGCGGGTTACCAGTGGGACACCGACATCAGCAAGACCTGGCGCGACAAGCCGCTGTACTTCAAGGCCGGGGTGTATGTGCAGGACCACACCGGGTATACGAGCGAAGGAGGGAAAGTAACGTTCAGCAAGCTGGATATTGATCACGATAAGTGATCCCGCTGCGACCATTGCAGTGAGAGGAAAACTTCTCGCTGCAATGGCATCCCACGCGTTTAACTCACGCACATCAACATGAAACTCTTTGACGTGCCCGCCTCCTTGGCGGAATCGCCTATTAACTGAGTGATCACTTTTACGGCATGGCTTGTCGGTGTTCCGGCCAATTTGGCATGCGCAGAAACAATATCGTCGTACGAGTCCAAATCTGTAACCGATACAGAGCAGAAGCCCGGATTACGTTCAAACACCCCCGCGTTGAGCACTATTTCGTAATCAGAAAAATACCCTGCCTGTGGAATGTGTTTTACGTTTTTTATCCATTGGGGGGATTGCACCATTACCTTGCCCTGACTGTCGATCGACGCGGTAAACACTCCGTTTGCCGCATTAGCGGTAAGCGTCACGAAAAAACACATTAAAACAACAGCAGAACTTAAACGCTTAGAATCTTTACGAGAAAACATACAAACCCTCATCCATGAAAGATAAAACCGATGGCAACCTTGCCAACGCCGAATGTATTTAACGTAAAAAAAATAAACCCGTCAAAGACAAACTCTGTGAATGGAAGAATCTCTATTCAATCAGTCATTACTCCTACAGTCAGAAGACATCAACATCACTGACCATCTGCATACCCCGTTATGTCCAGCTCACTCAAACTAAATCAGTTAATAACTTCAACCTGAATGATCGTGCCTTCGGGATGTCGCGACAACTGTCAAACCTGACAGGTTTTTATATCCATTTCCTACAAGTGCGTAACAAAACATGGAGAAACGGAATATCGAACAGTCGCTCACAAAAAAACCCGCCTCTCGGCGGGTTTTTTAATGCAACCAAACACTGAAGGCTTAGTTGACCTTGGCGTTCAACTCACCTTTCAGATAACGCTGGTACATCGCCTCCAGCGAGATCGGCTTGATCTTCGAAGCGTTGCCCGCGGTACCGAAGGCTTCGTAACGTGCGATGCACACGTCGCGCATGGCAGTAACAGTGGCGCCGAAGAATTTACGTGGGTCGAATTCGCTCGGGTTGGTGGCCATCAGGCGACGCATCGCACCGGTGGACGCCAGGCGCAGGTCGGTGTCGATGTTGACCTTGCGCACGCCGTGCTTGATGCCTTCGACGATTTCTTCAACCGGTACGCCGTAGGTTTCTTTGATGTCGCCGCCATACTGGTTGATGATCGCCAGCCAGTCTTGTGGGACCGAAGACGAACCGTGCATCACCAGGTGAGTGTTCGGGATGCGCTTGTGGATTTCTTTGATGCGGTCGATCGCCAGCACGTCGCCGGTAGGCGGCTTGGTGAACTTGTACGCGCCGTGGCTGGTGCCGATGGCGATGGCCAGGGCATCGACCTGAGTGCGTTTGACGAAGTCAGCGGCTTCTTCCGGGTCGGTCAGCATTTGGCTGTGATCCAGAACGCCTTCGGCGCCGATGCCGTCTTCTTCACCGGCCATGCCGGTTTCCAGCGACCCCAGGCAGCCCAGCTCGCCTTCAACCGATACGCCGCAGGCGTGAGCCATGGCTACGGTTTGTTGGGTGACGCGGATGTTGTAGTCGTAGTCGGTCGGCGTCTTGCCGTCTTCGCCCAGGGAACCGTCCATCATGACCGAGCTGAAGCCCAGTTGAATGGAGCGCTGGCAGACGTCAGGGCTGGTGCCGTGGTCCTGGTGCATGCACACCGGGATGTGCGGGAATTCTTCGATTGCCGCCAGGATCAGGTGACGCAGGAACGGTGCACCGGCGTATTTGCGAGCACCGGCCGACGCCTGGACGATCACCGGGGAGTCAGTCTTGTCAGCGGCTTCCATGATGGCGCGCATCTGCTCAAGGTTGTTGACGTTGAAGGCTGGAACGCCGTAGCCGAACTCGGCTGCGTGGTCCAGCATCTGGCGCATGCTGATAAGTGCCATTGTGTGTGTCTCTCCCGGTTTGGGTCGTTAATCGTGCCAGCCTGCCGTAGCGGCGGCGGCTATTCAAGTTATTGCAGATCGAGGGTTGGTCCGGTCCGCTCATTCGGTGTTGCCTAAATCTGATGTACCTACACAGATCCACTGTGGGAGCGGGCTTGCTCGCGAATGCGGTTCAACATTCAGCACTGATGCAAGCTGACCCACCGCTTTCGCGAGCAAGCCCGCTCCCACATTTGGATCTGCTTCCACATTGGATCTGTGGTGTGTCAATTACTGCGCCTTACAACCGCGGCCGATCAAATCATTGGTGGCGACCCAGTACACCAGGCCTTCCTCACCTTTTATGTGAAACGCCAACATGTCGTTGCTGTACAGCGAACCTTCGGCGCCCGGCTCAAGCTTCAAGCGGTAGACCTGATCGGCCCCGCCGAGGCGCACATCGACTTCCTTACGGCTGTCGTCGGTATAGCGCCAGAGCACTTTGGCCTGGCTGTCGCAGGTCCAGGTGGTCCAGTTGTCCGTCGATTCGGCAGGCTTGAACAGGTTGAAATTCGAGCAACCCGCCAGCAGTGCCAGCGCCGTAATGGCGATAAAACCTTTCATCCGTGGTCCTCGGCTGACAGCGTACGCCGCCAGCCCTGAGTAAAGAGTCAGACCCGTCAAGGGCAGCCATGTTCCTTGGCCGGGGTCTGTGTCTCGTATTTGTCCAGGCCATCAGGCCCGGAACGCTTGTTGAGCACCGGGTTGGTTTCGGCTTGCCAGTCCGCCTGGTAGCAGCCTTTATCATCCGGCGCAGACGGCGCGGGGTCCGGCTTGGCTTTCGGGTTGCTCCCGCAAGCCGCCAGCGAAACCGCGACGATCAACAGCGCTAGGGTCCTGACCATATAAACACTCCTTTGCCTGGTCAAATAGGCGGCCCTCAGGCCTTGGCCCGGCTTTCCAGGACTTCGACGGCTGGCAGCACTTTGCCTTCGACGAATTCGAGGAACGCGCCGCCACCGGTAGAAATGTAGGAGATTTGCTCAGCAACGCCATATTTATCGATGGCTGCCAGGGTGTCACCGCCGCCGGCGATCGAGAACGCCGAGCTTTCCGCGATGGCCTGGGCCAGGACTTTGGTGCCGTTACCGAACTGGTCGAATTCGAACACGCCCACCGGGCCGTTCCACAGGATGGTCTTGGACGACTTCAACAGCTCGGCGAAATTCGCCGCGGTCTGAGGGCCGATGTCCAGGATCATGTCGTCGGCAGCCACGTCGGCGATCAGCTTGACGGTCGCGGTCGCGCTTTCAGCGAATTCCTTGGCCACCACCACGTCGACCGGCAGCGGCACGCTGACCTTGGCGGCGATGGCGCGGGCGGTGTCCAGCAGGTCCGGCTCGTACAGGGACTTGCCGACCGGGTGACCGGCAGCGGCGAGGAAGGTGTTGGCAATGCCGCCGCCGACGATCAACTGGTTGCAGATCTGGCTCAGGCTATTAAGCACGTCGAGTTTGGTCGAGACCTTGGAGCCGGCAACGATGGCCGCCATTGGCTGAGCCGGGGCGCCGAGGGCTTTGCCCAGTGCGTCGAGTTCGGCGGCCAGCAGCGGGCCAGCGGCGGCGACTTTGGCGAACTTCGCCACGCCGTGGGTCGAACCCTCGGCGCGGTGAGCGGTGCCGAAGGCGTCCATCACGAACACGTCGCACAGGGCGGCGTATTGCTGGGCCAGTTCGTCAGCGTTCTTTTTCTCGCCTTTATTGAAGCGTACGTTTTCGAACAGCACGATGTCGCCGGCCTTGACGTCAACGCCGCCCAGGTAATCGGCGACCAGCGGCACTTCGCGGCCCAGGGCCTTGCTCAGGTAGTCAGCGACTGGCTTGAGGCTGTTCTCGGCCGAGAACTCGCCTTCGGTCGGACGGCCAAGGTGCGAGCAGACCATCACGGCCGCGCCTTTTTCCAGGGCCAGCTTGATGGTCGGCAGCGAAGCCAGGATACGCGCGTCGCTGGTGACTACACCGTCCTTGACTGGGACGTTGAGGTCTTCGCGGATCAGTACACGCTTACCTTGCAGATCGAGGTCGGTCATCTTCAACACGGTCATGGGTCGCATTTCCTACTGTTTTGGAGAGGTGGCTGTTTGCAGATAGTGTTCTGCAACGTCCAGCATTCGGTTGGCAAAACCCCATTCGTTGTCGAACCAGGCCAGGATGTTCACCAGCCGCGGGCCGGAAACTCGAGTCTGACTGGCATCGACGATGGCCGAATGTGGGTCGTGATTGAAATCACAGCTTGCATGGGGGAGCTCGGTGTAAGCCAGAAGGCCTTTGAGCGGGCCGCTGGTGGCGGCCTCGCGCAGAATCCGGTTGACTTCGGTGGCGTCGGTGTCGCTGACGGTCTGCATCGTAATGTCGAGGCAAGACACGTTAACCGTCGGCACTCGTACGGCTTTGGCCTGAATTCGCCCGGCAAGTTCCGGCAACAGACGCTCGATGCCACGCGCCAGACCAGTGGACACCGGAATCACCGACTGAAACGCCGAACGCGTACGACGCAGGTCTTCGTGGTGATAGGCGTCGATCACCGGTTGGTCGTTCATCGCCGAGTGGATGGTGGTGATCGACACGTATTCCAGACCAATGGCCTGATCGAGCAGGCGCAACAGCGGCACGCCGCAGTTGGTGGTGCAGGACGCGTTGGACACCAGCAGCTCATCGCCGGTCAGGCAATCCTGGTTCACGCCGTAGACGATGGTGGCGTCGACATCCGCCTCGCTGGCCATCGGCTGGGAAAACAGTACGCGTGGCGCGCCGGCGTCGAGGAAACGCTGGCCGTCTTCACGGGTGTGGTAAGCGCCGGAGCACTCCAGCACCAGATCGACGCCCAACGACGCCCAATCGATGCCTTCGGGGGTGGCACTGCGCAGGACCTTCACGCAGTCGCCTTTAATATGCAGACAATCGCCTTCGACCTTCACTTCGCCGGGAAAACGCCCGTGAGTGGAGTCGAAGCGTGTCAGGTATTCGATGCTGGCCATGTCGGCCAGATCGTTGATCGCGACAATTTCAAACCCGGCCTTCTCGCCTCGCTCAAACAACGCACGCAAGACGCAACGACCAATCCGGCCGTAGCCGTTGAGTGCAACTTTGTAAGGACGCGGTTGAGGCATGAGGTTCTCGATTACCGTGGTGAATCCTTCAGCTTTGCGTTGAATGCACCATTGTCTTCGCGGGCAAGCCTCGCTCCTACGGGGTTACGGCGATATACCGTGTTACCTGTAGGAGCGAGGCTTGCCCGCGAAGGCGTCAGTACAAACAACGCAACTTCCGGACTTAGTCTTCCAGCAGCTCTTCAGCCTGACCCAGGATGTTTTCCAGGGTGAAGCCGAACTCTTCGAACAAGGCCGGCGCAGGCGCCGACTCGCCGTAGGTGGTCATGCCGATCACGCGGCCTTCCAGGCCCACGTACTTGTACCAGTAGTCCGCATGAGCCGCTTCGATGGCGATACGGGCACTGACCTGCAACGGCAGAACGGCTTGCTTGTAGCCGGCGTCCTGCGCATCGAACACGCTGGTGCACGGCATCGAAACCACACGCACCTTGCGACCTTGCTCGGTCAGCTTGTCGTACGCCTGAACCGCCAGGCCGACTTCCGAACCGGTGGAGATCAGGATCAGCTCAGGCTCGCCGTCGCAGTCCTTCAACACGTAACCGCCACGGGCGATGTCGGCGATTTGCAGCGCGTTGCGATCCTGGTGCTGCAGGTTCTGACGTGAGAAGATCAGCGCCGAAGGGCCGTCCTTGCGCTCCAGAGCCAGCTTCCAGCACACGGCCGATTCAACGGCATCGGCTGGGCGCCAGGTATCGAGGTTTGGCGTGCTGCGCAGGCTGGTCAGTTGCTCGATCGGCTGGTGAGTCGGGCCGTCTTCGCCCAGACCGATGGAATCGTGGGTGTAGACGAACACCACGCGCTTCTTCATCAGCGAGGCCATGCGCACGGCGTTGCGGGCGTATTCCATGAACATCAGGAAGGTCGCGCCGTAAGGCACCAGGCCGCCATGCAGGGTGACGCCGTTCATGATCGCGCTCATGCCGAACTCGCGAACGCCGTAGTACATGTAGTTGCCGCTGGCGTCTTCCGCGGTCACGCCTTTGCAACCTTTCCACAGGGTCAGGTTGGAACCGGCGAGGTCAGCGGAACCGCCCAGCAGTTCCGGCAACAGCGGGCCGTAGGCATTCAGTGCGTTCTGGCTGGCTTTACGGCTGGCGATGGTTTCGCCCTTGGCCGCGACTTCAGCAATATAAGCCGAGGCTTTTTCCGCGAAGTCAGCCGGCAGTTCGCCGCTCAGGCGACGCACCAACTCGTTGGCCAGCTCAGGGAACTCGGCGGAGTAGGCAGCGAAACGCTGATCCCATTCGGCTTCGGCCGCGCGACCGGCTTCCTTGGCGTCCCACTCGGCATAGATATCGGCCGGGATTTCAAACGGGCCGTGGTTCCATTTCAGCGCCGCGCGGGTCAGGGCGATTTCTGCGTCACCCAACGGGGCGCCGTGGCAATCTTCCTTGCCTTGCTTGTTCGGCGAACCGAAGCCGATGGTGGTCTTGCAGCAGATCAGGGTCGGCTGCTCGCTTTTGCGTGCCGTTTCGATCGCGATCTTGATTTCTTCAGGGTCGTGACCGTCAACGTTGCGGATCACTTGCCAGTTGTAGGCTTCGAAACGCTTCGGCGTGTCGTCGGTGAACCAGCCTTCGACTTCGCCGTCGATGGAGATGCCGTTGTCATCGTAGAAAGCGATCAGTTTGCCCAGGCCCAAGGTGCCGGCCAGGGAGCCGACTTCGTGGGAGATGCCTTCCATCATGCAGCCATCACCCAGGAACACGTAGGTGTGGTGGTCGACAACATTATGGCCAGGACGGTTGAACTGCGCCGCCAGGACTTTTTCAGCCAGGGCGAAACCCACGGCGTTGGCCAGGCCTTGGCCCAGTGGACCGGTGGTGGTTTCAACGCCTGGGGTGTAGCCGAATTCCGGGTGGCCCGGGGTGCGGCTGTGCAGTTGGCGGAAGTTTTTCAGGTCTTCGATAGACAGGTCGTAGCCGGTCAGGTGCAGCAGCGAGTAGATCAGCATCGAGCCGTGGCCGTTGGACAGCACGAAGCGGTCACGGTCGGCGAACGATGGATTGCTCGGGTTGTGCTTCAGGTAGTCACGCCAAAGTACTTCGGCGATATCCGCCATACCCATAGGGGCACCGGGATGGCCGCTGTTGGCTTTTTGCACGGCATCCATGCTGAGGGCACGAATGGCGTTGGCACGCTCACGACGGCTGGGCATCGCTGTTCTCCTGCGGATATTGAATCGAGAGTGAATAAAACGAATCGGAAAAAAGGCGAGCATTTTCCCTCACCCACCCGCCTCGGGGCAATGACAGATAGTCATCTGAAGGCGTTTTTCCAATGGTTAACAGCGTATTCGACGGGTGAAACCTTTCCGCTGTTGGTTTGTTGACTAAACCTAACGCCGAGAAGTGCCATCTATCGAGCAATATCAAAACTTTTTGATATTGCCCTTGCGATGCTTTCTGACCGTCACTAGACTGCTGGCCTTATGAATTTACGCGCGCCCTCGATTCGACACGACGATTGCGATGAGCTGTCGGCCCTGTGCAAGGCCGGTGGTGATCCGCTGCGCCTGAACGTCTTGCGCGCGCTGGCCAACGATTCGTTTGGCGTACTGGAACTGGCGCAAATCTTCGGCATCGGTCAGTCCGGCATGAGTCATCACCTAAAGGTATTGGCCCAGGCCGACCTGGTGGCGACGCGCCGTGAAGGCAACGCGATTTTCTACCGTCGCGCCCTGCCCCACACCGACCTGCCGGGCGGCAAGCTGCATGCGGCCCTGCTCGAAGAAGTGGACAACCTGACCCTGCCTGCCGATGTGCAGTCGCGGATCGGTCAGGTTCATGGGCAACGAGCGGCGGCCAGCCAGGATTTTTTCTCACGGGTGGCAGAGAAGTTTCGCGCCCAGCAAGACTTGATCGCCGGCTTGCCGCAATACCGCGAAAGCGTGGTGGCCTTGCTCGACAAATTGAGTTTCAGTGACGGCGCCACCGCCATTGAAGTCGGCCCCGGAGACGGCGCATTCCTGCCGGAACTGGCGCGCCGCTTCACTCAGGTGACAGCGCTGGATAACAGCCCGGCGATGCTCGAACTGGCACGCCAGGTGTGCGAGCGCGAAAGGCTGAGCAATGTCAATTTGCAACTGGCCGACGCACTGAACGGCGTCAGCCTCAAGGCCGATTGCGTTGTGCTGAACATGGTGCTGCACCATTTTGCCGCGCCAGCCGAAGCGCTCAAACACATGGCCGGCTTGCTGCAATCAGGCGGTAGCTTGCTGGTAACCGATTTATGCAGCCACAACCAGAGTTGGGCCAGGGAGGCCTGCGGTGATCTCTGGTTGGGGTTTGAACAGGACGATTTGGCCCGTTGGGCCACCGCTGCGGGACTCGTTCCCGGGGAAAGCCTCTATGTAGGCTTACGTAATGGTTTCCAGATTCAGGTCCGCCACTTTCAGCGACCGACTGGCGACACTCACCATCGGTAATTTCAGGAAAACATCGAGATGAGCGAATACTCCCTCTTCACCTCCGAGTCCGTGTCTGAAGGGCATCCGGATAAAATCGCCGACCAGATTTCCGACGCGGTGCTGGACGCAATCATTGCTGAAGACAAGTTCGCCCGCGTGGCGTGCGAGACGCTGGTGAAAACGGGTGTGGCGATCATCGCTGGCGAAGTCACCACCTCGGCTTGGGTTGACCTGGAGCAGATCGTTCGTGACGTGATCACCGACATCGGCTATACCAGTTCCGACGTCGGCTTCGACGGTGCGACCTGCGGCGTGATGAACATCATCGGCAAGCAATCCCCGGACATCAACCAGGGCGTCGACCGTGCCAAGCCTGAAGATCAGGGTGCCGGTGACCAGGGCCTGATGTTCGGCTACGCCAGCAACGAAACCGACGTGCTGATGCCCGCGCCGATCACCTTCTCTCACCAGTTGGTGCAGCGTCAGGCTGACGCGCGCAAATCCGGCTTGCTGCCGTGGCTGCGTCCGGATGCCAAGTCCCAGGTCACCTGCCGTTACGAAAATGGCAAGGTGGTTGGCATCGACGCCGTTGTCCTGTCGACCCAGCACAACCCTGAAGTGTCGTACAAAGACCTGCGCGAAGGCGTGATGGAGCTGATCGTCAAGCACGTACTGCCTGCCGAACTGCTGCACAAGGACACCCAGTTCCACATCAACCCGACTGGCCAGTTCATCATCGGCGGCCCGGTGGGCGACTGCGGCCTGACCGGTCGCAAGATCATCGTCGACACCTACGGCGGCATGGCCCGTCACGGTGGCGGTGCGTTCTCCGGTAAAGATCCATCGAAGGTTGACCGTTCGGCCGCCTACGCCGGTCGTTACGTGGCCAAGAACATCGTCGCTGCCGGCCTGGCCGAGCGTTGCGAGATTCAGGTTTCCTACGCGATCGGTGTGGCCCAGCCTACGTCGATTTCG
This sequence comes from Pseudomonas sp. NPDC086251, assembly GCF_044746405.1. NCBI lineage: Bacteria > Pseudomonadati > Pseudomonadota > Gammaproteobacteria > Pseudomonadales > Pseudomonadaceae > Pseudomonas > Pseudomonas sp. NPDC086251. The sequence goes on from NZ_JBIVBY010000003.1 coordinate 159,284, forward strand.
TTGAACACCTTCGGCACCGGCAAGATCAGCGATGAGAAAATCATCAACCTGGTCCGCGAAGTGTTCGACCTGCGTCCGTACGCAATCACCACCATGCTCGACCTGCTGCACCCGATGTACCAGGAAACCGCGGCGTACGGCCACTTCGGTCGCACCCCGGAAACCAAGACCGTTGGCGACGATACGTTCACCACGTTCACCTGGGAAAAAACCGACCGCGTCGACGCTCTGCGTTCCGCTGCGGGTCTGTAAGACTTTCCCGGCGGTACCCAAAGCCCCGCACGGTTCGCCGTGCGGGGCTTTTTATTGTCTTCACTTCAGACCGCGTCGCCGCCTTCGCGAGCAAGCCCGCTCCCACATTTAATCTATAGCGCTCACAAATAATATGTTCACTGGAGATCCAGTGTGGGAGCGGGCTTGCTCGCGAAGAGGCCAGCCCTGCCACCAGAAATACCCGGAAAAACACCGACCCGTTGTGCCAACCAATACTGATCTAGCCTTCAAGCATTCTCCCGAGCAAGGACGCTCACAATGCTCCCCTCCCTGCACCTGTTTTTCGGTCTCCTGCTGACCCTTGCCTGTCTGACCGCCAACGCCACCGAATGCCCCGACTGGCCCCCTGCACGAGCGCTGAACGAAATCACCGCCCTGCAAAAACAGATCGACCTCTGGGACGACAACTATCATCGCCAGGGCCGCTCATTAGTCACCGATGAACTCTACGATCAGTCCCGCGCCCGCCTGACCGAATGGCATCAGTGTTTCAATTCAGGCCCGCTCGCAGACCCGTTGCGCACCGCGGGCGGCAAGATTCCCCACCCCATCGCCCATACCGGTCTGGAAAAACTTCGTGATGGCCGTGCCGTCGAAAACTGGCTGCGTGACCGCACCGACATCTGGGTCCAACCCAAAGTCGACGGCGTGGCGGTGACGCTGATTTACCGCAAAGGCTTACTGACTCAGGCCATCAGTCGCGGAGACGGAATGAACGGCCAGGACTGGACGGCTTCGGCGCGTCAGATCGCCGCTATCCCTCAACACCTGCCACAACCACTGGACATGCTGCTGCAAGGCGAACTCTATTGGCGCCTCTCCGAGCACATTCAAGCCAAGGCCGGCAGCCTCAATGCCCGCGCCACCGTCGCTGGCTTGATGGCACGTAAGACATTGAGCATCGAACAAGCCGAAGGGATCGGCCTGTTCGTCTGGGACTGGCCCCAAGGCCCGGCCAACCTTCCCGCCCGCGTGGCGGCGCTGGATGAACTGGGTTTCCCGAGCACCGCGCCCTACAGCCAGCCGATCAAGGCATTCGCCGAGGCGGAACGCTGGCGCGAGCACTGGTATCGCACTCCCCTGCCTTTTACCAGCGATGGCATTGTCCTGCGCCAGGATCAACGCCCGCCCGCCGAACGCTGGCAAGTAAAACCGCCTTATTGGAGCGTCGCCTGGAAATACCCGTTTGCCCAAGCGCTGACCGAGGTGCGCAAGGTTCACTTCAAGATTGGACGGACCGGGCGAATAACCCCGGTGCTGGATCTAACGCCGGTGCAACTGGATGACCGGCAGATCAAGCGCGTCAGCGTCAGCTCACTGCGGCGCTGGGAGGAATTGGACATCCGCCCCGGCGATCAGGTGTCCATCAGCCTCGCGGGCCTGACCATTCCCAGGCTGGATGGCGTCGTACTGCGCAGCGCCGAGCGCCCTGAAATGGAGTTGCCGCTGGCAGCGGACTTTCATCAGCTCAGTTGCTGGCAGCCGACACCGGGATGCGAGAGTCAATTTCTGGCGCGCCTGACCTGGCTCAGTGGCAAGCAGGGACTGGCCTTGCCCCACGTCGGCCCGGGGACCTGGGAGAAACTTCTCGAAACAGGCCGCCTGAACGGCCTGCTGGATTGGTTAACCCTCGATGCCCAAGAGCTTGCTAACATTGGCGGCTTCGGCGAGCGCAGCAGTGCTCGTCTTTTGAACAGTTTCAACAACGCCCGCCAACGCCCTTTCGCCCGCTGGCTCAAGGCCCTGGGCCTACCGCCAACCGGGCAGGCACGCCTCGCCGATTCATGGCAGGCGTTGGCGCAGCGAACCACCGAACAATGGCAGGCCGAAGCCGGTATCGGTCCGGGACGCGCGGCGCAATTGAGCGCATTTTTCCGCGACCCGCAGGTGCTGGCCTTGAGCGAAACATTACGGGTCGCAGGGATCGACGGTTTTTAGCCAACGGCGATGCCCGCCACCCCGGGAACCCACGAGTGCCGCGGGGCTCAAACACCCCATCGCCACGATCGCTTTTTCACATGGAGCTTTTATGAAATTTCTACCGCTCGCCTTGTTGACGCTTTGCAGCGTGATGGCCGCTCCACTGATGGCCGGCGAAGAAGCGCCGGGGCTGACCGGCTGCGCCGCCAAGAAACAGGGCATCATCAACCAGATCGAACTGGCCAAATCCCACGGTAACGCCGATCAACAGGCCGGCCTGGAAACCGCACTCAGCGAAGTCACCGCCCACTGCACCGACGCCTCCCTGAAGAAAGAACGGGAAAACAAGGTGCTCGATGCCAAGCACGAAGTGAGCACGCGTCAGGCTGATCTCGACAAGGCGATGAAAAAAGGCGACCCGGAGAAGATCAACAAGCGCAAAGACAAACTCGCCGAATCCCGCAAGGAATTGCAGGACGCGCTGGATGAGTTGGACAAGTAAGTAGAGGTGAAAACCAGGGATCTTTGGTAGTGCCAAATCAGCCTTCGCGAGCAAGCCCGCTCCCACAGGGGAATGCGGTCAACTGTGGGAGCGGGCTTGCTCGCGAAGACGTCAGCCAGAGCACCATGAATCAATGATCCCGAAACTCTTTATGGCACGCGCTGCACGCATCTTCGACCTTCTGCACCGCCGGGCCCAGGTTACTGGCCTTGTAGGGTTGAACCTTGCTGGCTACCACCAATTCACCGGTGGCGGTTTCAAGGGTGCGAGCCATTTCCTGGAAGCGTTCCTGCTTCTGCCAGACATCGCTCTTGGCGCTGGTGTGATCTTCTTCGCGCACCTGCGGAAAATGTTTCCACGGCTCACGGGACAGCGCATCGAGCTTCACCGCGCCGTCCGCGAATTTCGGACCGTCGAACGGAATGCGGCCACGCAACATGCCGCCCAGGTCTTCACCGGTCTTGAGCATTTGCTTGAAAATCGCCTTGCGCTGGCCCAGCGGAGAGTTGGGATCGACACCACCGCAGGCGGACAAGGTCAGACAGGCCAGCAATACAACAGAAAGTCTTTTAAGAGTCATGGTGGCTTCAGGTCACGGGAACGGCGGCCAGTATCCTCGTGTCATCGGCAAAGACCAATAGCCCTATTATCAATACGGGTTGTTTGAGCGCATGGAGCACTCAGGCAACCGGCAAAGGAATTACTCCATGAACAGCCGTTACAAGGCATGGCGCCACAGCCTGGCCTGGACCCTTCCGATGGTGGCCGTGCTCGCGGGCTGCACCGGTGGCGATAACACCAAGCCGAAAACCCATGCACTGGCCACTTACTCCAGCGCCACGTGGGAGGCACTTCCGAGCGTGTCCGACAACGACCTCGTCGCCGGCTTCGGTTCGTGGCGCAGCGCCTGCACCCGACTCAAGGCCGATCCGGTCTGGGGCTCGACCTGCGCGGCTTCCGCCAACGTGCCGCAAACCGCCAACGAGATTCGCGGGTTCCTCAAACAGAATCTCGACGTCTATGGCCTGCGTGCCGCCAATGACAACCCCAACGGCCTGATCACCGGTTACTACGAACCGGTCTACCCCGGCAGCCTGACCCAGACCGCCGTGGCGAACATTCCGGTGTACGGCGTCCCCGAGGACATGATCATCGTCGCCCTGGACAGCCTCTATCCGGAACTCAAGGGCAAACGCCTGCGCGGGCGACTCGAAGGCCGCGTGCTCAAGCCGTACGACGACGCAGCCACCATCGAAACCAAAGGGGTCAAGGCGCCGGTCGTGGCCTGGCTGACCGACCCGATGAACCTGCAATTTCTGCAAATCCAGGGTTCGGGTCGCATCCAGCTCGACGATGGCCGCCAGTTGCGCATTGCGTATGCCGATCAGAATGGCCATCCCTATCGACCGATCGGCCGTTGGCTGGTCGAGCAAGGTGAGCTGAAAAAAGAAGACGTGACCATGGGCGCGATCAGCACCTGGGCCAAGGCCAATCCGACGCGGATTCCGGAGCTGCTTGGCAGCAACCCCAGCTACGTGTTTTTCACCCGTAACCCGGACAGCAACGAAGGACCGCGTGGCTCGCTGAACGTCCCACTGACCGCCGGTTACAGCGCGGCGGTGGACCGCAAGGTGATTCCGCTGGGCAGTCTGTTGTGGCTATCGACCACCAAACCGGACGGCACCGCACTGGTACGCCCGGTGGCGGCTCAGGATACTGGCGGCGCGATTGCCGGCGAAGTGCGTGCGGACTTGTTCTGGGGCACCGGCGAAGCGGCCGGGCAATTGGCCGGGGATATGAAACAGCAGGGGCAAATCTGGATGCTTTGGCCTAAAGGCGCGGCGTTGCCGCAAGTGCCTCAAGTCACTGACAAGCTCTAACGTCAAAAGATCGCAGCCTCGTTGCACTCGTCAGCTCCTACATTGACCGCATCCTCCGCAATATCGCGGATGCATTCGATCCCCGTAGGAGCTGACGAGTGCAACGAGGCTGCGATCTTTTGATCTTGCCCTTAAACAGACACCACAAAGAAACTGACGATCAACCCCAACCCCACCAGCCACACCAGCGATCGCAACATCGCCCAGTCCGCCAGGTAGCAAATGATGTACAGCAGCCGACTGGTGATGAACAACACCGACAGCACATTGATCGTCACCAGTTCGGCATTGCCGGCCAGGTGCGCGACAATCACCGCAGCCGCGAACGCCGGAGTCACTTCAAAACTGTTCAGGTGCGCCGCATACGCGCGTCGGCCCACACCGTTCAGTGATTCGAGAAAGTCACGGGGGTCATGGTTGTCTTTCGGCCTGAACCCGCCACAGGCCCTGGCGATGCCCGTGCAGATATAGGGCAGGACAATCGCGATCAAAATGCACCACAGAGCAACCGTCATAAAGCAGTCCTTTTTTCACGTTTCAGAACAGTCAGAGTTTCATTACCAGCATGCCGATCAGCACCAGCCCACAGGCTAAGAGCCGTGGCCGGCCGAAAGGTTCTTTCAGGTAGCGCATGCCAAACAGCACCACCAGAATCACGCTGATCTCGCGCAATGCCGCCGCTTCGGCTATCGAGCCCAGCTGCATGGCCCACAGCACCAGAGCGTAGCTGAACAACACGCAAAACCCGACCGCCAACCCCAGTCGCCACTGCTCACGCCAGAACAGCATGAACGCCGGGCGCTTGCGCACCAGCGCCAATAACGGAAACGGCCAGGCGCTGAGCAGTGTGACCCAGACCAGGTAATCCAGCGGATGAGACCAACGCCGCAACGCCTGGCCATCGATGAAGGTGTAGCAGCCGATGCACAAGCCGATCAGCGCTACCACCGGCAGCATCGACCACGGCAAACGCGCACCGCCCCCGCCCTGCCACAGCAGGCAAAGCATGCCGAACGGGATCAGCAGGATGCCGAAGATCTGCTGGTGGGTCAGCACCTCCCCGGCAAAGATCAGCGTCAGCGCCAACACCACCAACGGCGACAAGCCCCGCATCAGCGGATAGACCAGGCCGAGGTCGCCGACCCGATACGCCTGGATCAACAGATAGCGATAGAGCAACTCGAACGCTGCCGACGCCAGAATCCACGGCCAGATATCCAGTGGCGGCAGTGCCACGAAGGGCAGCATCACGGCGACAAACAACATCGCCACACTGTCCATGCAGGCCACCACCAACAGCCGCTCGGCACTGAATTTGATCAGGGTATTCCACGCCGCGTGCAACAGCGCCGCCACTAACACCAAAGCCGTCGCAAGCACGGCACACTCCTTTTGTTGTCCTCCCCTCCCTTGTAGGAGCGAGGCTTGCCCGCGAAGGCGTCCTTGAGATCGCCTTCGCAGGCAAGCCTCGCTCCTACAAGGAATCGGGGTGGAGAATTGATTCGCCATATGTCAGCAGCTGTTTATACTGCAAGCGACCACGCCGCACTCAGTTGCGCACAGACTAATTCCAATAATTTCTGCCTGTGTCCGTTCTCTTGGAGAACGGTCATCGGCATGCGTATGCCTGATCAAAGCGTCAAGACTACCGACAGAGACCTTGCGCATGCCACTCGCCTTGCTTGCCCTCGCCGTTGCCGCGTTCGGCATCGGCACCACTGAATTCGTCATCATGGGCTTGCTCCCCGATGTCGCCCGCGACCTTGCCGTGAGCATCCCCGACGCCGGCCTGTTGATCACCGGCTACGCCCTGGGCGTGGTGTTCGGTGCACCGATCCTCGCGGTCGGCACCGCCAACATGCCGCGCAAAGCCACGTTGCTGGGCATGACGCTGATGTTCATCCTCGGCAACATCCTCTGCGCCCTCGCGCCGAACTACGCCACGCTGATGGCCGCGCGCGTGATCACCGCGCTCTGCCATGGCGCGTTCTTCGGCATCGGCTCAGTCGTCGCCGCCGGACTGGTCGCACCGAACAAACGGGCCCAAGCGATTGCCATGATGTTTACCGGCCTGACGCTGGCCAATGTGCTTGGCGTGCCGTTGGGCACCGCGCTCGGGCAATACGCCGGCTGGCGCTCGACATTCTGGGCCGTGTCGGTGATCGGCGTGATTGCCGCCATCGCGCAATGGGTCTGGCTGCCAAAGGACATCACCATGGACAAGGCCAACCTGGCCAGCGAGTTCAAAGTACTGGGCAAGGTCAATGTGCTGCTGGCCCTGGGCATGAGCGTATTGGCCTCGACCAGTCTGTTCAGCGTGTTCACCTACATCGCGCCGATCCTGCAGGACATCACCGGTGTCAGCCCCCACGGCGTGACGATCATGCTGCTGTTGTTCGGCGTGGGTTTGACGGCAGGCAGCATGCTCGGTGGTCGGTTGGCTGACAGCCGTTTACTGCCTTCGCTGGTCGGCATGGCGCTGGCGGTGCTGGTCGTGCTGGCCGCGTTTACGCAGACCAGTCATTCGGTGATCCCGGCGGCGATTACGCTGGTGCTGTGGGGGATTTTTGCCTTCGCGCTGTGCCCGATCCTGCAACTGTTGATCATTGATCAGGCCCATGAAGCACCGAACCTTGGATCGACGCTGAACCAAAGCGCCTTCAACCTCGGCAATGCGGCGGGCGCCTGGATCGGCGGACTGGTGGTCGCCAGTGGCGCAGATCTGGCGGACTTGCCGTGGACCGGCGCGCTGGTCAGCGGGCTGACGGTACTGACCGCGCTGCTATTCATCTACCTGCAACGTCGCGGTGTCGCAACAGTCAATGTGTCCGGCTGACAGCCAGTCAGAAAAGCGGTCCTGAATGCCGAGGCGTTCAGGACGCCCGTTGTGTGAATTTTCTTCAGGCCGCTCGACGGGCGACCTGACACCCCGCTGAAAGCCTCTAAACAGAGCCTTTCAGCTCATGACCAAGCCCTGCGCCAACCGTCTTTGCGCTTGTGTTCCCAATTGCTACGCAGCGATCTCCCGCGCCTTCGACTCTTTTAAAGTGCAGCTTCCGCAAACGCGCTCAAAGGAAGAGGCACTCATGACCCTCATCGGCATCAACCCAATATCCTCATACAGATCGTCGACCCCGACGGATACTTCACAGCGCTCAACGTCAGGTCCGATAGACCATGACCGGGATGATTTCATGAAGGAGTCAATGGAAACAGGTCAAGGTAACCTCGAAACGCTTGCGGACTCATTGACTGATCGAGACATGACTATCCGCCGTTACAAAGAAAACGGCATGGTCGAAATCGACCTCAAGCGCCCCGACATCGAACGCCTGGTACTCAGCGGCGGTGGCGCCAAGGGCGTCGCTTTCTCCGGGATGGTGAAAGCGCTGGAGGAGAATCAGGCACTGGACAAAATCCGCAGCATCTCCGGCTCCTCGGCCGGCGCTATTTCTGCGGCGTTCCTGGCCAGCGGCATGGACCACGCAGGCTTCGACAAGATGTCGGACGAGACCAACCTCGTTTCACTGCTCGACAGTCAGAACAAGGTGCTGGGCCCCCTGCAACACGCCAGCTCCGTCTTAGGCAAAGGCGCCGCGAAAATCCCGGGAAAGGCTGGCAACATCGGGAGGTTGCTGTTCGACCTGATGCCTCGCCTGCAAACCAAAGCCATGCCGCTGGAAACCCTGATCCGCGAAAAGATGATTGAGTCAATTCTGGCGCGTTTCAACCAGGCCCGTAACGATCTACAACGAGAGTTACCAGAAAAAGTCGAAGTTCACATAAAGGAAATACTGAAAACAAATTTTGTCACCTTTGGCGATCTGGAGAAGCTAAGCAAGGACATCCCTGAAATCAAGCAACTGCACATTACCGGTACGGCCATGTTCGACGATCGACCGCAGATGGTGGTGTTCAATGCCAGCCTGACGCCCGACTTGGACGTGGCGGTCGCAGCGCATATTTCAGGTTCGTTGCCTGTGGTCTTTCAAAAGCCTTCGGAACAAGGATTAGCTTTTCAGGCTGACGGAGAGCGAACTGCATTTCAGGACGGCGGGATCATGCTCAACACACCGGTCATGGAGCTTTACGAACCTCAATTTCCGATGAGCATAATTCCCGAAAGCGATCAGTTGATTCTCAAATTCCAAAGCGAGAATGACGGCAAAAAGAATGATCGCGGAACACTCTCCACTGCGATGGCCGACAAGTTTGTCGGCGTGGCCTACTCGGCTCGAGACGCACAAGAAGCCGATGGCATCAAAGCGTTTGAAAAGAGCACGGTCATCGTTCCTTTAAAGACCGAACGCGGCAACTTTACCGGCACGATAAAAGGCACCGTCAATTTCAGCATGCCAATAGAGGACAAAAACCACCTGCAGCAAAAACTGCAAAGTGCAGTGCAAATGCACCTGGCCAGTCGAAATAACACCAGTGAAACGTACACGTTCAAATCCATTGACGGCGCGCTGCTGGCACTCGACGATCAATTGTTCAATGCGGCAGCGACAGCACTGGAAAGCGATCAGGCATCTGGCGCCGTCATTACTTTCCGTCAAGAATCTGAACGGGCGCTGAAAAATTTACAGGATATCTTCAGCAAGGCCAAAGAAGCGCAAGAGGAAAAGTACGAGAAGCTTACGAAGGAAGAGAAAGATGAGACGAAGACGGAACTGGTCCTGACTCCGGAAATACTCGGTGCCATCGCCGAGTTAGATAAGCTCGCCGTTACTTCGACACAAACCGAGTGGTTAGCGAAACGGCTCAATCACGGGAATGCCCTGGACTCAATACAATTGCTGGACACGATCAAGCTCAAAGATGCGACTGCGCCAACAGCTTCCAAGTCTCATATCATGACCAAGGCCATCGAGGAAATGGGCGTCCGCGACATCGCCACCAAGAGCGAAAACTTCATTCGCGAAGTGATCTTTCCCTCCGTGTATCGTCTTGACCAGCCTGATTCGAACATCAGGCTGTTAAAGGGGGCCATCGCTGACCTGCGAGAATCCACCAGCGCCGAGGGTTACAACGCGGTACTCCATCGGATTGCCGATCAGTACGTCTCGCGGAACTTCCCGAATTCGTCGCGTCCTTTCAATTCGACAACCGTCGATCAAGCCCGGGCATGGTTGATTCCTGGCTGATAAACACTACGTTCGGTCGGGCGAGCGTTGATGCCTCGCCCGGCTAGTGTTCGTCAGACGGCGACTGCGCTGCGCTTTCCTTGTCTTTCGGAGGGCCGGATTCACTGCGAATCTGCGCATGGCTGATCAGCGCAAAGATAAAACTGCCGCCGACGATATTCCCCACCAGCGTCGGACCGGCGAACACCAGCCAGAAATCCTTCCACGGCAATTCCCCGGCAAACACCAGGTACGAGACTTCGGCCGAACCGACCACGATGTGAGTGAAATCCCCCAGCGCCATGAGGTAGGTGATGAGGATGATGATCCACATCTTGGCGCTCTCCATGGATGGGATCATCCAGACCATGGTCGCGATCATCCAGCCCGAGACGATGCCTTTGGCGAACATCTGGCTGGCGTCGTTTTCCATGATCTTGCGCCCGATATCGAGGAAAGCCAGGTCGGTCTTGCTGTCGAAAATCGGCAGGTTCAACATCACATACGCCACCAGTAACGTGCCGCAGAGGTTGCCCACCAACACCACTGACCATAAGCGCAGCAAGCGGCCGAAGTTAGCCAGCGTGGGCTTGCTCATGATCGGCAGCACAGCGGTCAGAGTGTTTTCGGTAAACAGTTGCTGGCGGGCGAGGATCACCGCGAGAAACCCCGCGCAATAACCGAAACTGGCGATCACCTTGAAGCCTTCGCCGTCCGGCAGGCGGGAGTTGAGCAGCCCCATGGCCATCAGCGAAAGCCCCATGGTCAGCCCGGCGGCCAATGCCGACCACCACAACGCGGCGACGCTGCGTTCGAGTTCCTGATCGCCTTGGGTGCGGATGATTTCGTGCAATACCGCGGCACGCGGAGGCTGACTCTTGTCGACCTCGTGCTGCTCTTTCGCCGAGAGGTCCGGGGTCTTGCCGTCTTTTTGCGTGTCCATAAAGCTCCTGAACCGGTGGCGTGTCATGTAGGTACGACACGTGGGGGTTGGCGCTGTTCAGTGGTCCGCTAAATCATCGTTGACGGGTAGACCGCTTTCGCGAGCAAGCCCGCTCCCACATTTGATCTCCAGCGAACACAATTTCTGTAAACGACAGAGATTCACTGTGGGAGCGGGCTTGCTCGCGAAGGGCGCACCACCGATCTCACTCGTGAACAACATCATCCTTGAACTGGTCTTTGACGTACTTGATCTCGGTCTGGCCGTGCGGCGCGGGCAAGCCGTCTTCGCCCAGGTTGACGAAGACAATCTTGTCCACCGTCAGGATGCTTTTGCGGGTGATCTTGTTACGCACTTCGCACTTGAGGGTGATCGAGGTGCGACCGAACTCCGTAGCGGTGATGCCCAGTTCGATGATGTCGCCCTGGCGCGAGGCGCTGACGAAGTTGATTTCGGAAATGTACTTGGTGACCACGCGCTGGTTGCCCAGCTGGACGATGGCGTAGATCGCCGCTTCTTCGTCGAGCCAGCGCAACAGGCTGCCGCCGAACAGCGTGCCGTTGGGGTTGAGGTCTTCGGGTTTTACCCATTTGCGGGTGTGGAAATTCATATTCACTCCTGAGCGTCTTGCCGAATGATGGTGGGCATCATGGCAGAGCCCGACCTAGAGCTCTATCAAGCTTCGACTATGGTCTCGATTACCGTTCAGACATTGATCAACAGAAAGGCTTTGGAAGATAAGAATAGCCCGCTATAATCGCCACCGTTTCAAAACGGTAACGTTCCATTGATACCGTTTTCCCGCCACCTGTCCGAGGGGCGCTGCAGCAGGTTCGACCTGTCAGGCTCGGATGGGGCGTTGCCTGGTCGTCATCGACCAGACACTAAACGCACAACGGCGCCCATTCGCATACATTACGAATGGAGGCTCATCATGAGCGCTGTTATCACGCCTGCCGATTTTAACGACTACAAAGTCGCCGACATGTCCCTGGCTGCCTGGGGCCGTCGCGAAACCATCATCGCCGAATCCGAAATGCCAGCCCTGATGGGTCTGCGCCGCAAGTATTCCGCCGAGCAACCGCTCAAAGGCGCGAAGATCCTCGGCTGCATCCACATGACCATCCAGACGGCCGTGCTGATCGAAACCCTGGTTGCCCTGGGTGCCGAAGTGCGTTGGTCGTCCTGCAACATTTTCTCGACTCAGGACCAGGCCGCTGCCGCTATCGCCGCTGCCGGTATCCCGGTTTTCGCCTGGAAAGGCGAGACTGAAGAAGAGTACGAGTGGTGCCTGGAGCAAACCATCCTCAAAGATGGCGCGCCTTGGGACGCCAACATGATCCTCGACGACGGCGGCGACCTGACCGAGCTGCTGCACAAGAAATACCCGGCGATCCTGGACCGCGTCCACGGCGTCACCGAAGAAACCACCACTGGCGTTCACCGCCTGCTGGACATGCTGGCCAAGGGCGAGCTGAAAATCCCGGCCATCAACGTCAACGACTCGGTGACCAAGAGCAAGAACGACAACAAGTACGGCTGCCGTCACAGCCTGAACGACGCCATCAAGCGCGGCACCGACCACCTGTTGTCCGGCAAGCAAGCGCTGGTCATCGGTTACGGTGACGTGGGCAAGGGCTCGGCCCAGTCCCTGCGTCAGGAAGGCATGATCGTTAAAGTCTCCGAAGTCGACCCGATCTGCGCCATGCAGGCGTGCATGGACGGTTACGAGCTGGTTTCGCCGTTCATCGACGGTATCAACAACGGCACCGAAGAAAGCATCGACAAAGCGCTGCTGGGCAAGATCGACCTGATCGTGACCACCACCGGTAACGTCAATGTTTGCGACTCGAACATGCTCAAGGCCCTGAAGAAGCGCGCCGTGGTCTGCAACATCGGTCACTTCGACAACGAAATCGACACCGCTTTCATGCGCAAGAACTGGGCATGGGAAGAAGTGAAGCCACAGGTTCACAAGATCCACCGTACCGGTCCTGGCGCATTCGATGCCCAGAACGACGACTACCTGATCCTGCTGGCCGAAGGCCGTCTGGTTAACCTGGGTAACGCCACCGGTCACCCAAGCCGCATCATGGACGGTTCGTTTGCCAACCAGGTGCTGGCGCAGATCTTTCTGTTCGGCCAGAAGTACGCCGACCTGTCGCCAGCCCAGAAAGCCGAGCGCCTGACGGTTGAAGTACTGCCGAAGAAACTCGACGAAGAAGTGGCCCTGGAAATGGTCCGTGGCTTCGGCGGCGTCGTGACTCAACTGACCAAGACCCAGGCCGACTACATCGGCGTGACCGTCGAAGGTCCGTTCAAGCCGCACGCTTATCGCTACTGATCGGCCGGCTGCCTGCTCTCCCTTGTGGGAGCGGGCTTGCTCGCCAATGCGGTTTAGCATTCAACATTAATGTTGTCTGATCCACCGCTTTCGCGAGCAAGCCCGCTCCCACATTGGGATGTGCACGTCTTCAAGGCTCACGTGTTTCCAAGGATATGACCATGTCCCAAGACCGTCGCTACAGCTTCGAGTTCTTCCCCACGAAGACCGATGCTGGGCATGAAAAGCTGCTCGCCACTGCTCGTCAGCTGGCCACGTACAACCCCGATTTCTTCTCCTGCACCTATGGCGCTGGTGGTTCGACCCGCGATCGCACGCTCAACACCGTGTTGCAGCTCGAAAGCGAAGTCAAAGTGCCTGCCGCACCGCATTTGTCGTGCGTTGGCGACAGCAAGGCCGACCTGCGCGGCTTGCTGACTCAATACAAGGCCGCCGGCATCACCCGTATCGTCGCCCTGCGCGGCGACCTGCCTTCGGGCATGGGCATGGCCAGTGGCGAACTGCGCCACGCCAATGACCTGGTTGAATTCATTCGTGAAGAGACCGGCGATCATTTCCACATCGAAGTTGCCGCTTACCCGGAGATGCATCCGCAAGCACGCAACTTCGAAGACGATCTCGCCAACTTCGTCCGCAAGGCCAATGCTGGCGCCGACAGCGCGATCACCCAGTACTTCTTCAACGCCGACAGCTACTTCTACTTCGTCGAGCGTGTACGGGCGATGGGCGTGAACATCCCGATCGTGCCGGGGATCATGCCGATCACCAACTACAGCAAGCTCGCACGCTTCTCCGATGCCTGCGGTGCGGAAATCCCGCGCTGGATCCGCAAGCAACTGGAAGCCTACGGCGATGACACCCAGAGCATTCAAGGCTTTGGTGAGCAAGTGATTACCGAGATGTGCGAACGCCTGCTGCAAGGTGGCGCTCCGGGGCTGCACTTCTACACGTTGAACCAGGCTGAGGCGAGTCTGGCGGTGTGGAATAACCTGAAGTTGCCGCGCTAGAAGCAAGATCAAGAGATCGCAGCCTCGTTTTACTCGACAGCTCCTACAGGGAGTGTAATCCCCTGTAGGAGCTGTCGAGTAAAACGAGGCTGCGATCTTTTGCATTTAATGCCCTTTTACTGTGCAGCAACACACTGAGTTAGAGCTTCTGGATCCCGTTTCTGGCTCTTTCCGGTTTCTCGTCGTAATCTCAACCCATGCCTTTGATCGCGCAGTTAATGACCGTGTTTCTTTTTACTTGCCTGAGCTTTGCCGCTCGGGGCGAGAAATTGCGCATTGTCACAGAACCGTGGGCGCCGTATGTGTATGAGGAAAACGGCAAATCCCTGGGGCTGGACTACGACACCACGGCCATCGTCTTCAAGCGCTTGGGTATCGAAGTGGAATGGCAATTCCTGCCATGGAAACGCTGTCTGTCGATGCTTGAGCAAGGTCAGGCGGATGGCGCGCTGGATATTTTCCACAGCGATGAGCGCGACGCGACCCTGCTCTACCCCAGCGAACCGCTCTCGGAAGTCGAGTTCGTGATGTTCTACGCCAATGAGCGACCCCATCCGTTTCGCACCCTGAACGACCTGAAAGGCCTGACCATCGGCACCTCTCCGGGCTATCTCTACAGCAAGGATTTCAGTGACTCGACCCTGTTCACGCGGGAGCCGGCACCGACTCACGAAGCCAACTTCGGCAAACTGGTGCGCGGCCGGATCGACTTGCTGATCACTGATCGCCGGGTCGGCCAGCATTTGCTCGATGAACTGAACATCCGCGACCAGATCAGCGAAAACCCGACCGTCATCAGCCAGCAAAGCCAGTTTCTGGCGGTGCGCCGCAACGCGGGCATGGATTTGCTGGTGCAGCGCTTCGGTGCCGAACTCAAACGTTTCAAGCGCGAACCTGCCTACGCTGAACTGAGCGCCCGTTATGGCGCCGCCCCGGCGGCAGAAGTCAAAGCCATAAGGGCCACCGCCGCCAGCGGAAAAACCGTTGAGCAGCAGGAAAGCGGCGCGCAGTGATTGCTCTGTTATACTCCGGCCTTCCCGCCAGGCTCACGCCCGGACGCTCGGACTTGTTCAAGGCATCTCGACCCCGCTACAGCGCAGCTTTTCAGCCCGCGCGAGCGCTCCAGACGAGCTTTCAAGCCCCAGCAGGACCGGACGGGATTGCGTTCCTCATAAACGCCATTCGCGCCAGGCAAGACTCCCATTGGGCCAAGCCCTAACTAAAACAGGATTACTCATGTCCTTTGCTTCCCTCGGTCTCTCCGAGGCTTTAGTCCGCGCCATCGAGGCAGCGGGCTATACCGAGCCTACTCCGGTGCAACAGCGGGCCATTCCCGCCGTGTTGCAAGGTCGCGACCTGATGGTTGCGGCACAGACAGGTACTGGTAAAACCGGTGGCTTCGCCCTTCCGATCCTGGAGCGGTTGTTTCCAGGCGGTCACCCGGACAAGTCCCAGCGTCACGGCCCGCGCCAACCGCGCGTCCTGGTCCTGACCCCTACTCGCGAACTCGCGGCTCAGGTGCATGAAAGCTTCAAGGTCTATGCCCGTGACCTGAAGTTCGTCAGCGCCTGCATCTTCGGCGGCGTCGGCATGAACCCACAAGTTCAAGCCATGTCCCGCGGGGTTGACGTGCTGGTGGCCTGCCCTGGCCGCCTGCTCGACCTCGCCGGCCAAGGCAGCGTCGATTTGTCCCACGTGGAAATCCTCGTGCTGGACGAAGCCGACCGCATGCTCGACATGGGCTTTGTCCATGACGTGAAGAAGGTTTTGGCTCGTCTGCCGAGCAAACGCCAGAACCTGCTGTTCTCGGCGACGTTCTCCAAAGACATCACCGACCTCGCCGGCAAGCTGCTGCACAACCCGGAACGCATCGAAGTCACGCCGCCGAACACCACGGTCGAGCGTATCGAACAGCGCGTATTCCGTCTGCCAGCCAACCACAAGCGCTCGCTGCTGGCGCACCTGATCACCGCTGGCGCCTGGGAACAGGTCCTGGTGTTCACCCGCACCAAGCACGGCGCCAACCGCCTGGCCGAATACCTGGACAAACACGGCCTGAGCGCCGTCGCGATCCACGGTAACAAGAGCCAGAACGCTCGCACCAAAGCCCTGGCCGACTTCAAGGCCGGCGAAGTACGTATCCTCGTTGCTACGGACATCGCCGCTCGCGGCCTCGACATCGACCAGTTGCCACACGTGGTCAACTTCGAGCTGCCGAACGTTGACGAAGACTACGTGCACCGTATCGGCCGTACGGGCCGTGCCGGTCGTTCGGGCGAGGCGATCTCGCTGGTTGCCCCGGACGAAGAAAAACTGCTGAAAAGCATCGAGCGCATGACCAAGCAGAAGATTGCCGACGGCAACCTGATGGGCTTCGACTCCAGCGCTGTAGAAGCCGAGAAGCCAGAAGTTCGCGAGCGTCCGGATGTGCGTAACCCGCGCAACCCACGTGGCCCGCGCGGCGACGGTCCGAACGGCACCGGCGGTGGCGGCGGTCGTAAAGACAAGGGCAAGGACAAGGGCGGCAAGGAAAAACCTGCTGCCACTGGCCGTGGCGATCGCCCGGCGCGTGAACACAAGCCCCGCGAAGGCACCCCGGCGCGCGAGCAACAGCGCCCGGCCCCTCGCGCCGCTGCTGACCGTGCTCCGGACGAGTTCCTCGACGACGATATCGATAACTTCGGTAACCGCGTCGACTACGTTCCTCAAGCCAAACCGGCTCAGGGCCGTGGTCGCCGTCCGGGTGCTCCGGCACAAGGCGCCGCAGCTGGCGCAGGTGCAGGTGCGCCGCGCACTGGCGGCAAGCCTCAGGGTCGTCAAAGCGGTCCGCGCAGCAGCGATGGCGCCACCACCGGCACTCCGCCAGCCAAGCGCAGCGGTCCACGCAACGGCGCTCCACGTGACGGTCAGGCCCGTCGCGAAGAATCGCGCAACCGTCGCCCGGCCCGTGCCGACGACCAGCCGCGTTCGGAACCCGCCGTGCAAAACCCGCGCGGCCCGGCACCGAAGATCATTCACAAGGAGTCGAAAACCGATCGTTTCCCGACGCCTGAACAACTTGATCAACTGCCAGGCCGTCCGCGCGGCGAGAAACCAGCGTTGCTGACCCGCAACCGCTGATTTAACGCAGCACTAAAAAATGCCCCTGATCTCACGATCCGGGGCATTTTTGTTTTCTGCTACGGACACAAATCCTGAAATCGCCAACGGTCTAATGTGGGAGCGGGCTTGCTCGCGAATGCGGTTGAACACTCAACATTGATGGCGACTGATCCACCGCATTCGCGAGCAAGCCCGCTCCCACAGTGGATTTGTGGTGGCCATGCCATTTGTGTTGGGCAATAAAAAACGCCCGCGATCGTGAGATCGGGGGCGTTTTTGGGTCAGGCGCGAAAGTTACTTCGCTTTGACACCTTCAAACGTTACGTACAACTCGACGGCGTCAGACGTCGGGCCGAGGTCTTTCTGCTTGCCGAAATCGGAACGCTTGAGGCTGGTGGTGCCTTCAAAACCGGCACGGTAGCCGCCCCATGGATCCTTGCCTTCACCCAGGAAGGTCGCCTTGACCACGACTGGCTTGGTCACGCCCAGGATAGTCAGGTCGCCGGTTACATCGGCAGTGTCTTTGCCCGCGGCGTTTTTGCCGGTGGATTTAACGCTGGTGGACACAAACGTGGCCTTGGCGAACTTGCTCGCGTTGAGGAAATCACCGCTGGCGATGTGCTTGTCGCGCTCAGCGTTGTTGGTGAACACGCTGGCGGTGTTCACGTTGAACTCGATCTTGCTGTCTTCAGGCTTGGCAGCATCGAAGCTGAACTTGCCATCGATATCCTTGAAGGTACCGATGATGTTGCTGTAGCCCAGGTGGCTGATCTTGAAGTTGACAAACGCGTGCTGGCCTTCTTTGTCGACGACGTAGTCGGCAGCCATTACGTGACCGGCGGACAGCAGAGCGGAACCGATTGCCAGAGCGGCGAGGGTCTTTTTCAACATGCTTTCTATTCCTTTGGAGTCGAGGTTGAACTTCAGGCTTTGCGGCCCAGCATTCGCGTAAGGGTCGCATCACGATCGATAAAGTGGTGCTTCAGTGCAGCCAACGCATGGAGACCGGAAAAAATTACCAGCACCCATGCCAGATACAGATGAATCACACCGGCGGTATCTGCCTGGTCCGGTAGTCCGGAAACCAGCGCAGGCACTTCAAACAGGCCAAACACCGAAATACCGACACCGTCTGCGGTGGAAATCAGGTAACCGGCAATCATCACAGCGAACAAAGCGACATACAGGAACGAATGGCCGAACTTGGCGCCAATGCGCGTCATGCGACTGTAGCTTTCCAGCTCCGGCGGCGGTGGGCTGATAAAGCGCCACAGCACCCGTAGAACCATCACGGCCAACAGCACCAGACCAATGCTCTTGTGCAGCTCCGGCGCATCTTTACGCCAGGTGCTGTAGTAGTCGAGACCGACCATCCACAAGCCCAGCGCAAACAAACCAAAGACTGCCAGCGCCACGCCCCAATGCATGAAGATGCTGACCCAACCGTAGCGGGAAGTAGAGTTACGTAGCTGCATTGCCCAAATCCTGTGAGAACTGCGACCAAGACTATCGAGTTATCTATCGAATTAAAGCGGAAAATTTCGCTTTGAAATATCGAGAAATACGATCAAGAGTCTGAAATGGGTGAGTTAAGGAAAGATTAAAGACCAAGGTGTGACAAAAAATGAAGGCCAACTAAGGAACACCTGCGCCTTCATCTTTATTCGATTGTTTTTCTTCAGGCATAAAAAAACGCGGCATCTCTGCCGCGCTTCTTTAAGCCCAACGTTTACTGCGCTTTGGTATCGATTGCCGCGGTCGCAGCAGGCTTGGCCGCTGGTTTCTTCACTGGTGTTTTGGTCGGCGCCTTTTTGGCCTCGGTTTTCGCCGCTGGCTTTTTCACCGGGGCTTTGGCCGGAGCCTTCTTGGCTGGCTCGGCTTTCACCGGTACCGCTGGCTTCGGCGCTTCAACCGGAGCAGGTGCAGGCGTCGGTGCTGGCGTTGGCGCCGGTGCCGGAGCAACCGGTGCGACAGGCTCTGGCGCCTTGACCGGGGCCGGTTTGTCGTCCGAACCGCCGAACAGATTAGTGAAGAAATTGCCTTTCTTCGCCGCCACTGCGCCAGCCGCTACAGCGGTCGCCGCCGGCACAACTTTCGCGGGTTCAAACGACTTGCCCGCCGCCAGGTCTTCAACCTGACTGGCCGCACGCTGACCGGTGCGCAACGCGCCTTCCAGAGTGCCCGGGTACAAGGTGTCGGTGTGTTCGCCGGCAAATGCTACACGTTGCAGCGGACGCTCCCACAGGCGCCAGTATTTGCTGATCTGGCCCGGGCCGAAGGCCAGGTACGCGCCGCCCATCGACGGGTCGGTGCTGTAGCGACGAATTTCATAACCGGTGAACGAGCCACGCGCCTGTGGATAAAACGCGTGCAGGCGAATCAGCACCTGATCGGCCATCTGCTTGTCGCCGAAGGCCTGCATCACGCGAGCGTTGTCGCCGGACAGGTTGATCACCACGTTGGCGCCGCCCTTCAGGGCTGGCTCAACCCACAACATGCCCAGGCCGGTGTTGCTGTAGATTTCGCCGGACATGCGCGCCTTGCTTTCCCACACTGGCGTCTTGAACTTCAGCATGATCTGGTCGCGCCAACCGTAGTTGGTGCCTTTGATCGCGCCCATGTGCTGGGCATCCAGGGACGGGGTCATGACAATCTTGTTCAGTGCACGCAATGGCACGGCAACCACGACGTAGTCAGCCTGATAACCAACGCTGCCGACTTTGACGGTCACGCCGTCCTTGTCCTGGGTGATGGCCGAGACCGGGGAGCTGGTCTTGATCGTTTTCAGCTCCTTGACGAAAGCCTGGGCCAGCACCGGGCTGCCTCCGACCAGGCGCGAAGCGCGCAGGTCACGGTCGGAAACGCCACGGTAAACGCGGCTCTGTTGTGCGTAGTACAACAGCGACAGGCGCGAAGGTTCGTCATAACGGGTACGAATCTGCTGATTCACCAATTGACGGGCCGTGGCTGGCAAGCTCACGCGATCAAGCCAGTTGGACACGTTGATCTGGTCCAATGCGTGCAGCGTGCTGTTGGCGGCCGGGTTCTGCGGGTCTTCGATCGAGCGAGCCAGGTCATCCAGGGTCTTTTCGTAGCGCTTGAGCGCATCGCTAGTGGCCGGCTCCTTGGTCGCCAGATCGGCTGCGGTGTAATACACGCCGTCGATCAGATAGCCTGGCGTGCGCACGAACTCAGGCGCTGGCGTGGTGCTCAGCTTGAAGGTCGAGACGTACTTGTTCAAAACCGGTTGGGTCTTGTCGTTGCCGATCCACTCACTGGTGGCCATGCCGGAACGCCCGCCCATGCTCGGCTTGGCTTCCAGCAACGTGACCTGCCAGCCCTTATTCTGCAGTTCGTATGCCGCCGTGAGGCCTGACAGCCCGCCGCCGATCACGATCGCTGTTTTATCCTTGGCCAGCGCAGACACGCTGAACAGCCCCAACATCACCAGCGCACAGGCGCGCAGCCAACCAGCAGACATTCAGCGAACTCCGGAAAATACACGAGGAAATAGCGGTTTTACGAGTCAGACGACTCAAAGAACCGCGAAGAATACGTCAGCCATCAAAAGGCCGCCAGCGACGTCTATCGCCCTATACAAAGTAGTTCAAAAGACACAATAGGTTGTCCCCGGGCGACGCATTGCATAGGCTTGCGCGATTGTATGTCCGCGCCTGTCCCGGACCGCCTCGAGGAGACTGAAAATGGGCCTGAATAATCAGTGGATGCAACGCGATCTCGCGGTGTTATGGCATCCCTGCACCCAGATGAAAGACCACGAACAACTGCCGCTGATCCCGATCAAGCGCGGTGAAGGCGTCTGGCTGGAAGACTTCGAGGGCAAACGCTACCTCGATGCAGTCAGTTCCTGGTGGGTCAACGTGTTCGGCCACGCCAACCCGCGCATCAACCAGCGCATCAAGGATCAGGTCGATCAGCTGGAGCACGTGATCCTCGCCGGCTTCAGCCATCAGCCGGTGATCGAGCTGTCCGAGCGCCTGGTGAAGATGACGCCGGAAGGCCTGACCCGGTGCTTCTACGCCGATAACGGTTCGTCCTGCATCGAAGTCGCGCTGAAAATGAGCTTTCACTACTGGCTCAACCGCGGCCAGCCGAACAAGAAGCGCTTCGTCACCCTGACCAACAGCTACCACGGCGAAACCATGGCGGCGATGTCGGTGGGCGACGTGCCGCTGTTCACCGAAACCTATAAGGCGCTGCTGCTCGACACCATCAAGGTGCCGAGCCCCGATTGCTACCATCGCCCTGAGGGCATGAGCTGGGAAGAGCATTCGCGCAACATGTTCGCCGCCATGGAACAGACCCTGGCGGAGAACCATGACTCCGTGGCGGCGGTGATTGTCGAGCCGCTGATCCAGGGCGCCGGCGGCATGCGCATGTACCACCCGGTGTACCTCAAACTGCTGCGCGAAGCCTGCGACCGTTACGGCGTGCACCTGATCCACGACGAAATCGCCGTCGGCTTCGGTCGCACCGGCACGATGTTCGCCTGTGAACAGGCCGGCATCCGTCCGGACTTCCTGTGCTTGTCCAAGGCCCTGACAGGCGGCTATCTGCCGCTGGCGGCCTGCGTCACCACCGAAGAGGTCTACAGCGCCTTCTACGACGACTACCCGACGCTGCGCGCCTTCCTGCATTCCCACAGCTACACGGGCAATCCGCTGGCGTGCGCGGCGGCCTTGGCGACGCTGGATATCTTCGAAGAAGACAACGTCATCGAAAACAACAAGGCGTTGGCACAGCGCATGGCGACCGCCACCGCGCACCTGGTCGATCACCCGAACGTTTCGGAAGTGCGCCAGACCGGCATGGTCCTGGCCATCGAGATGGTCAAGGACAAGGCCACCAAGGAAGCCTATCCGTGGCAGGAACGTCGCGGCTTGAAGGTGTTCCAGCATGCGTTGGAGCGTGGTGCTTTGCTTCGGCCGTTGGGCAGCGTGGTGTATTTCTTGCCGCCTTACGTCATTACGCCGGAGCAGATCGACTTCCTCGCCGAAGTGGCCAGCGAAGGGATCGACATCGCGACCCGTGACAGCGTCAGTGTGTCGGTGCCGCAGGACTTCCATCCGGGTTTCCGTGATCCGGGTTGATTGATTTCACCTAAGCTTCAGCGCTGACCGGACTACCGTCTTCGCGGGCAAGCCCGCTCCCACAGGTACCGTGCAATCTTGTGGGAGCGGGCTTGCCCGCGATGAGGCCGTCAGACTTTCAGACTTTTTTCAGAGACTCCGCATGAGACTGTCCCGCTTTTTTATCGACGCCCCCCTTAGCACTGGCGAACACGAATTGCCCGAGGCCCAGGCCCATTACATCAGCCGCGTGCTGCGCATGGCCGAGGGCGATGCGCTGCAATTGTTCGATGGCTCGGGCCAGGAATTTCGCGCCACGCTGGTGGAGGTCGGCAAGAAGCGCGTCGTGGTGCAGATCGATGAAAGCTTTGCCGGGCAAGTCGAGTCGCCGCTGGCGATCCATCTCGGCCAGGGCCTGTCCCGTGGCGAGCGGATGGACTGGGCGATTCAGAAAGCCACGGAACTGGGCGTCACCGAAATCACCCCGATCTTCAGCGACCGCTGTGAAGTCCGCCTCAAGGACGAACGCGCTGACAAACGCCTGATGCACTGGCGTCAGGTGGCAATCAGTGCGTGCGAACAATGCGGGCGTTCACGGGTGCCGGTGATTCATCCGCCGCTGCTGTTGGCGGACTGGTTGAAGCAGACCGAAGCAGAATTGAAGCTGGTGCTACACCCGGTGGCGGAGCCGTTGGTGAGCCATGCGAAGCCGGGGACGTTGGCGTTTCTGATCGGGCCTGAGGGTGGGTTGTCGGATGCAGAAGTCGAGCAGGCCAAGGCCAACGGATTCCATGCCGCCCGCCTCGGCCCTCGAGTGCTGCGAACAGAAACCGCGCCGGTGGTGGCGTTGGCGGTGGCCCAGCAACTTTGGGGTGACTTCTAGGCCGCCATCGCTAGCAGGCTAGCTCCCACATTGAATGTTGGGTGTTCACCCATTTCATGTTCACTGGAGATCTCCTGTGGGAGCTAGCCTGCTAGCGATTGGCCGCGACGCGGTTTAAAGGACGTAAAACATAATCGCCACAAAGTGCAGCAAACTCCCGGCAATCACGAACAAATGCCAGATCCCGTGGGCATGCCGCAGCCGATGATCCAGCGCAAAAAAGATAATCCCCACGGTGTACAACACCCCGCCCGACGCCAGCCACGCAAACCCGGCACTGCCCAGCGCCGCCAGTAACGGCTTGACCGCCACCAGCACGATCTAGCCCATCACCGCGTAAATCACGATCGACAGAATCCGTGCTTCTGAACGCGGCTTGATCTCTTGCAGGATGCCGATCAGCGCCAGCCCCCAGACAATCCCGAACAGCGTCCAGCCCCACGGCCCGCGCAACGTCACCAGGCAGAACGGCGTGTAACTGCCGGCGATCAGCAAGTAGATCGAAAAGTGATCAACCTTCTGCATGATCTCTTTCTTGCGCCCGCGCACGCTGTGGTAAACGGTCGACGCGCTGTAGAGCACCAGCAAGGTGAAACCGTAAATCGCCACGCTGACGATCTTCCACGGGCTGCCGTCCATCCCGGCGATCACCAGCATCCACACCACACCGACACACGCTGCCACCGCCCCGACCAGATGCGTCCAGGCGTTCAATCGTTCCCCGTGATACATGTATTGCTTACCTCAAAATTCGTTACAACATGGCCCAAGGCTCAGGCCTCCAGCCTAAAAGCGCAATGTTTCAAAACACAAAATCCCCCTGTCGGACTGCACAACGTCAGGACTGTAGGCGCTGAGTAGGAGCTGTCGAGAGAAACGAGGCTGCGATCTTTTGATCTTCAGCAATGGTTAAGATCAAAAGATCGCAGCCTCGTTTCTCTCGACAGCTCCTACACAGCGCCGACACAAAGGCTCGCATGCGTGCACAATCAGGTCATTCAAATAAGAGTCCGCGCCATGCTGATCGATGAAGAGTTGACCCTGAAAAAACTCGAGGTGTTCCTCGCTTTCATGCGCACCGGCAACCTGGCCCGGGCCGCCGCTGAGTTGCAGACCAGCAACGTCAGCGTGCACCGGGCCATCCACTCGCTGGAAAGCGCCCTGCGCTGCCCGCTGTTCAAGCATGAAGGCCGTAACCTGACGCCACTGGAAAGCGCTTATGTGCTGGAAGAACGGGCGCAGAAGCTGATTCAGGACGTGGTCGAAACCGTGCGCCTGACCCGCGAAGCCGCCGGGTTCTCCGCCGAACGCTTCAAGCTGGGCTCGTTGTATTCGCTGACGGTGAAGACCGTGCCGCAGCTGATCATGGGCCTGAAGATCCGCCGCAGCGAGCTCAACATCGACCTGATCCTCGGTTCAAACTTCGACCTGCTGTACAAGCTCAAGAACATGGAAGTCGATGCGATCCTGGTGTCCCTGGACGACAGCGTCAATGACCCGGATTGCGAGCAGATTCCGCTGTTTTCCGACGATATTTTCCTGGCCACGCCGGCCGATTCGAAGTTTGCCCTACGCACGGAAGTCGACCTGGCCGAGGTGCGCGACGAGACCTTCATTACGCTGACCCAGGGCTTCGCCACGCACCAGGACGGCAATCGGGTGTTCAAGCAGGCGGGGTTCGAGCCGAAGGTGGCAATGCAGGTCAACGACATCTTCACCCTGCTGAGCATGGTCAGCTCGGGGGTGGGTTATGCATTGCTGCCGGGGCGGATTGCGGCGGTGTATGAGAACCGGGTGAAGCTGATTCCATTGCAGGAAAAGTACCGGTTGCAGCAGCACATCGGGGTGGTGTTTTTGAAAGCCAAGGAGCGTGATCCGAACTTGCTGGCGTTGCTGGCGGAGTGTCGGATGTACGCCAATCGGCAGGCTTGAGACCGCGTCGCGCCCTTCGCGAGCAAGCCCGCTCCCACAGGAGAACGCATTCCAATGTGGGAGCGGGCTTGCTCGCGAAGGCGCCGGTACAGTCAACGAAAATCCAGCGGCTTACCCCACAATCCCGCGAACAATGAAGTACAGCAACGAAGGCCCCAACAAGCACCCAAGCCCGGTATGGAACGTCGCCGTCAGCGCGCCATAAGGCACCAGCCGCCGATCCGTCGCCGCCAGCCCCGCCGTCACACCGCTCACGGTCCCGGCCAACCCGCCAAACACCATCGCCGAGCGCGGGTTATCCAGCCCCATCCATTTCGCGGCCATCGGTGTACCCACCATCACGAAAATCGCCTTGATCAACCCGGTGGCAATCGACAACGCCACCACATCCGAACTCGCGCCTATCGCCGCGCCCGTCACCGGTCCGACGATGTAGGTCACCGCGCCAGCACCAATGGTGGTCATGCTCACCGCATCGCGATAGCCGAACGCCCAGGCAATGCTCGCGCCGACAATGAACGGCAGAATCGTGCCAAGCAGCAGCGCAATCGCACCGATCAACCCGGCCTTCTTCGCTTCGGTGGCCTGCACTTCAAACGCGGTAGCGACGATCGCAAAGTCCCGCAGCATGGCGCCGCCCATCAAACCAATGCCGGAAAACAGCGACAGGTCTGCCAGGCCTTTCTGCCCGCCGGTCAGGGTGCCGCCGACCCAGGCCAACACCAGCCCGATGACGATGGCAATCGCCGAGCCGTGAATCCGCCCGTACGTCAGGCGCTTGGACAACACCACCGACACCCACATGATCACGCCGACGAACGCGAACGCCGTGACCAGACCGTTATGTTCCAGACCTTTTTCAATGAGATCCCACATATCAGCGGCCTCCTACAGGTGTGCCGACGGGGGTGACTTCCGTCGGTTCGTCGGGCAAGGGTTCGCCTTTATGAGTGCGGCTGATCAGGGCAATCGTGCAGCCGCAGATCACCACCGAACCAATCGCCGCGAGCACGGCTACCGGGCCGCCGTGCAGCGCGGTCACGACGTTTTGCTGCGCCGCCATGGCGACCACCACCGGAATGTACATGGCGCCCCAGAAGCCGACGCCCATCTCGCAATCCTTGGTCATGCCGCCGCGTTTTTGCATCCACAACCGCGCGCAGATCAGCAGGATCATCGCGATCCCGACGCCGCCGACGTTTGATTGCACACCCAGCAACACGCCGAGCATGTCCCCCACTATCACCCCTGCCAGCGTACAAATCGCCAACAGCGCCACACCGTAAATAATCATTGTTGTTGTCCTCAAAGTGCATCGTCGAATGTTGTTTTTGTTGTTCGAAGGCCTGAGTCGGTGGTCTCGGGTTAGCGGCTTCCCTCCTCACGCAACAGCGCTTGCAAGGTGTCGAGCCGCGCACCGTCGAAAGCCATCACGGTGCCCTGCTCGAACACCCGGCGCGCCAGCCCGGTCAGCACCGCACCGGGCGGCAGTTCGATCTGTAGCCGTACGCCGCGCTCGTAGGCGCTTTGTACCGTGCCGCGCCAATCCACCACGCGGCACATGTTGAACGCCAGGTCGTCGCGCAAGGCTTCGATGCGGGTGACGGGCCGGGCGCGACTGCCGCTCAGGTAACCCAGCGTCGGCGTTTTCAATTGCACCTTGGCGAAGGCTTCGGCCAGGGTTTTGGCGGGTGCGTCCAGCAGTGGGCAGTGCGAAGGCACGCTGACCGCCAGACGCTTGGCCAGTCCGGCACCGTGAGCTTTCGCCAACTCGGCCACCGCTTGCATCGCCCCGTCGCTGCCGGCAATCACCACCTGGTTATCGGCGTTGATGTTGGCCAGGTAAACCGGTGAGTCGATGCTGTGAACCTGCGCCAGCACCCCTTCCACCGTCGCCAGCTCCAGACCGATGATCGCGGTCATGCCGTAGCCCTGTGGATACGCTTGCTGCATCAGTTCACCGCGCAGGCTGACCAGATGCAGCGCATCGCTGAAATCCAGGGCGCCGGCGACGACTGCTGCCGGGTAGGCGCCGATGGACAGTCCGGCCACGTAATCCGCCGTCAGCGACAACTGCCGTGCAGCCGCCACGCCGGCGATCAGCAGGCACAACTGAACCGCCCGCGTCGACTTCAACGCTTCGGCAGAATCCAGCAGTAACGCATCTTCGCCGAGGACATCACTGGCCTCGTTCACCGTTTCCCGAGGCAAACGATGGAGCATGCCCGGCTGCTGCGCGCCCTGGCCGGGGAACACCAGCAAGCTGCTCACGCTGCTTGCTCCTGCGGGTTCCACGGATCAATCACCAAGCAGGCTTCAGTAGCATTTTTCAGCAAAACCCGACGTGCAGAGCTGGCCCATTCGCGCAACGCGACAGCACCGAATGGCGTCTGCAATTGCAGGTCCACCTGGCAGACAGTAGCGTCGAGAAATTTCACCATGTCGAGCGCTTGAGCACGCGCCAGCGGTTGCGGTGTACGCAGGATCAAGTCGAGATCACTGCGTTCATGCAAGGCTGCAAATCCGCTGGCCAACTCAAACCCGGCACTGCCGCTGACACCCCACACCCAACCGCAAGCGTCGAGCATTGGCCGCAGGTGATTCAGGGCACGCAGTGCCGGCAAATCCCGACCGATATCGACATGACAAAGCTCTTCCGGCCGCACCCGACGCTGAATCGCAGCAGTCGCCATCGACGTCGCATAACGCTGCTCACGCAAACGCCCACGCACCCCGACCGCGATCTGATCCGGTGCGCTCAACGCACGCCGAACCACCACCGGTTGACCCGCGCTGAGCGACTCGATCACCCACGAAGGTGCGTCCGCCGGCAACTGTTCCGGAGTCATTCCCCAGAGCAGGTCGTGGGCCAGATACGTGTTCACCACTGTTCTCTCAACAATTGGCGAACCTTGCTCGATGCGGCGCGGTTTGCTGCCCCCAAACGACTGCTCAGGTCACGTCCTTTAGCGACAACGTCAGCCACAGCCTGATTCAGGCATTCGTTGACGCGTGCCAGATCCGCCGCCGTTGGCTGCTCGATCTGCTCCACCGACAAGGTTTCCCAGAGCAAACCGAGGCTGGCGTAGCTGTCGATGTCATACGCCATCGGCGGCACGCTGGCGGCCAGGGCTTCGAGTTCTTCGACGCTGCGCAAGGTCACCCGCGCCGCCGACGCCTTGCCCATCGCATGCACCATCACCCCCGGATCACGCAGGGCAATCAGCCGATTGGCCTGATACCCATGAGCGAGAAACGCCCCGGACATCGCCTTGCCTACCAGCAGACCAATTACCGCGTGACCGGCCAGCCGCGCGCGGGCGTAACTGTCTGCCGCACCGGCCAGTGCCTGATGAATGCCGAGCGCTTCTTCGCGCCGACCGTAAGCCTGACTGGGCACATCGACGATGGCGATCAGCGCGCTTTTTTCCGATTTATCGAGATCGGCGGCGATGACTTCATCCACCGCTTTAGCCAGTCCCCAACCTTCCAGCAGACCGACTTCGCCATTGCGGGCGCGGACAAAACGGTTCTCGGGATCGGCCACCACCGCGATGAAGCGAACCGGTTGGTCGCCCAACACGCCATCGGCCACCTTCAGTGAAGCGGGCAAACCTTCGACGGTGTTGGCCCCGGCACTCAAGGCGTTGAACCAGTTCAAACCTCTCAGGGAATACGAACTCATGAGCGCTCTCCTTGATACAGATCGCGAACCGTCGCCGGCTCGATTTGTGGCTCGGCGTCCAGACGGGCCAGCCGTTGCAGGAAAAGCTCGGCCTGTTGGCTGCGTTGCTGTGCTGGCAAACCCTGTTGCAGCAGTTCGCTGATCTGCTGTTGAACTTGCGCCACGTCATCCGCGACAAAACGATCGACCAAACCACTGGCGAAACGCTGCTCGCCACCGGTCAGGCTCCAGATAAAAGGACGATCACGGGAGTCATATTCCTCAAGCCCGGCTTCCTGTTCGATCACCTGCGGACCGTTGAGGCCAAGGCGTGCTTCCTGGGTCACCAGCAAGTAACTGCACAACCCGGCCGCAATCGACATGCCGCCAAAGCAACCCACACTGCCGGCCACCACGCCGATCACCGGTTGGTACTGACGCAGGTCGACAATCGCCGCGTGGATATCGGCAATCGCCGCCAGCCCCAGGTTGGCTTCCTGCAACCGCACGCCACCGGTTTCCAGCAGCAGCACGGCGCGAGTCGGCGTGCCGTTGCGGTTGTCTTCGGCGGCCAGTTCCAGCGCGCCGGCAATTTTCGCCCCGCCGACTTCACCGAGGCTGCCGCCCTGGAAGGCGCCTTCGATGGCCGCGATCACCACCGGCAATCCACCGATGCTGCCCTTGGCGATCACCACGCCGTCATCCGCTTGCGGCACCACGCCCTGGCGCGACAGCCACGGCGACATGACGCGTTGAAACGGGTCGAGCAATTCGCGGTAGGTGCCGGCATCGAGCAAGGCTTTCGCCCGTTGCCGGGCACCGAGTTCAACGAAACTGTGCTTCTGCAGGAGATCAGTCATGGCCGATCTCCTCGAAGCCCTGCTCCAGACGCAAGCGCACCACGCCCGGCGTCGCGCCGAAGTCGTGGATATCGATGGCCATTGCCGGTGGTGTCTGGCCGTCGAACATCCGCGCAAACAGATGCTGCCAGCGTTGTTCGGCGCCGTTGACCGAGGTCTGCACCTTGATCGTCAACTTGCCGGCCTGACCCGGCTCGATCAGCACTTCCAGATCACCCGAGCCGACACAGCCCACCAGCGTCTTGCCGCGTGGCGGCTGCCCGGCGGGAAATTCAAAGGATAAGGTTTCCATCACAAAGCTCCCTGGATGAGGCCGTCGCCAGACTCGATACGGTCAATGAACAGGCAGGCTGCGAGCAGGTCGGCAGCGCCACCGGGCGAGGCATTCAAATCAATCAGTTGTTCGTCCAATTCATGCAGACGGCGGCGGCCGGCGAGGCTGGCGCTGCCGCCCGCGTCGAGCACGGCTTGGGCGCCGAGTTGCATGGTGTGCAGGCCTTGTTCGCCGGCGCGGTAGAGCACGCAGGTGTCAGCCAGTTGAGTCATGATCGCCAGCAGCGCATCGAGCCGGGCGTTCTGCTCACCATGGCCAGCGGCGCGGCTGCGCTTGAGTTGCGGCAGTGCCCGTTGAATCACCGCAGGGAAGCCGAGTTGCGCTTCTTCACGGGCACCGCGTGCGCCGTAACGTTGTGCGACTTGGGCGCCGTGGCTGAGCGGACGCGGGGCATAGCGGTCGTCGAGCAAGGCCAGGCGCGCAGCGCGCAACGTCATCGCGCCAGCGCTGCTTGATTGAGGTTCCAGCGCCGCAGCGGCGACCAGCAGGCCCAAGGCCCAGATGGCCCCGCGATGGGTGTTCACGCCGTTGGTGGTGGCGAGCATCGCGTGTTCGCCGTCACGACCGATCTGCCCGACTGCTTCGCGCAGTGGCAAACCGACGTCGCCGAATTCGATGGCCGCTTCCGCCATTTCCTTGAACGCCGGCCAGAGCGCCAACGCCGAAGCGTGCATCAGCCCGAGGTGCAAATCGGTGTGGGCGCCATTGCCGCGACGGTCAACCAATGCCGGTTTCGGCGACAGGTCCGCTTCGTCGATCAGCGCGTCCACTGCCAGGTCCGCCAGCCGCTCGGCCAGCGAGAGAGGTTTGGGTTGCAGGTTGAATGCGTGCATTACCAGCTCCTGAACTTGGCGGGCGGGTTGTAGAGGCCACCGGACCACTCGACCAGATCCGCTACGCTTTTCGCCGCGAGCAGTTCGCGGGTGGCGTCGGTGCGGCGGATGCCGAGGTCTTCGGGCAAGGCGATCAAGCCTTCGCGGCGCATGCGCGCGGTGTCTTTCGGGTTGTGGCGCAGGCCGATGACGGTGACGCCTGCGACCGCAGCGATCATCGCCTGGCGTTCTTCCAGCGAACGCGCCTTGTACAGATAGGCGATGCCTTCTTCGGTCAGCAGGTGCGTGACGTCATCCCCGTAGACCATGATCGGTGCCAGCGGCATGCCGCTTTTGCGCGCGACTTCCACTGCGTCGAGGGTTTCGACAAAGGTCGGTTTGCCGCCTTCCTGGAAGGTCTCGACCATTTGCACCACGAGTTTCTTGCCGCGTTCGAGCATCGGTTCGGGCGCGTCGGTGTGGCGCATGTCGAGCCAGGCCGGCGTGCCATGGCGGCGACCGCGCGGGTCATGTCCCATGTTCGGCGCGCCACCGAAACCGGCGAGGCGGCCGCGGGTGACAGTGGAGGAATGGCCGTCGCCGTCGACCTGCAAGGTCGCGCCGATGAACAGGTCCACCGCGTACTGCCCGGCCAGTTGGCAGAACATCCGGTTGGACCGCAGCGAGCCGTCACGCCCGGTGAAGAACACGTCGGGCCGGGCGGCGATGTAGTTTTCCATCCCCAGTTCGGTGCCGAAGCAATGCACGCTTTCGACCCAGCCGCTTTCAATCGCCGGGATCAGCGTTGGGTGCGGATTGAGCGTCCAGTTGCGGCAGATCTTGCCTTTGAGGCCGAGGGATTCGCCGTAGGTGGGCAGGATCAATTCGATGGCGGCGGTGTTGAAACCGATGCCGTGGTTCAGGGATTGCACGTTGTGTTTTTCGTAGATGCCGCGAATCGCCATCATCGCCATCAACACGTGCACAGGTTTGATGTGCCGTGGGTCGCGGGTGAACAGCGGTTCGATGTAGAACGGCTTGTCGGCCACCGCCACAAAATCGACCCAGGACGCGGGAATGTCGACGCGAGGTAGATCGCTGACATCGTCGACCAACTGGTTGACCTGAACGATGACGATGCCGTCGCTGAAGGCGGCCGGTTCGATCAATGCGGGGGTGTCTTCGGTGCTCGCGCCGGTGTAGATGTTGCCGGCGCGGTCGGCCATGAAACCGGCCGAGAGCACGACGTTGGGGATCAGGTCGACCACCAGTCGCGCATACAGCTCGATGTAGGTGTGGATCGCGCCGATTTCCAGCAGGCCGTCTTCGAGCAATTGGCTGATGCGCAGGCTTTGGGTGCCGGCGAAGGAGAAATCGAGCTTGCGGGCGATGCCGCGTTCGAACAGGTCCAGGTGCTCGGAGCGTCCGACGCTGGGCATGATCATGTGCAGGTCATGCAGCTTGGCCGGATCGGCCTTGGCCAGGGAGCGCGACAGGAAATCCGCCTGCTTCTGGTTATTGCCCTCCAGCACCACACGGTCGCCGGGCAGGATCAATGCCTCCAGCGCTGCCACGATCTTGTCGGTGGGCAGAACTGCGCCGTCGGCAAAGCCTTTGACCAACTCGAGACGCCGCTGCTTTTCGCTGCGCCGCCGCGTCCATCGCGAGTCGGGGGATATTGTTGTTGTCATGACCACTCCACGGGTTCGCTGTCGTGGGGTCACCTTAGGAGTGTTGGGTGGGGGGCATCAATCAAGCGCAGCGTTGGATCGTTACGGTCAGGGTAATGGTTGAAAAGATTGCGGTGATTGTGCGGGCCTCTTCGCGAGCAAGCCCGCTCCCACATTTAATTTGTGAACGATGCAAAACCAATGTGGGAGCGGGCTTGCCCGCGAAGGGGCCCGTCAGATCAACCCAGCACTCACAAGTAAACCCTCCAGTGCCAACAAATCCGGCACCTTCGCCACTTGATCTCCGACCTGCACCGCCGCCTGTTCCAGCGCGCACAACGGCACATCGACGTAGCTCAACTGACTGTCCAACTTGTACGAACGCGGAATGCCCTGCACCAGTAACGCGATGAATTTCAGTTCAGGTCGCCCGCCCAAGGCATTGAGAATGACGATCCGCGCCCGCTCGCCGATGACGATTTTCTGGCCGCACGCCGATTCGAAACTCAGCAGCGGAATCTGCCGGTCGCGCCACCTCACCCGGCCCAGGTACCACGGCGGCGTATCCAGGTCGAAGGCGCCGGGCTGGTAGTCGATCAGCTCGGCGACAGCGACGTTGGGCAGGATCAGGTTGCGGTCAGCCAAGGGCAGCAGCAGGCCGGTGAGGTTGCTGGTGCGGTGTTCAAGCATGGGATTTGCTCCACAGGGCGATGCTTTCGAGCAGCACCGATTCCTGGTACGGCTTGCCGAGGTAGTCGTTGACGCCGATGGCCATGGCGCGGTCGCGGTGTTTCTGGCCGGTGCGTGAGGTGATCATGATGATCGGCAAATGCTGCAAACGCTCGTCGGCGCGCACCTGGGTCGCGACTTCGAAGCCGTCCATGCGCGGCATTTCGATGTCCAGCAGCATCAGGTCCGGCGTGTGTTCTTCGAGCAGCAGCATAGCGTCGACTCCATCCTTGGCGGTCAGCACGTTCATGCCGTGGCGTTCCAGTAAACGGCTGGTGACCTTGCGCACGGTCACCGAGTCATCTACCACCAACACCAGCAGTGGTTTGTGCGGCTCGACCTCGACATCCTGGGTCAACGTCCGCTGTGGCACATGCGCCTGCATGGCCCGGATCGGCGCGAGCAGATCGAGAATCAGCACCACCCGACCGTCACCGAGAATCGTTGCCCCGGACAAACCCTGCACCGCCGCAAATTGCGGGCCGAGGCTTTTCACCACGATCTCGCGGGTGCCGGCCATGGCGTCGACTTGCACGGCGATGTGGCGTTCGTTGCACTGCACCAGCAACACTGGCAACGCCAGGCTCTGGCCCAGCAGTTTCGGGCGGGTGCTGGTTTTCAGCAATTCGCCGAGGTAGCACAGCTCATAGTGTTGCCCGGCGTATTTATAGGTCGGTGGATCGAGCCGGTAATGCCCTTCGAGTTCGTTGGGCAGCACGCGCACGATGCCGTCGATGGTGTTCAGCGGGATCGCGTATTGGTCCTCTCCGCACTGCACCATCAGTGCACGGTTGACCGACACGGTAAACGGCAGGCGGATGCGAAAATGCACGCCCTGCCCTGGCACCGAGTCGATGCTCATCGAGCCGCCGAGTTGCCGCACCTCTTCATGCACCACGTCCATGCCGACACCACGTCCGGAGATCTGGGTGATTTTTTCGGCGGTGGAGAACCCCGGCTGCAGGATGAATTGCAGCACGTCGCGGTCGCTGATGTCGCTGTCCGGCGCCAGCAATCCGCGCTTGATCGCCTTGCGCCGTACCGCCTCCAGCGGCACGCCGGCACCGTCGTCGCGGATGTCGAAAATGATGTCGCCACCCTCTCGCGACAGGTCGAGGGTGATCCGCCCTTGCGCCGTTTTACCCGCCGCCATACGCACCTCGGCGGATTCCAGCCCATGGTCCACGGCGTTGCGCAGCATGTGTTCCAGCGGCGCAGCCATGCGCTCGAGGACGTTGCGGTCCATCTCGCCTTCGGCGTTGCCGACGATGAATTCGACGTCTTTGCCCAGCTCGCTGGAGACCTGACGGACAATGCGTTTCAGCCGTGGCAGCATCCGTTCGAACGGCACCATGCGCGTGCGCATCAGGCCTTCCTGCAATTCGGTGTTGATGCGGCCCTGCTGTTGCAGCAGGTTTTCCGCGTCCTGATTGCGTCGGTCGAGGGTTTCCTTGAGGTCGAGCAAGTCGGAGGCGGACTCGAACAGCGCGCGTGACAGCTGCTGCAACTGCGAGTGACGGTCCATTTCCAGCGGGTCGAATTCTTCGTAGCCCAGGCGCTCGGCGTCGACTTGCTGACGGCTGAGAATCCGCCCCTGGGTTTCGGTATCGAGGCGGCGCAATTGATCGCGCATGCGCTCGATGGTGGTTTCCATCTCGCTCAGGGCCACCCGTGCATCGTTGACCTGCTGTTCGATGCGGCCGCGAAAGATCGAGGTTTCGCCGGCCAGGTTGACCAGGTCATCGAGCAGTTCCGCCGAGACCTTGACCATGTCGGCAGCGGCATCGGGTTGTGGCGCGAGCGTCTCGATTTTTGCCGTTGAGACCAGCGGTTCCGCCGCCTCGGGCAGCGCCGGGTGGCTGAAATTCTGGATCGCGTCGATCAGTCGATCAGCCGGCGGCATGGGATGACCGGCGCGGGCCGCGTCGAGCATCTGCGCCAGTCGGTCGTGACTGCTTTGCAACAGCGCAAACAGCGCAGCGGTTGGTTGCAGCACACCCGTCGACAAGCCTTCGTAGAGGAATTCCAGCTCGTGGGCGAGGTCACCGATCGCCGCGATTTCGACCATTCGCGCGCCCCCCTTGAGGGTATGCAGATCGCGCAACAGGGTTTCCATTTCCTGACGATTCGACGGCTCGGCCTGCCAGCGCAGCAGCGCCGCACCGGAGTTTTCGATGATGTCGAAACCTTCTTCGAGGAAGATCTCCAGCAGCTCCGGATCATGCCCCGGCGAATCCTCGCCCCGAGCAGGCTCGAGCGTTTCAGCCGCGCTGGCATTGCCTTTGCGGAAGTCACGAATGGCTTCGATCAGCTCGCCCGGATTGCCCAGAGGCTGCTGGTCCTGCAACTGTTCGAGCAACGTTGCGAGCCGGTCATGGCTCTGTTGCAGCAGTTGCGCCAACGCCTCGCTGTGGCTGTAACGGCGATCTACCAGACCTTCATAGAGGCTTTCCAATTCATGGGCCAGGTCGCCGACCGGCTCGACCTCAGCCATGCGGGCGCCGCCCTTGAGGGTGTGCAAATCTCGCTGTAACGACAACAACGGCGCGGCGTTGTCCGGGTCGTTCAGCCAGCGCTGCAAAGCCTGGCCCGCGCTTTCGAGAATATCCACGGCCTCTTCGAGGAAGATCGAAACGATTTCATCGTCCAGTTCTCGGTCCCTTGTGGGAGCGAGCCTGCTCGCGATGGGCTCATGGGCGCCGCGCTCATCCAATGAAAACGCGTCATCGTTGACGTCCATCGCGAGCAGGCTCGCTCCCACAGGGGGTAAGGTGTTTTCCAGTTCGGCGGTGGCTTCGCCCAAATCGCGGATATTCAGGGTGCGGCTGCCGTCGCTGCGGATCAGGCCCATGGCCGACGGGTCGAGGCTCGTGTCGAGCAAGTCGCGCAAGGCCCGGATACGTTCCGGTTGCGGGCTGACTTCCTGGCCGGCGGCCAGTTCGTCGAGCATGTTGATCAGCGCTTCATGGGCACTTTGTGCCTCATGGAAAAACGTCTCGCTGACCGCCAGGCTGCTTTCTTCCACGGCGCCGTACAGGTCAAGCAAGGCTTCGCAGAGGTCATCCACCGGGTGCAGATCGGCCAGGTGCGCGCCTTCGCCGAGGGTGGTCAATTCGTCCAGCAGCGCGCTGAGTTCCTGACGCTCGCCGGGGTGCTGCTGCCAGCGTTGCAACAGGCTTTCGGCGTCCAGCAGGATGTCCATGCCCTGGGCGAGAAAGTTGTTGATCAGTTGCGGATCGCGCTTGGTGCGCAGTGCGGTGTGCGGCGCGCTCAACAGGGCTTGCAGGCGCTCGGCCAACAACGCCTGGGGGCGTTCGATCAACGCGTGGGCACCGGGAATCTCGGCCAGCGGATCGGTCTTGAGTTGACGCAAGCCGAGCCGGAACAGGCCTTCGGCTTCGAGCAGCAGCTCCACTTCGTCCAGGTCCAGGGCGATGAGGTGCGCCTTGTACTCACGGGCCAGTTGATCCAGCGAAGCCGCGAGCTCGGCAATCGGCAACACGCCGGCCATGTAGGCGCTGCCCTTCAAGGTGTGCAACGCGCGCTGCAGCTCGTCGCTGGCCTGCAACGGCACCTGCTCGGCGGCTTGATCGAGGAAGCGGTTGAGGCTGTTTAAATGGGTCTCGGCTTCTTTGCGGAAAATCTCCAGCAGCAGCGGATCGAGGGCCGCGACATCCTGTGTGTCCTCATCGCTGGCCTGGTCATCGCCCTTGGCCAAGGCATGCGCGCGGGCTGCCAATTGATCGACATCGTTGCGCTGGCGTTGGGCATTGGCGGCGAATTCGGCCACCAGTTCCGGCAACAGGTTCAGTGCATCAGTCACTAATTGCTGGACCGCAGCACCGGGAGCGACGCTGTGTTCGAGCACGCGATTAAGCAGATTTTCCACGGTCCAGGCCAGTTCGCCGAGCACCAGGGCGCGGACCATCCGGCCACTGCCCTTGAGCGTATGAAAGGCCCGGCGCAATTCACTCAGGGCCGATTCACTGTCGGGATTGGCCGCCCAGCGTGGCAGGTATTCCCGGAGGATCTCCAGGACTTCATCGGTTTCTTCGAGGAAGACTTCCCGCAGCTCATCGTCCACGGGCTCTTCACCCGTCGGCGGCGGTAACAGGCTACCCGGGGTGTTCCGCGCGGGGGGATTGACGGCGGGAACGGGACTGCCCAGCACCTCGGCCAGCGTCTGCACGACCTCGGGATCGTCGAGTGCCTGCTGCTCCTGCATGACCTGCGCTTCACTCGGGCTCAGCACGTCCTCAAGCACCGGCACGTTCTGTTCACTGGGGAAAAAACCGAGTGCGGCGAGGCTTTTCTGCGCAACGTCGAGTAACTGTTCACCGGGGGCTTCGGGGTCGTCGCTGAGACGCTCCAGGTAATACTCGATGCTGGTGACCACATCGGCCAGGCTGTCCAATTCCTGCCAACCGGGCTGGTCCGGTTCCAGCAGCAGATGCTCGCGGATAAAGTGGTTGCAGGCCTCGATCAGGCTTGCCGCGCGGCTCAACGGAATCATCGCCAGCGCCCCGCGCACCTGGGTCAGCAAGGCCGGCAATGGCTGCAAGTGCTGTCGGTCCCAGTCGGCGTCGATGTAGTCGACGATCATGTCCTTGGCCTGTTGCAGGCAGATGCGTGCTTCGCGGATGACGATCTGGTGAATCTGCGTCAGGTCGGTGGTCGGCAGGCGGCTTTCTTCCTGGCTTTCCGGTTCCACGGTGCCAACCATGCCGGCCAGGGTCGCCTCGACGTAGAGCAAGGCCCCGGCGACGTCCATGAGGATCGCGTCGTTGGGTTCGCGCTGGCCCTGGGCAAGGCTCAACACCACCGCCAATTGATCAATGATGACCTTGCGCGGCTGGCCGAAACCCAGCACCGCCAGGGTGTCGGCGATCTGGCGCAGCGGCGCCAGCAGGCTTTCAAGGTCCGAGGTGTGCTGGCGGTCGCTGCGCACGAACAAGTCCAGGCGCTCTTTGACCCGCACCAATTCTTCACACAGCGCTGCCAACACCGAACGCATGGCGTCGCGGTCGGGGCCCGCCAGCCGTGCGCGTTCTTCGTCGACCATTGCGCTGTCGGGCAGCGCGTCGTCCAGTCCGTAGCGATCTTTCATGGTCAGCATCTGCCCGGTGGGATGTTCGGCCTTGGCAATGTAAAACAGCAAACTCTTGAGCAGCTCCGGCGGCGCCGGTTGATTGATGCCACGCATGCCCTGTTCGAGCAGGCGCTTGAGTTCTTTGTCGGCGTCCTTGAACAAGCTGCGCAGCGCCGGACTGTTGGCGATCGAACCGCTGCGCATGCCTTCGACCAGCGCCGAGGCGACTTGCCACAACGGGCTCAGCGGCGCGTTGCCGCACAACCCTTCGAGGCGCGCGAAGACCTTGGCCAGGTAATCGAGATTGGTCTGGTTATCCTGCTCACGCAGGAATCCGACCAGGGCCATTTGCAGCATCTGGCGCAATTTGCGCAGCACGTTGGGCAATTCTGCCGGTTCCAGCAGCGCCAACGATTCTTCGTCCAGCGCGGGCAGTTCCGGCAGTTGCGGGCTGAACAGGCTGGTTTCCGAGAGCAGGCTTTCACCACGGGCGCTGCGCAAGTCGTTAATCAACGGTAGCACCACCAGCGGCAAGTCGCGGCGGGCGCCTTGCACCCGATCAAGGTAAATCGGCAGTTGCCCAAGGGCCTGCATCAACAGGTGGATCGATTCGTCGCGATGGCTGACGCGATCCTGCTGCAAGGCGGCGGCCAGTTGCTCCATTTCTTCGGCGAGCAATGCCGCGCCGTAGAACTCGACCATCTGCAAACTGCCGTGAACCTGATGGATGCACGCCAGGCATTCACTCAGGGCGTGCGTCGCCTGCGGGTCATCGAGCAAGGTTTCGATTGCCTGATGAGCCACTTTCAGTGTTTCGGCAATCTCGCCTTTGACCCACTCGAGGGCCACATAGTCGTGCCGATCACCCATAACCACTCCAGTCCCCACGCCAATCAAGAATCATACGCCCGCAGGCGCTTCACGCCTTGTCCACTGCCGTGGCCCGGGCGGCCGGCAAGGTGAAACCGGACACCGAACGCCGCAGCTGGCTGGCCATTTTCGCCAGGTTGCCGATGCTCTCGGCGGTGGCGGTCGAGCCTGACGAGGTCTGCGAAGTGATCTGCTGGATCACGTTCATCGTCAGGGAAATCTGCCCGGCCGAAGACGTCTGTTGCTGCGCTGCATTGGAAATACTCTGGATCAGCGCCGCGAGGGTCTTCGATACCCCTTCGATTTCTTCCAGGGCCACTCCGGCATCCTGCGCCAGACGCGCGCCGCGCACCACTTCGGTGGTGGTCTGCTCCATGGAAATCACCGCTTCGTTGGTGTCGGTCTGAATCGCCCGCACCAGGGTTTCGATCTGCCGGGTCGCGGCGGATGAGCGCTCGGCCAGGCGCTGCACTTCGTCGGCCACCACCGCAAAACCGCGCCCGGCATCACCGGCCATCGAGGCCTGGATCGCCGCGTTGAGCGCGAGAATATTGGTTTGATCGGCAATGTCATCGATCAGGCTGACAATGTCGCCGATTTCCTGAGAAGACTCACCCAGGCGCTTGATGCGTTTGGCCGTGTCCTGAATCTGCTCGCCGATATTGTCCATCCCGTGAATGGTGTTGTGCACCACCTCGTTGCCTTTGTTGGCGATCTCCACGGAGCGCTCGGCCACCGCCGAGGATTCGGCCGCATTGGCGGACACCTGGTCGATGGACTGGGCCATGTCGTTGATCGCGGTGGAGGCTTCGGAAATCTGTTGCGCCTGATGCTCCGAGGCCTGGGCCAGGTGCATCGCGGTGGCCTGGGTTTCCTGCACGGCGGCGGCGACCTGGCCGGCGGTGAGGTTGATGGTCGCCACCAGATCGCGCAATTGGTCCACGGAATAGTTGATCGAGTCGGCGATGGTCCCGGTGAAGTCTTCGGTCACCGAGGCGGTGACGGTGAGGTCGCCGTCGGCCAGGTCCTCGATTTCGTCGAGCAGGCGCATGATCGCGTTCTGGTTGCGTTCGTTCTTCTCGGCGGTCTCGCGTAACTGGCGATTGGTTTCGCGCACCATCACCAGGCCGATCAGGATGATCGACATCAGCGCCGCCAGGCCCAGCACATAGCCGCCAATGGTGTCGGTATTGCGCCCGCCGGCGAGGTTTTCGAAACCGATGGCCAGGTGCGAGGCTTCGTCGAGCAGGGTTTGTGACAAGGTGAAAATGTTGCTGGCCGATTCGCGAACCTTGAACAGCTCCGGCGAGGTTTCGAGGATTTCATCCACCGACCCGGACACGAATTCGAACAGCTCGGAAATCTCGGTCAAGCGGGCGCGGGCATCGCGGTCTTCAACCTGGCTGACCCTTAGCGCTGTATTGCCCTGCAGCATGCCGTTGAGCACCTGGCCGAAACGCGCGGCGTCGCGCCCGAAGGCGTCGGCGGCCTGTTGCGAGTTTTCGTCGCCGGACAACACGGTGTTCACCGCGCCGAGAATCCGTTCGGCCAGCAGCGACTGGCGCTGGGCCATCGCCACCTGGGCTGCCGGTGCACCACGTTGCAGGAGGATTTCGACGACTTTTTCGTACTCGACCTGCAACTGCGGCACGGTTTCGGCCAGGGTCGCGGCGACTTGATGCAGGGACAGCACGGTCTGTTCGCTGGAGAGGATCGCGTCAGTGTTTTTCAGCAGGCGCTCCCAATCCAGCTGCACGGCGCGCATTTCCGGGCGCACGGTGGACGGTGCCGGCGGCAGGCCCGTGGACGGATCGCCCTTCTTCAGATAACCCCAGCGCTGGGCAAAATCATTGCGCGCATCGCTCAGCAACTTGAACGCCGCCGCTTTGCCGGCAGCGGCTTCGGTGGCGTTCTTGGCAATGCGCTGGGACAACACGCGCAGCTCACCGGCGTGGGCGATGTACTGTTTGTCGTACGTGGCCTGGGTGTTGAGGTAAGCGAAGTTGGCGAACAGCAGCATGATGAAGACGATCAGCGCGATGAACAGCACGATGATCTGCGAGCGGCTGCGCGACCCTTCTGGCTTGCCTGTTTTTGCTTTTATCATCGGTCCTCGCCTAATAACCAACCTTTAGAACCCACCGAAGATCCCTTGTGGGAGCGGGCTTGCTCGCGAATGCGGTCTCTCATTCAACCTCTATGCTGACTGACCCACCGCATTCGCGAGCAAGCCCGCTCCCACATTGGGTCGGTGTCGGGCCAGCTAGACCGCGACGAGCATAAAGCTTTGGGACTGCACCAACGCAAACGGGCTGAACACCTGCCAGCTCTGCTCGCGCTGGAACCGGCCTTTGATGAACGGTGCAATCGGGCCGCCCAGGGTCTCCATGGGTTCAAGACTGTCCTGGGCGAAGTGCTGGAGGCCGAAGACTTCATCGACCATCAGCCCGGCAAACACGTCTTCATGCTCAACCACCAACACCCGCCGCTGCTTGCGCACCGCCGACAGCTCATGACCAAAGAAACCGTACAGGTCCATGATCGGCAACAGCCGCCCGCGCAGGTTGGCCACGCCCTTGACCCAGGGTTTGACCCCCGGCAGCTGGGTGAAACGCGGTTCATGCAACACTTCGCTGACTTCGCCCATGGGCGCGACGTACCAGTGTTCGCCCAAGCGAAAACCGATGCCGCTCCAACTATCCTGCCGGGTCGGCTGGGACGGCAAGTCCGCCGCCAGCAGACGACAGCGCTGGTCGATCTGCAGCAGCAGTTCGAAGGCGGTCAGCGACTCGGTCATGGCCGGACGATCAACCGGCCAGCACGTTGTTCAGGGTCTTGATCAGGGTTTCTTCGTCGACCGGTTTGGTCAGGTAATCCTTGGCGCCCTGGCGCGTGCCCCAGACTTTGTCGGTTTCCTGATCCTTGGTGGTGATGATGATCACCGGGATGTGCCCGGTTTCCGGGTCTTTGGTCAACTGGCGGGTCGCCTGGAAACCGTTGAGGCCGGGCATGACGATGTCCATCAGCACCGCGTCGGGTTTTTCCTGGCGGGCCAGGGCTACGCCGTCGGCGCCGTTTTCGGCTTTCAACACTTCATGACCGTGCTTTTCCAGCATGCCGGTCAGTTTGTACATTTCAGTCGGCGAATCATCGACGATCAGAATACGTGCCATGGTCTTCCCCATTCTTGTCGACGCGGGCCCGCTGGCCGAGCGTCACTGTGCGTGTCCTACTGCGGCAAAACGGCGGCGAAGCCCGGTACATGGGCCTGGATCGCGTTCAGCAGTTCTTCCTTGCTGAAAGGCTTGGTCAAAAACTGGTCGGAGCCGACGATGCGCCCCTTGGCCTTGTCGAACAGCCCGTCCTTGGACGACAGCATAATCACTGGCGTGGACTTGAACGCACTGTTGTTCTTGATTAAAGCGCAGGTCTGATAGCCATCCAGACGCGGCATCATGATGTCGACAAAGATAATGCCGGGATGATGGTCGGCAATCTTCGCCAGCGCATCGAAACCATCGATGGCCGTGATGACTTCACACCCCACATTCTTCAACAGCGTTTCGGCGGTGCGGCGAATCGTCTTCGAATCGTCGATCACCATGACCTTCAAGGCGCTGGAATGCTGTTCCATAAATGCTCTACCGTCGCCTTTGCGAATCAATTTGTCCGTTTGACGGCTCGAAACCCTTGATGATCAAGGGCC
Source organism: Pseudomonas sp. NPDC086251 (assembly GCF_044746405.1). Classification (NCBI taxonomy): domain Bacteria; kingdom Pseudomonadati; phylum Pseudomonadota; class Gammaproteobacteria; order Pseudomonadales; family Pseudomonadaceae; genus Pseudomonas; species Pseudomonas sp. NPDC086251. The sequence goes on from NZ_JBIVBY010000003.1 coordinate 202,020, forward strand.
AGCGCGACATGGCAGCCTTTTTAGCACAGTCTCCATGTCCAATCTATCGGGGGACCTTCGAGGTGGTTTTTCCTTGACCGGGAACACACTCAGCGCCACTCTGACGCCACTTTTATACGGTCCTTTTGGACTGATCCTCTGTGGGAGCGAGCCTGCTCGCGATGATCGTTAACGATAATGCTGACCGCCTGACACCCCGAGGCGCTCTCAGGTTTATCGCGAGCAGGCTCGCTCCTACAAGTGATCGACATTAGCCCCCCATTTTCGAGGAAAAACCCATGAGCGTTCGCGTCGGGATTGTCATGGATCCTATTGCCGGCATTTCCTATAAAAAGGATAGCTCGCTGGCCATGCTGCTGGCCGCACAGAAGCGCGGCTGGGAACTGTTCTATATGGAACAGAGCGATTTGTACCAGGCTGAAGGTGAAGCCCGGGCGCGGATGCGTCCGCTGAAAGTGTTCGCCAACCCGGAAAAATGGTTCGAGCTGGAAGCCGAGACTGACGCGCTGCTGAGCGATCTGGACGTGATCCTGATGCGCAAGGATCCGCCGTTCGACATGGAGTTCGTCTACTCCACGTACCTGCTGGAACAAGCCGAGCGCGCCGGCGTGCTGGTGGTCAACAAGCCGCAAAGCCTGCGTGACTGCAACGAAAAACTGTTCGCCACGCTGTTCCCGCAGTGCACGCCGCCGACCATCGTCAGCCGTCGCCCGGACGTATTGCGTGAATTCGCCGATCATCACGGCGACGTGATCCTCAAGCCGCTGGACGGCATGGGCGGCTCGTCGATCTTCCGTCACACCGCTGGCCACCCGAACCTGTCGGTAATCCTCGAAACCCTGACCCTGCATGGCAAACAGCAGATCATGATCCAGGGTTACCTGCCAGCCATCGTCGATGGCGACAAGCGCATCCTGATGATCGACGGCGAGCCGGTGGATTACTGCCTGGCGCGGATTCCGGCGGCTGGCGAAACCCGTGGCAACCTCGCGGCCGGTGGCCGTGGCGAAGCGCGTCCGCTGACCGACAAGGATCGCTGGATTGCCGCACAAGTCGGCCCGACCCTGCGTGAGAAGGGCCTGCTGTTTGTCGGTCTCGATGTGATCGGCGAGCACCTGACCGAAATCAACGTCACCAGCCCGACCTGCATTCGCGAGATTGATAATGCGTTCGGCACCGATATTGGCGGGATGCTGATGGATGCCATCGATCAGAAGCTCAAGGCTCGTTGATAAGCCAAACCAACATTGCGTTATCATGCGCGGCCTGTGAAAACGCGATGTTGGTTTCCTTGTTATGACCCTGCCGTCCGATCTGCCCGTTGAACTCGCCCATCGTGGCGTGCGCCCGGCCGATCGCCTCGGTTTTACCCTGTTTCTCGCGGCGCTGATTCACTTGGCCTTGCTGTTGGGCGTCGGCTTTACCATGGTCGAACCCAAGCAGATCAGCAGGACCCTGGAAATCACCCTCGCCACGTTCAAGAGTGAAAAGAAGCCTGAAAAAGCCGATTTCCTCGCTCAGGAAAATCAGCAAGGCAGCGGCACCCTGGATAAAAAGGCAATTCCCAAGACCACCGAGGTCGCGCCCTTCCAGGACAACAAGGTGCAGAAAGTCACGCCACCGCCGGCCGCCAAGCCTGAAGTGCAGGAAGCCGCGCCCAAGGCTGCCGTGACGACCGTCGCGCCGAAGCCGAAAAAAGCCGCCGCCAAAACCGAAGAACCCAAGCCCGTCAACAAACCTGCCGTAGCAGCGCCGACCTTCGACGCCGAACAGCTGTCCAGCGACATCGCCAGCCTGGAAGCGGAACTGGCCAATGAACAGCAGCTGTACGCCAAGCGACCGCGCATCCACCGTCTGAGCGCGGCGTCGACCATGCGCGACAAGGGCGCCTGGTACAAAGACGAATGGCGCAAGAAGGTCGAGCGTATCGGCAACCTCAATTACCCCGACGAAGCGCGGCGCAAACAGATCTACGGCAATTTGCGCCTGATGGTCTCGATCAACCGCGATGGCTCGCTATATGAAGTGCTGGTGCTCGAGTCCTCCGGGCAACCGCTGCTGGATCAGGCGGCGCAGCGGATCGTCAGGCTGGCGGCGCCGTTTTCGCCGTTTACCGGGGACTTGTCGGACATCGACCGGCTGGAAATCATCCGCACCTGGAAGTTTGCGCGTGGGGACAGACTCTCCAGTAATTGATCGATGTGTGGTGACTGGGCCGACGCCTTCGCGGGCAAGCCTCGCTCCTACACAGACGCCGTGTTCCTGTAGGAGCGAGGCTTGCCCGCGAAGAGGCCCTCAAGCAAACCCGATCAAAAAGGCAACCGCGCGGGCATTTCCTGTGCATCCCCAGCTTGTCAGTTCGTCCCTCCAACGCCACACTAGCGCTCATGAAGAACGTCAGCCCCAGCTACCTCAAGCATCACTTCCTGATCGCCATGCCGCACATGGTCGACCCGAACTTTGCGCACACCTTGACCTACATCGTCGAGCACACGGCCAATGGTGCCATGGGGCTCGTGGTCAACCGTCCGCAGGACCTGAACCTGGCCGATATTCTCGAGCAACTGCGCCCCGATATCGAACCGCCGATGCTCTGCCAGCATGTGCCGATCTTTATTGGCGGCCCGGTGCAGACCGATCGCGGGTTTGTCCTGCATCCCTCCGGCAAGAGCTTTCAGGCGACCGTTGATCTGGAAGGCGAGTTGTCCCTGTCGACCTCCCAGGACGTGCTGTTTGCCATCGCCGACGGCGTCGGCCCAGCCAAAAGCCTGATCGCCCTCGGCTATGCCGGTTGGGAACCCGGGCAGCTTGAAGCCGAACTGACCCAGAACGCCTGGCTGACCTGCCCGTTCGACGCCGACATCCTGTTCAACACCAGCAGCGAACTGCGCCTCGAAGCGGCGGCCAAGCACCTGGGCGTCAACCTCAGCCTGCTCACCAGCCAGGCGGGGCACGCCTGATGGCCCTGCGGTTGATCCTGGGTTTCGATTACGGCACCAAACAGATCGGCGTGGCGGTCGGCCAGGTCATTACCGGCCAGGCCCGCGAGCTGTGCACCTTGAAGGCACAAAACGGCATTCCCGACTGGAACCAGGTCGAAGCCCTGATTAAAGAGTGGAAACCCGACGCCGTGGTGGTCGGCCTGCCGTTGAACATGGACGGCACACCGAGCGACATGTGCCTGCGCGCGGAAAAATTCGCCCGCCGCCTGAACGGCCGCTACAACCTGCCCTTCTATACCCACGACGAACGCCTGACCACCTTCGAGGCCAAGGGCGAGCGGCGTGACCGTGGCGGGCAGAAAGGCAGTTACCGCGACAACCCGGTCGACGCCATCGCGGCCGCCCTGCTCCTGCAAGGCTGGCTCGACGAAAACACCGCACTGTTTGAATCCTGAAGAGCCGTCACGGCGTCTCTCTTAGCTACAACCCGAGCCAACCCCCGCACGCACCGGCTCGGGCCCAAGAAGGAGCAACCATGAGCCTGCCCAATCCCGCCGAACTGATCAGCCAGATGGCGATCCGTCTCAAGGCACACCTGGAACACCGTGGCATCAGCGAACCGCGCTACATCGGTATTCGTACCGGTGGCGTCTGGGTCGCCCAGGCCTTGCTCGATGAACTGGGCAGCGATTCGCCCCTGGGCACGCTGGACGTGTCCTTCTACCGCGACGATTTCAGCCAGAACGGCCTGCACCCGCAAGTGCGCCCCTCGGCGCTGCCGTTCGAGATCGAAGGCCAGCACCTGGTGCTGATCGACGACGTGCTGATGAGCGGCCGGACCATCCGCGCCGCCCTCAACGAACTCTTCGACTACGGCCGCCCGGCCAGCGTAACGCTGGTGTGCCTGCTGGACCTCGACGCCGGCGAGCTGCCGATCCGCCCGAACGTGGTGGGCGCGACCCTGTCACTGGCGGCCCACGAGCGCGTGAAGCTCTCCGGCCCGGAGCTCAAGCTCGAACTGCAAGACCTCGCCCTTTAATTCGCCCTATTGAGAGTCCCCCTCGCGATGACGCCTCTAGAAACCAAGCGCCCGCTGCAGCTCAATGATCAGGGCCAGCTGCGCCACTTCCTCTCGCTCGACGGTTTGCGCCGCGAGCTGCTGACGGAAATCCTCGACACCGCCGACTCGTTCCTCGAAGTCGGCGCCCGGGCGGTGAAGAAGGTCCCGTTGCTGCGCGGCAAGACCGTGTGCAACGTGTTCTTCGAGAACTCCACCCGCACCCGCACCACCTTCGAGCTGGCGGCCCAGCGCCTGTCGGCCGACGTGATCACCCTGAACGTGTCGACCTCGTCGGCAAGCAAGGGCGAAACCCTGCTTGACACCCTGCGCAACCTCGAAGCCATGGCGGCCGACATGTTTGTCGTGCGCCACGGTGATTCCGGCGCGGCGCACTTCATCGCCGAGCATGTGTGCCCGCAAGTGGCGATCATCAACGGCGGCGACGGCCGTCACGCGCACCCGACCCAGGGCATGCTCGACATGCTGACGATTCGTCGGCACAAGGGCGGCTTCGAAAATCTCTCGGTGGCCATCGTTGGCGACATCCTGCACTCGCGGGTGGCGCGCTCGAACATGCTCGCGCTGAAAACCCTCGGTTGCCCGGACATCCGCGTGATCGCGCCGAAAACCCTGCTGCCGATCGGCATCGAGCAATACGGCGTGAAGGTCTACACCGACATGGCCGAAGGCCTGAAAGACGTCGACGTGGTGATCATGCTGCGCCTGCAGCGTGAACGCATGACCGGCGGCCTGCTGCCGAGCGAAGGCGAGTTCTACCGCCTGTTCGGCCTGACCACCGCGCGCCTGGCCGGGGCCAAGCCGGATTGCATCGTCATGCACCCGGGGCCGATCAACCGTGGCGTGGAGATTGAGTCGGCGGTGGCCGACGGCCCGCACTCGGTGATCCTCAATCAGGTCACCTATGGCATCGCGATTCGTATGGCCGTGCTGTCCATGGCCATGAGCGGGCAGACTGCCCAGCGCCAATTCGAGCAGGAGAACGCCCAGTGAAGCTCAGCATTCTCGGCGCACGCGTTATCGATCCAACCTCCGGTCTGGATAAAGTCACCGACATCCATATTGAAGCCTGCAAGATCATCGCCCTGGGCGCCGCCCCGGCCGGTTTTGTCGCCGTCGATACTATCGACGCCAAAGGCCTGGTGGCCGCACCTGGGCTGGTTGACCTGAACGTCGCCCTGCGCGAGCCCGGTTACAGCCGCAAAGGCTCGATCGCCAGTGAAACCCGCGCCGCCGCCGCTGGCGGTGTCACCAGCCTGTGCTGCCCGCCGAAAACCAAACCGGTGCTGGACACCTCGGCCGTGGCCGAACTGATCCTCGACCGCGCGCGCGAAGCCGGCAACACCAAAGTCTTCCCGATCGGCGCCCTGAGCAAAGGCCTGGACGGCGAACAGCTGGCAGAGCTCGTGGCACTGCGCGATGCCGGCTGCGTGGCCTTCGGCAACGGCCTGGAAAGCTTCCGCAACACCCGCACGCTGTGCCGGGCGCTGGAGTACGCAGCGACGTTCGACCTGACGGTGATTTTCAATTCGCAGGACCATGACCTGGCCGAAGGTGGCCTGGCCCACGAAGGCCCGACGGCAAGTTTCCTCGGTTTGCCGGGCATTCCAGAGACTGCTGAAACCGTGGCTTTGGCCCGGGATCTGCTGCTGGTCGAGCAAAGTGGCGTACGTGCGCACTTCAGCCAGCTCACCAGCGCGCGCGGCGTGGCCCTGATCGCTCAGGCCCAGGCGCGTGGGCTGCCGGTGACTGCCGATGTGGCGTTGTATCAGCTGATCCTGACCGACGAAGCGCTGATCGACTTCAGCAGCCTCTATCACGTCCAGCCGCCGCTGCGCACCCGCGCCGACCGCGATGGCCTGCGTGCAGCGGTGAAGTCGGGCGTGGTCTCGGCCATTTCCAGCCATCACCAGCCCCACGAGCGGGACGCCAAACTGGCACCGTTCGGTGCCACCGAGCCGGGCATCAGCAGTGTTGAACTGCTGCTGCCGCTGGCGATGACACTGGTAGAAGACGGTTTACTGGACCTGCCGACGCTGCTGGCGCGTCTCAGCGCTGGACCTGCCGAGGCCTTGCGCCTGCCGGCGGGCAAATTGGCGGTGGGCGGTGCGGCGGACATCGTGCTGTTCGACCCTGCGACTTCGACCGTGGCCGGTGAAACCTGGCTGTCCAAGGGTGAGAACTGCCCGTTCATTGGGCATAGCCTGCCGGGTGTGGTGCGTTACACGCTGGTGGATGGGCGGATCAGCCACCAGGCTTAAGACCGAGTTGCCTGCATTCGCGAGCAAGCCCGCTCCCACATTTAACCGAGTTCCCCCATAGGAATGCGGTCGAATGTGGGAGCGGGCTTGCTCGCGATGGCTTACTGGAAGGCGCCTCTATTCTGCGCATTGCGAATAGAAACCTGGTCATTCAACGTCCAGAAGTCATACAGCACCCCGACAAAGAACAACCCGCCCGTCACCAGGTACAGCAACCCGCTGATCCATTTCCCCTGATACATCCGGTGTACGCCGAACACCCCAAGAAACGTCAGCAGAATCCAGGCAACGTTGTATTCGATAGGTCCGGCGGTAAAACGCAGGTCGGCTTCACGGTCCATGGCCGGGATCAGAAACAGGTCGATCAGCCATCCGATGCCCATCAAGCCAAACGTGAAGAACCAGATCGTCCCGGTCACTGGCTTGCCGTAATAGAAGCGATGGGCCCCGGTAAAACCGAGAATCCACAGCAGGTAACCAATCACTTTACTGTGCGTATCTTGGTGCGAAACAGGGTGTTGATAGGTGTTCATGAAGGACCTCGATTCACACGATAGATAAATATTCTTGAATTCTTTGTGACTTTTTTACAGGTGGCCGACGTATGGCATCTGCTACCTTGTGTCCCGTCAAAGCCTTATACCACCTGACTTCTGTCGGACAATTGCGTCAATTTTCAGCTTATTTGGTTCCGTTGCCCGAAAGTTGAATCGACCAACGGCCTCGGAAGGGCCAAAAAAGCTGTTATAAAGTTGCGCGCTAACCTATATGAGCCTTGCCTAATGCGTCCATTTTTCAAGACATGGCTAACCATTTGCCTTTTGATGCCACTGGCCGCCCACGCCACCAATCGTGAGCAACGTCTTCCAAACGTTAATGGTTACACCCCAAAATCCCATGTATCTGTTCCTTCGAGCAAATACAAATCGACCGTAAAACGCTCCACTCGACTGAGCAGCGTCAGCAATGCCAGCAGCAAGCTTGTTCCGCCGATGGCGAACAAGGAAAGCAGCAACGTGTTGAGCCGTGCCGTGAATGTCCTCGGTACGCCTTACCGTTGGGGCGGCAGCAGCCCAAGCAAAGGCTTCGATTGCAGCGGCCTGGTGAAATACGCGTTCAATGACGCCACGTTCGACCTGCCACGCACGTCCAACGCAATGGCCAGCGGCCATGGCACGAAAGTCGATCGTAACGACCTGAAGCCGGGCGACCTGATTTTCTTCAACATCAAGAGCCGTCGGGTCAATCATGTTGCTATTTACCTGGGCAACGACCGCTTTATCCACGCACCGCGTCGTGGCAAGTCGGTGACCATCGACACCCTGAAGAAACCGTACTGGGAAAGCCACTACGTGGTTGCCAAGCGGGTGCTGCCGAAAGAGCAGAACGCCATACAGGTTGTTCAGCGCTGATTCGAAGCGCCGGGTGCTGACCCGGCATCTGTTTCGATCATGACGGCCTCTTCGCGAGCAAGCCCGCTCCCACATTTGACCGAGTTCCCCCTTGGGACTGCGGTTAAATGTGGGAGCGGGCTTGCTCGCGAAGGCGTCTTTGGAAGCGCTACAAATCCCCTCAGAAATTATCCGGCGAGCGCGCCTTCTCCCGCGCATGATCCCGGCTGATCAAGCCCTTGGTCACCAGCTCCTTCAAGCACATGTCCAGCGTCTGCATCCCCAGGTTCCCGCCGGTTTGAATCGACGAGTACATCTGCGCCACTTTGTCTTCGCGGATCAGGTTACGGATCGCCGACGTGCCGAGCATGATTTCATGCGCCGCGATCCGCCCACCGCCGACCTTCTTCACCAGCGCCTGGGAAACCACCGCCAGCAGTGACTCGGAAAGCATCGAACGCACCATCGACTTCTCGTCCCCCGGAAACACATCCACCACCCGGTCGATGGTTTTCGCCGCCGACGTGGTGTGCAGCGTGCCAAACACCAAATGGCCAGTCTCGGCAGCGGTCAACGCCAGGCGAATCGTCTCGAGGTCGCGCATTTCCCCCACCAGAATCACGTCCGGGTCTTCCCGCAGGGCCGAGCGCAGGGCCGTGGCGAAGCTGCGGGTATCGCGATGGACTTCGCGCTGGTTGATCAGGCATTTGCGCGATTCGTGGACGAACTCGATCGGGTCTTCGATGGTGAGGATGTGGTGATGGCGATGGTTGTTCAGGTGATCGATCATCGCCGCCAGGGTGGTGGACTTGCCGGACCCGGTCGGGCCCGTGACCAACACCAGCCCACGGGGCGATTCGGTAATCTTGCGAAACACTTCGCCCATGCCCAGGTCGTCCAGGCTCAGGACCTTGGACGGAATGGTGCGGAACACCGCCCCCGCGCCGCGATTCTGGTTGAACGCGTTAACCCGAAAGCGCGCGATGCCGGGCACTTCGAAGGAAAAATCAGTTTCCAGGTGCTTCTCGAATTCCACCCGCTGGGTGTCGTTCATGATGTCGTAAATCAGCGCCTGCACCTGCTTGTGCTCCAGCGCCGGCAAATTGATCCGCCGCACATCGCCATCCACCCGAATCATCGGGGGCAGGCCGGCGGACAGGTGCAAGTCGGACGCGCCCTGTTTAGCGCTGAAAGCCAGCAGCTCAGTGATATCCATAGCGTTCCTCAATTCCAGTAGAATGCCGCGAACCTTCAGACCGCTGGCGCCTCTTGATGTCCACGATAGCAGACAACATCGCACAGGTTAGTTCGCGCATACATGCCGCAACACTCGCCGCCCACCGCGACGAACACAGTGTCCAATTGCTCGCCGTGAGCAAGACCAAGCCCGCCGAGGCCTTGCGTGAAGCCTACGCCGCCGGGCTCCGCGACTTTGGCGAGAACTATCTGCAGGAGGCCCTGGGCAAACAGCTCGAATTGGCCGACCTGCCCTTGATCTGGCACTTCATCGGCCCCATTCAATCGAACAAGACTCGCGCTATCGCCGAGCATTTCGCCTGGGTGCATTCCGTGGACCGCTTGAAAATCGCACAACGCCTGTCCGAACAACGTCCCGTCGATTTGCCGCCCTTGAACATTTGCATCCAGGTCAACGTCAGCGGTGAAGCCAGCAAGTCCGGCTGCACCCCGGCCGATCTGCCGGCCCTGGCCAGCGCCATCAGCGAATTGCCGCGCATCAAGCTGCGCGGGTTGATGGCGATCCCTGAACCGACTGACGATCGCGCCGCCCAGGATGCCGCTTTTGCTGCTGTACAAAGCCTGCAAGCCAGCCTGAACCTGCCGCTCGACACACTTTCCATGGGCATGAGCCACGACCTCGAGTCGGCCATCGCCCAAGGCGCCACCTGGGTCCGTATCGGTACGGCCCTGTTTGGCGCCCGCGACTACGGCCAGCCATAAACATGGCTGACTTACCTCTCTATAAGGACCTGACATGAGCAAGACTCGTATTGCCTTTATCGGTGCCGGCAACATGGCCGCCAGCCTGATCGGCGGCCTGCGCGCCAAAGGTCTGGACGCCGCGCAGATCCGCGCCAGCGATCCAGGCGCTGAAACCCGCGCCAAAGTGAAGGCTGAACACGGTATCGAGGTGTTCGCCGACAACGCCGAAGCCATCCAGGACGCCGACGTCGTCGTACTGGCGGTCAAACCCCAGGCGATGAAAGCCGTGTGCGAAGCGATTCGCCCAAGCCTCAAGCCGAATCAACTGGTGGTGTCGATTGCTGCCGGCATCACCTGCGCCAGCATGAACAACTGGCTGGGCGCCCAACCGATCGTGCGTTGCATGCCCAACACCCCGGCGCTGCTGCGTCAGGGCGTCAGCGGTTTGTACGCCACGGCCGAAGTGAACGCCGAGCAACGCCAGCAGGCGCAGGAGCTGTTGTCCGCCGTCGGCATCGCGCTGTGGCTGGATGAAGAGCAGCAACTGGATGCGGTCACCGCCGTGTCCGGCTCGGGCCCGGCGTACTTCTTCCTGCTGATCGAAGCCATGACCGCTGCTGGCGTGAAGCTCGGCCTGCCGGCAGACGTCGCCGCGCAGTTGACCCTGCAAACCGCGTTGGGCGCCGCGCACATGGCCGTCGCCAGTGACGTCGATGCGGCCGAATTGCGTCGTCGCGTGACATCGCCTGCGGGCACCACGGAAGCTGCAATCAAGTCGTTCCAGGCCGGGGGCTTCGAAGCCCTTGTAGAAAAAGCACTCGGCGCCGCGGCTCACCGCTCGGCCGAGATGGCTGAACAACTTGGTCGCTAATCAGCTCTTACAAAGGAATCAATGATGCTCGGACTCAATGACGCTGCCATTTTCATCATTAAAACCCTAGGCAGCCTATACCTGCTGATCGTGCTGATGCGCTTCATCCTGCAACTGGTCAGGGCGAACTTCTACAACCCGCTCTGCCAGTTCATCGTCAAAGCCACGCAACCGTTGCTCAAGCCTCTGCGCCGGGTGATCCCGAGCATGTTCGGGCTGGACATGTCATCGCTGGTACTGGCGCTGATCATCCAGATGCTGTTGATAGCGGTCATCCTGCTGCTCAAAGGCTTCATGGTCGACTGGCTGTTCCTGGTGCCGTGGGCCCTGATCGCGCTCTTCTCGCTGTTTTTGAATATTATTTTCTGGGCGATGATCATCAGCGTGATTCTGTCGTGGGTCGCACCGGGCAGCCACAATCCGGGCGCCGAACTGGTCGCGCAGATTACTGAACCGGTACTCGCGCCGTTCCGCCGGATCATTCCGAACCTGGGCGGCCTCGATATCTCGCCGATCTTCGCGTTTATCGTGATCCAGCTGCTGCAAAGCTGGCTGATCCCGCGTCTGGCGTACTTCGCCCTCATGCCCAACGGCTTGCTCGGGCTGATCTGACCCGGTGAGCTACTTTCGCTGGGACGGTGACGACTTGATTCTGGAATGTCACCTGCAACCGGCGGCCCGCAGCGATGATTTCTGCGGGCTGCACGGTGATCGCCTGAAGATCCGCCTGACCGCACCGCCGGTTGAAGGCAAGGCCAATGCCTATCTGATGGCGTTCCTGGCCAAGGCGTTTGGGGTTGCCAAAAGTCAGGTGAGTTTGATCAGTGGTGAGTTGAACCGGCAGAAGCGGGTGCGCATCTGTTCGCCGAAGAAGCTGCCGAATTTGCCCGATCTGGCGCGTCCGGCAGGCTGACCGCGTTATCGTTCTTCGCGGGCAAGCCTCGCTCCTATAGGTATGGGTTAAACGCAACATCGCGCACCACCACAAATCTGTAGGAGCGAGGCTTGCCCGCGAATGCCGCGCCCCGGTCCACCTGAAAAAAATCAGGCCCGGCCTTTGCTTGCCGCTGGCCACACTGGTCTTTAGACTTACGCCTCATTTCAACGAGAGCAGGGTCGATGCCAACTGCCTTTCCCCCCGATTCTGTTGGTCTGGTGACGCCGCAAGTGGCGCACTTCAGCGAACCCCTGGCTCTGGCCTGCGGCCGTTCGCTCCCAGCGTATGACCTGATTTACGAAACCTACGGCACGCTGAACACCACGGCGAGCAACGCCGTGCTGATCTGCCACGCCTTGTCCGGTCACCATCACGCGGCTGGCTTCCACAGCCCCGACGACCGCAAACCCGGCTGGTGGGACAGCTGCATCGGCCCCGGCAAGCCCATCGACACCAACAAGTTCTTCGTGGTCAGCCTGAACAACCTCGGCGGTTGCAACGGCTCCACCGGCCCGAGCAGCATCAACCCGGAAACCGGCAAGCCCTTCGGCGCCGACTTCCCGGTGCTGACCGTGGAAGACTGGGTGCACAGCCAGGCACGCCTGGCGGACCTGCTCGGCATCAGCCAATGGGCTGCGGTCATCGGCGGCAGCCTCGGCGGTATGCAGGCGATGCAGTGGAGCATCACCTACCCGGAACGCATTCGGCACTGCCTGGCCATCGCCTCGGCCCCCAAATTGTCGGCGCAGAACATCGCCTTCAACGAAGTGGCGCGCCAGGCGATCCTCACCGACCCCGAGTTCCACGGCGGTTCGTTCCAGGAGGCCGGGGTGATCCCCAAGCGCGGGCTGATGCTGGCGCGGATGGTCGGGCACATCACGTACCTGTCCGACGACTCCATGGGCGAGAAATTCGGTCGCGGCCTCAAAAGCGAAAAGCTCAACTACGACTTCCACAGCGTCGAGTTCCAGGTTGAAAGCTACCTGCGTTATCAGGGCGAAGAGTTCTCCGGGCGTTTCGACGCCAACACCTACCTGCTGATGACCAAGGCGCTGGACTACTTCGACCCGGCAGCGAACTTCGACGATGACCTGGCGAAAACCTTCGCCGGCGCCACGGCCAAGTTCTGCGTGATGTCCTTCACCACCGACTGGCGCTTCTCCCCTGCCCGCTCGCGGGAACTGGTGGACGCGCTGATGGCGGCCAAGAAAGACGTCTGCTACCTGGAGATCGACGCTCCGCAAGGCCACGACGCCTTCCTGATTCCGATCCCGCGCTATTTGCAGGCGTTCAGCAATTACATGAACCGTATTTCGCTTTGAGGAAGACATGAGAGCCGATCTGGAAATCATCCAGGAATGGATCCCCGCCGGCAGCCGCGTGCTCGACCTCGGCTGCGGTGACGGCGAGTTGCTGACCTGGCTGCGTGACAACAAGCAAGTCACCGGCTATGGCCTGGAAAACGACCCGGACAACATCGCCGAGTGCGTGGCCAAGGGCATCAACGTCATCGAGCAGGACCTGGACAAGGGCCTGGGCAACTTTGCCAGCAACAGCTTCGACGTCGTGGTCATGACCCAGGCGCTGCAAGCCGTGCATTACCCGGACAAGATCCTCGACGAGATGCTGCGCGTGGGCCGCCAGTGCATCATCACCTTCCCCAATTTCGGTCACTGGCGCTGCCGCTGGTACCTGGCGAGCAAGGGCCGCATGCCGGTTTCCGATTTCCTGCCCTACACCTGGTACAACACGCCGAACATCCACTTCTGTACCTTCGCGGACTTTGAAGCGTTGTGCCGCGAACGTGAAGCCAAGGTCATTGATCGGCTTGCCGTGGATCAACAGCACCGCCACGGGTGGGCCAGTAAGCTATGGCCTAATCTATTAGGTGAGATCGGCATTTACCGCGTCAGCAGCCCCGGGCTGCAAGACCACAAGGTCGCGGTCTGAACAGCGACACTTCGAGGAGAACGAACATGGGTCGTCTAGCGCTGCTTTTACTCACTGCCTGCCTGAGCGTCACCGCCATGGCCGCCGACGTCATCAAGGGCGAGCGCCAGGAAACTTTCGGCGACGTGACGGTGCACTACAACACCTTCAACTCCACCTTCCTGACACCCGACATCGCCAAGGCGGCCGGGCTGACACGCAGCAAGAACCAGGGCGTGATCAACGTCTCCGTGCTCAAGGATGGCAAGCCGCAGACCGCTGAAGTCAACGGCACGGTCAAAGACCTCACCAGCCAAAGCGTCTCGCTGAAATTCAAACAGATCACCGAGCAGGGCGCTGTCTACTACATCGCGCAATACCCGGTCGATCAGCAGGAAACCCGGACCTTCCAGATCAACGTGAAGAACGGCGATAAAACCAACACCATCAATTTCAACCAAGAGCTCTTCCCCGGCGAATGATCAATTTCACGCAACTCGTACTGGCCAGCCACAACGCCGGCAAACTCAAGGAACTCCAGGCCATGCTCGGCGAATCGGTGCAACTGCGCTCGATCGGCGAGTTCAGCAGCATCGAGCCTGAAGAAACCGGCCTGTCGTTCGTCGAAAACGCCATCCTCAAGGCCCGTAATGCCGCGCGCATTTCCGGTCTGCCGGCACTGGCTGACGATTCGGGGCTGGCGGTGGATTTCCTTGGCGGTGCGCCGGGCATCTACTCGGCCCGCTACGCCGACGGCAAGGGCGATGCGGCGAACAACGCCAAACTGCTCGACGTGTTGAAAAACGTGCCGGAAGCCGAGCGCGGCGCGCAGTTCGTTTGCGTGCTGGCGCTGGTGCGACACGCCGACGATCCATTGCCGATCCTCTGCGAAGGCCTGTGGCACGGGCGTATCCTGACTCAAGCCAGCGGCGAACACGGTTTTGGCTACGACCCGCTGTTCTGGGTGCCGGAGCGCGATTGTTCCAGCGCCGAGCTGAGCCCGAGCGACAAGAACCTCATCAGCCACCGCGCCCGTGCAATGGATCTGCTGCGCCAGCGTTTGGGCTTGAAATGACCCATGAATCGTCCGCGTCGCCACTGATTTTCGGTGGCGCCGCACAATCGCCTCGGGCGGCCCTGCCTGTGCTGCCGCCCTTGGCGTTGTACATCCACATCCCGTGGTGTGTGCGCAAATGCCCTTATTGCGACTTCAACTCCCACACCGCCAGCCCGGTGCTGCCGGAAGAAGAGTATGTAGACGCGCTGCTCGCCGACCTCGATCAAGACCTGCACGCGGTCTATGGCCGTGAGTTGAGCTCGATTTTCTTTGGTGGCGGCACGCCGAGCCTGTTCAGCGCCGAGGCGTTGGGCCGTTTGCTCAAAGGCGTCGAGCAACGCATCCCGTTTGCCAGCGACATCGAAATCACCCTGGAAGCCAATCCGGGGACGTTCGAGCAGGAGAAGTTCGTCGCTTATCGCAAGCTGGGCATCAATCGCCTGTCGATCGGCATCCAGAGCTTTCAGGAAGAGAAACTCAAGGCCCTCGGTCGAATCCACAACGGTGACGAAGCGGTACGCGCTGCCGGCATGGCCCGTCAGGCCGGGTTCGACAACTTTAACCTCGACCTGATGCACGGTTTGCCCGATCAGTCTCTGGACGATGCCCTGAGCGACCTGCGCCAGGCCATCGCCCTGAAGCCGACGCACTTGTCCTGGTATCAGCTGACCCTGGAGCCGAACACGGTGTTCTGGAACCAGCCACCGACGCTGCCGGAAGACGACATGCTGTGGGACATTCAGGAAGCCGGCCAGGCGCTGCTGGCCGAGCACGGTTACGCGCAATACGAAGTCTCGGCCTACGCCCAGCCCGGTCGTCCGGCGCGGCATAACCTCAATTACTGGAGTTTCGGCGACTTCATCGGCATCGGCGCCGGCGCCCACGGCAAGCTCAGTCATCCGGACGGGCGCATCGTCCGTACCTGGAAGACGCGACTGCCGAAGGATTACCTCAACCCGGCCAAAAGCTTCAAGGCTGGCGAGAAAGCCCTGACCAACGAAGAGATGCCGTTCGAGTTCCTGATGAACGCCTTGCGCCTGACCGAAGGCGTCGAATCACGGCTGTACCCGGAGCGTACCGGTCTGAGCCTGGAAAGCCTTGCCGAAGGCCGCCTCGAAGCCGAACAAAGTGGCTTGTTGCAGGTCGAACCGTCACGTCTGGTGGCCACCGAGCGCGGACAACTCTTCCTCAACGATTTGCTGCAGACATTTCTGAGCTGATTTCAGCCTTAAGGGAAAACGAATGGATTTGATACTCGACCTGCTCGCCACCGCCTCCCGCTGGAGCCGCAGCAACCTGTCGGAAATCGCCCTGGCGCTGGTGGGCTGTCTGCTGGTCCTGTTTGGCGCGGATATCAAAGGCTGGGTCGACGCACGCCTGGGCAGCATCGCCGGCGCCTTGCGCGTCCCGCTGATGGCCCTGCTGTGCATGATCGGCAGCGGCGTGGCGCTGATCTACGCCACCCCGTGGGTGATCAAAGGCCTGAGCCAGTTCAACAACTACAGCCTGGCACCGGTGCTGTTGGTGGTACTGGTGCTGATTGGCGTCGTCGCCGACCGCCGCTGAATCCCAGGCACAAAAAAACCTGTAGGAGCGAGGCTTGCCCGCGAAGGCGTCGTGTCAGTCAATGATGAGGTTGACTGGTACAACGCCTTCGCGGGCAAGCCTCGCTCCTACAGGTTTATGTCGTCCCGGCCCGGCGCGGTGTCGTCGCAGACCTCAGCTACAACCGAAAACAACTGTGGGAGCGGGCTTGCTCGCGAAGGCGTCGTGTCAGCCAACATCAATGTTGAATGATCGACCGCTTTCGCGAGCAAGCCCGCTCCCACAGGTTTGGGTATTACCGTTTAGGACTGTTTCTCGAACTTCAGGTCCCACACGCCATGCCCAAGGCGTTCGCCGCGGCGTTCGAACTTGGTGATCGGGCGCTCGGTCGGGCGTGGAACGCATTTGCCGTCTTCGGCCAGGTTGCGATAACCCGGCGCAACGTTCATCACTTCCAGCATGTACTCGGCGTACGGTTCCCAGTCAGTAGCCATGTGCAACACACCGCCGACCTTCAACTTGCTGCGCACCAGCTCGGCGAACGACGCCTGCACGATGCGACGCTTGTGGTGGCGGCTCTTGTGCCACGGGTCCGGGAAAAACAGCATCAGGCGATCGAGGCTGTTGTCAGCGACGCAACGGTTGAGCACTTCGATCGCGTCGCAATCGTAGACCCGCAAGTTGGTCAGGCCTTGAGTCAGCACGCCATTGAGCAGCGCGCCCACACCCGGGCGGTGCACTTCCACGCCGATGAAATCCTGCTCCGGCGAAGCCGCGGCCATTTCCAGCAGCGAATGGCCCATGCCGAAACCGATTTCCAGGGAACGCGGCGCCGAACGGCCGAACACCTGATCGAAGTCCACCGGCGCATCGGCCAGGGGCAGCACGAACAGCGGCGTGCCCTGCTCCAGACCGCGTTGCTGGCCTTCGGTCATGCGTCCGGCGCGCATCACGAAACTCTTGATGCGGCGGTGTTGGCGCTCGTCGCCTTCTTCCGTCTGGATAGGCGTGTCGTTTGATTCAGTCATCAATGGCTCTTACTTGATCAGACCATCCAGCGGCGAGGAGGCGCTGGCATAGAGTTTTTTCGGCATGCGGCCGGCGAGGTAGGCCAGGCGGCCCGCGACGATGGCGTGTTTCATGGCTTCAGCCATCATGATCGGCTGCTGGGCATGGGCGATGGCCGAGTTCATCAGCACCGCTTCACAGCCCAATTCCATGGCAATGGTGGCGTCGGAAGCGGTACCGACACCGGCATCCACCAGCACCGGAATCTTGGCTTCTTCAAGGATGATCTGCAGGTTGTACGGGTTGCAGATCCCCAGGCCCGTGCCGATCAGACCGGCCAGCGGCATGACCGCGATAACGCCGATTTCCGCCAGTTGACGGGCGATGATCGGGTCATCGCTGGTGTAAACCATCACGTCGAAACCTTCCTTGACCAGCACTTCGGCGGCCTTGAGGGTTTCGATCACGTTGGGGAACAGGGTTTTCTGGTCGGCCAGTACTTCCAGCTTCACCAGGTTGTGGCCACCGAGCAGTTCACGGGCCAGGCGGCAGGTGCGCACAGCCTCGGTCGCGTCGAAGCAACCGGCGGTGTTCGGCAGGAAGGTGTAGCGATCCGGCGACAGGACTTCGAGCAGGTTCGGTTCGCCCGGGTTCTGGCCGAGGTTGGTGCGGCGCACGGCGAAGGTGACGATCTCGGCACCCGAGGCTTCGATGGCCAGGCGGGTTTCTTCCATGTCGCGGTACTTGCCGGTACCTACCAGCAAACGCGACTGGTAAGTACGACCGGCCAGGACGAAGGGCTTGTCGCTACGAACGATGCTCATGGGAAATCCTCTGTAGGGGTGAGGTTCTTGCAGAATTCTGTGCCCTTGCGGGCTGCGCGGCTAGCCGCCGCCGATGGCGTGTACCACTTCGACGGAATCGCCGTGGTTCAGCGTGGTGTCAGCGTGCTGGCTGCGCGGGACGATATCCAGATTGAGCTCGACCGCCACCCGGCGTCCGGTCAATTCCAGACGGGTCAGCAGGGCCGCAACGGTTTCACCGTCGGGCAGTTCAAGGGATTCGCCGTTCAACTGAATGCGCATACCGAATGCCGCCATCATTTTTAGGGGCAGGCATTCTAGCCCGATCAGTCTTGGTGACCCAAGCCATTCGTCTTGAAACACAACCTTGTAGGAGCGAGGCTTGCCCGCGAAGGCGTCGTGTCAGTCAATGAAAGGGTGGCTGACACGACGCCTTCGCGGGCAAGTCGGGTCGCCGCATCGCTCGCTCCTACAGGGTCAAGATATTCGCCAGGCAGCCAGGCCCAGGCAGAGCCAGCCGATCAGGAAGGCCAGGCCGCCGAAGGGCGTGACGATGCCGAGCTTGCTGACGCCCGTCATCGTCAGCAGGTACAGGCTACCGGAGAACAATAGAATGCCAATGGCAAAGGACGCGCCGGCCCAGGTGATCAAACGGCCGGGAATCTGCGCGGCCAGCAGCGCCACACCGAGCAAGGCCAAGGTGTGCACCAGCTGATAGGTGACGCCGGTATGGAAAATCGCCAGGTACTCGGGCGTCAGGCGGCTTTTCAAGCCATGGGCGGCGAACGCCCCCAGGGCAACACCGGTGAAGCCGAAAAAAGCGGCCAGCATCAGAAAGCCACGCAGCATGAAGAACTCCAGTCAGACTCGATCCACAGGGTCTGTATAATGGCCCGCTCAACGGGTTCGGCCAAGCCATCTCTATGCTGCGTTTATTTCTGCGACGATTCATCAAAGCCCTGCTCTGCTTCGCGGGCGGCAGCGTATTGCTGGTTCTGATCTTTCGCGTGGTGCCGCCACCGGGCACGGCGCTGATGGTCGAACGCAAAATCGAATCCTGGTTCGACGGTGAGCCCATCGACTTGCAACGCACCTGGAAGCCTTGGGACGAGATCTCCGATGACCTGAAAGTCGCGGTGATTGCCGGCGAAGACCAAAAATTCCCGGAGCACTGGGGCTTTGACTTCGGCGCGATCCAGAAAGCCCTGGCCCACAATGAGCTCGGCGGCACCATTCGCGGCGCCAGCACCCTGAGCCAGCAAGTCTCGAAGAACCTGTTTCTGTGGTCCGGTCGCAGTTGGCTGCGCAAAGGCCTGGAGGCGTGGTTTACCGGATTGATTGAAGTGCTCTGGCCCAAGCAGCGGATTCTTGAGGTGTACCTGAACAGCGTCGAGTGGGATGAGGGCGTGTTTGGTGCCGAAGCGGCGGCCAGGCATCACTTTGGCGTTGGCGCCAAAAGCCTCAGCCGTCAGCAATCGAGCTTGCTGGCTGCCGTATTGCCCAACCCACGCGTGTGGAGCGCCAGCCATCCAACTTCGTACGTAGCGAGACGAGCCGGGTGGATTCGGCAGCAGATGAGTCAGTTGGGTGGCGACAGTTATCTGGTCGGCCTCAACGATTCGCGCCGGGCGCCGTGGTCCCAATAAATAATCACAAATCTCCTGACCACTGAAGATCCCCTGTGGGAGCGGGCTTGCTCGCGAAGGCGGTGGATCAGTCGATATCAATGCTGAATGATCAACCGCCTTCGCGAGCAAGCCCGCTCCCACATTGGGGTTGTGGTGTAGCTGGAATAACGAACACAAACAAAAACGCCCCGATCAATGATCGGGGCGTTTTTTATTGCCAAGGCGCAGGTTAAGCGGCGATCGACAACTTGAGCTTGTTCATCGCGCTCTTCTCGAGCTGACGAATACGCTCGGCCGACACGTTGTACTTCTGCGCCAGGTCGTGCAGCGTGGCTTTTTCTTCTGCCAGCCAGCGCTGGTAGAGGATGTCACGGCTGCGGTCGTCCAGCACGTCCAGCGCTTCGTGCAGGTTGTGGTTGGAGTTGTCGCTCCAATCGGCATCTTCCAGTTGACGAGCCGGGTCGTACCGGTGGTCTTCCAGATAGTTGGCCGGCGACTGGAAAGCACTGTCGTCGTCCGCTTCCGCGGCCGGGTCGAAAGCCATGTCATGGCCGGTCAGGCGACTTTCCATCTCGCGCACTTCCCGCGGCTCTACGCCAAGGCTTTCCGCCACACGGTGGACTTCCTCGTTGTTCAGCCACGCCAGGCGTTTCTTCTGGCTGCGCAGGTTGAAGAACAGCTTGCGCTGGGCCTTGGTGGTCGCGACTTTCACAATGCGCCAGTTGCGCAGGATGAACTCGTGGATTTCCGCCTTGATCCAGTGCACAGCGAACGAAACCAGACGCACACCCATTTCCGGGTTGAAGCGCTTCACGGCCTTCATCAGGCCGACGTTGCCTTCCTGGATCAGGTCAGCCTGAGCCAGACCGTAG
The DNA here is from genome assembly GCF_044746405.1 of Pseudomonas sp. NPDC086251. Taxonomy (NCBI): domain Bacteria; kingdom Pseudomonadati; phylum Pseudomonadota; class Gammaproteobacteria; order Pseudomonadales; family Pseudomonadaceae; genus Pseudomonas; species Pseudomonas sp. NPDC086251. The sequence goes on from NZ_JBIVBY010000003.1 coordinate 222,283, forward strand.
CCGGAATAGCTACGGGCGATATGTACAACAAAACGCAAGTGGGCGAGCACCATCTGCCGAGCCGCCCCCAAATCCTGCTCATAATAGAGACTCTCGGCCAGTTCACGCTCCTGCTCCGGCGTCAGCAATGGAATGCTGTTCACGGTGTGCACATAGGCCTCCAGGTTCGCACCCGGGACCAGAGCATATGCAGGTTGCAAAGAATTGGTCATACGAAAAAACCTCCGACTTACATAACTCGTGCAGTTCAGCACTGCGAAAATTGACCGGAAACCGATAGACAAGTTCCCAAAAACGCTGAAAGGTCAATACGAGCAAAATGATATTACTTTGGCGCAAGCTCCCGCAGGTGGCGTGCGACTGCAATCCATGCACCGATATACCCCAACAGCACCGCGCCAAGCAAGAGCGACAGACCATCGGCAACTGGCACGCCGGCCAGCGCAAAATCACTGCCGTACAAACCGGCCAGGCCAACCACTGCATCGTTCAGCCAATCCAGGCCAAACGCCAATACACCCCAGGAAAGAATCCCCGCACCAAAGCCATACAGCGCGCCCATGTACAGAAAAGGCCTGCGCACATAGCTGTCAGTGCCGCCCACGAGTTTAATCACTTCTATCTCTGTGCGGCGGTTTTCAATATGAAGACGAATGGTATTGCCTATCACCAAAAGTAATGCAGAAACCAGCAGCACGGTCAGACCGAAGACAAAACGGTCGCCCAGCTTGAGGATGGCGGCCAGACGCTCGACCCAGACTAGATCAAGTTGCGCCTGTTGCACCTTCGGCAACTCGGAAAGTTTTTGTCTTAATGCTTCAAGGGCCGGCTTGTCGACCTCGTTCGGCGTCACCAGAACCACGCCCGGCAGCGGGTTTTCCGGCAGCTCCTTGAGCGCCTCGCCCAGACCGGACTGCTGCTGGAACTCTTCCAGCGCCTGATCGCGACCGACGTATTCAGCCTCCGCGACACCCGGCATGCCTTTGATCTGCTCGCGCAGCGCCTCGCCTTCAGCGGGGCTGGCTTCGATTTGCAGGTACAGGGAAATCTGCGCCGCACGCTGCCAGGAACCACCGAGACGCTCGACGTTACTTAGCAAAAGTGACAGGCCCATGGGCAAGCTCAGTGCAACCGCCATCACCATGCACGTGAAAAAGCTGCCGATGGGTTGCTTGCCCAGGCGGCGCAAGCTGTCGACCAGACTGGCGCGATGACTTTCGATCCACGCGCGGAACAACGTGGCGAAGTCCGGGCCGTCGTCATCGTCGCGTTTTTTCTTCTGCGGCTGCGGATCGGCGGCCTTCGGCGCTACGCGCTCGGACACCTTGGGGCTGCGTGTCGCACTCATACGCCGGCCTCCCCGTCGCCGATCAATCGGCCGCGTTGCAGGGTCAGCATGCGGTGACGCATACGGGCGATCAGTGCCAGGTCGTGACTGGCGATCAGCACGCTGGTGCCCAGGCGGTTGATGTCTTCGAACACGCCCATGATTTCGGCGGCCAGGCGCGGGTCGAGGTTACCGGTCGGTTCGTCCGCCAGCAGCAAGGCCGGGCGGTGAACGATGGCGCGGGCGATGCCGACGCGCTGCTGCTGACCGGTGGACAGGTCGCCGGGGTACAGATCGGTCTTGTCCGAGAGCGCCACGCGCTCCAGGGCCGAATCCACACGCTTGACGATCTCGGCTTTCGACAGACCGAGGATCTGCAACGGCAGCGCGACGTTGTTGAACACCGTGCGATCGAACAGCAACTGGTGATTCTGGAACACCACGCCGATTTGCCGGCGCAGGTAAGGAATCTGCGCGTTGCTGATGGTGGCGAGGTCCTGGCCGGCCAGCAGCAATTTGCCGGTGGTCGGACGCTCCATCGCCAGCAGCAGCCGCAACAAGGTGCTTTTACCGGCGCCGGAATGACCGGTGACAAACAAGAATTCGCCCCGACGGACTCGAAAGCTCAGCTCATGCAAGCCGACGTGACCGTTCGGGTAGCGTTTACCGACCTGTTCGAAACGAATCATGAACGCTCCCGCTCGGCAAACAGTGCCTGGACAAAGGGTTCTGCTTCAAAAGTACGCAAGTCATCGATGCCTTCACCAACGCCGATGTAGCGAATCGGCAAGCCAAACTGCTTGGCCAGGGCGAAAATCACCCCGCCCTTGGCGGTGCCGTCGAGCTTGGTCAGCGCCAGGCCGGTCAGTTCGACGGTCTGGTTGAACTGTTTGGCCTGGTTGATCGCGTTCTGCCCTGTACCGGCATCGAGCACCAACAGCACCTCGTGCGGTGCATCGGCATCGAGCTTACTGATGACCCGGCGAACCTTTTTCAGTTCTTCCATCAGGTTGTCTTTGGTGTGCAGGCGACCGGCGGTGTCGGCGATCAACACATCGATGCCACGGGCCTTGGCGGCCTGCACGGCATCGAAGATAACCGAAGCCGAGTCAGCGCCGGTGTGCTGGGCGATGACCGGGATCTTGTTGCGCTCGCCCCAGACCTGCAATTGCTCGACTGCGGCGGCGCGGAAGGTGTCACCGGCGGCGAGCATGACTTTCTTGCCTTCGAGCTGCAGCTTCTTCGCCAGCTTGCCGATGGTGGTGGTCTTGCCGGCGCCGTTGACGCCCACCACCAGAATCACGAACGGTTTGTTCTGCGAGGTTATTTTCAGCGGTTGCTCGACCGGCTTGAGCATAGCCGCCAGCTCGGCTTGCAGGGATTTGTAGAGCGCATCGGCATCGGCCAGTTCTTTACGGGCGACTTTCTGCGTCAGGCGCTGAATGATCACGGACGTGGCTTCAACGCCCACGTCGGCGGTCAGCAGACGGGTCTCGATGTCTTCGAGCAGCTCGTCATCGATGATCTTCTTGCCCAGGAACAGGCTGGCCATGCCTTCGCCGATGCTGGCGCTGGTCTTGGACAGGCCTTGCTTGAGGCGGGCGAAGAAACCGGCTTTGGTTTCTTCGGTGCGCGCAGGCTCGACCGGGATTTCGACGGGAGCGACAGGCGCGGCAACAACCGGAGCGATGACCGGTGCAAGTGCAGGCTCGGGCGCTTGAACAACTGGGGCAGCGGGAGCAACCGGGGCAACCGGGGCAACCGGGGCAATCGGAGCAATAAACGCAGGAGCCACTGGCTCTGGAACAACCGGCGCTGGCTCGACCACAACCACCGGCGCGACAACCGGCTCCACCACTGGCGGCCGAACCGGTTCAGGGCTGAACGCCGTCGGGGCGGGGATCGGCGGCGTAACGTGCGGCGCCAGTTCATCTTCGACCAGCGACACCGGCTCTTCCGCCACCGGCAAGGTCAGCCATGGCTCGGCGACAGGTGTCAGCGGCGCCTGGGTCACGACTTCGGCGATCACATCAGGTTCAGCCTCGACCCGCGGTTGCAACACCGGCTCGGCGATCGGCAAGACAATCGGTGCCGGCTCTTCTTCTATTACCGGCGCAGGGACTGGCTCAGGAAGTGGCTGTGGCTGTTCGACGACGGGTTCCTGCGGCTTTTTGCGCAGCCATCCGAACAGGCTTTTCTTCTCGCCAGCCGCAGCTGGGTTCTTCTTGTCGTCGTTGGAACCAAACATGGAGGACGGCTATCTCACGGTAGCGACGCGCCAACAGGCGCCTCGGCAAATAAATATTCGATGCAGAACAGACTGCGATTGACCCAGCTTGTTCACGCGCAACATTTTGTCGGGGTGCAAATGGCGCCCTGCAAAAACGATTTCACGAAGGACTGGAGCGGCAAAATCGGCGAAAAAGCAGAGTTTAGTTGATAAACCACAGCTTTCTGCCGCAAACCCATTCAACCTGATCAAACGCAAAGGCCTGATAGGCGTGGCCGCCAGTAAAACGGATCAGTATCCTAGCACCCTCTCGCCCGCTGACGCTAAGACCAAGCGGGCAGCCCCAAAGGTTTAAAAACGAATGAATGCTTTAGCCCGCCGCGCTGCAGGCCTGCTGCTCAGCACAGTTTGTCTGCCCCTCTCGGCCCTGGCTGCCGATCCACAACCCACCCACGAATTCACCCTCGATAACGGCTTGAAGGTCGTCGTGCGCGAAGACCATCGGGCGCCGGTGGTGGTTTCCCAGGTCTGGTACAAGGTCGGCTCCAGCTACGAGACCCCGGGTCAGACCGGTTTGTCCCACGCCCTGGAACACATGATGTTCAAGGGCAGCGAGAAAGTCGGGCCCGGCGAAGCGTCGCTGATCCTGCGCGACCTCGGCGCCGAAGAGAACGCCTTCACCAGCGACGACTTCACCGCATACTACCAAGTGCTGGCCCGTGATCGCCTGGGCGTGGCTTTCGAGCTGGAAGCCGACCGCATGGCCAGCCTGCGCCTGCCACCTGACGAGTTCGCCCGCGAAATCGAAGTCATCAAAGAAGAGCGGCGCCTGCGCACCGACGACAAGCCGATGTCCAAGGCTTACGAACGCTTCAAGGCCATGGCCTACCCGGCCAGTGGCTACCACACGCCAACCATCGGCTGGATGGCTGACCTGGACCGCATGAAGGTCGAGGAGCTGCGCCACTGGTATGAATCCTGGTACGTGCCGAATAACGCGACCCTGGTGGTGGTGGGCGACGTGACCCCGGACGAAGTCAAAACCCTAGCCCAGCGCTACTTTGGCCCGATCGCCAAGCGTGACGTGCCGCCCGCGAAAATCCCGGTGGAACTGGCCGAGCCCGGCGAACGGCAGATCACCCTGCACGTGCAAACCCAATTGCCGAGCCTGATGCTGGCCTTCAACGTGCCGAGCATCGCCACCGCAGAAGACAAGCGCCCGGTGCACGCCTTGCGCCTGATCTCGGCCCTGCTTGACGGCGGCTACAGCGGGCGCATCCCGACGCAACTGGAACGCGGCGAAGAGCTGGTGTCCGGTGGCTCGTCGAGCTACGACGCCTACACCCGTGGCGACAGTCTGTTCACCCTGTCGGCGACACCGAACACCCAGAAAAAGAAAACCATGGCGCAAGCCGAAGCCGGTCTGTGGAAGCTGCTGGAGCAGCTGAAAACCACCGCGCCGTCCGCCGAAGAACTGGAACGCGTGCGCGCGCAGGTCATTGCCGGCCTGGTCTACGAGCGCGACTCGATCACCAGCCAGGCCACCGCGATCGGCCAACTGGAAACCGTCGGCCTGTCGTGGAAACTGATGGACACCGAACTCGCCGAACTGGAAAGCGTGACCCCGCAAGATATCCAGAACGCCGCCAAGCTGTATTTCACCCGCGAACGTCTCAGCGTCGCCCATGTACTGCCACTGGAGACGACTCATGAGTGAGCGTAAAAAACCACGTCTGGCCCTGATCGGCCTGATCGCCGTCGCACTGATCGGCTCCGCTGCCTTCTATCTGTCGAAAAGCGACGATTCCAAGGCCAGCGAAGCCCTCGACAAGGCCAAGTCCAGCCAGAAGCTGCAATCGCTGGCAGAACTCGACGGCAAAGCGCCGAGCCGCCGCAGCCTGGACGTTCAGAGCTGGAACACCGCCGAAGGCGCGAAAGTATTGTTCGTCGAAGCTCGCGAGCTGCCGATGTTCGACCTGCGCCTGATCTTCGCCGCCGGCAGCAGCCAGGATGGCGATGCACCGGGCCTGGCCTTGCTGACCAACGCCATGCTCAACGAAGGGGTGGCCGGCAAGGATGTGGGCGCGATTGCCCAAGGGTTCGAAGGGCTGGGAGCCGACTTCAGCAACGGCGCATTCAAGGACATGGCGCTGGCTTCCCTGCGCAGCCTCAGTGCCGCGGACAAACGTGAGCCGGCGTTGAAACTGTTCTCCGAGGTGGTCGGCAAACCGACCTTCCCGACCGATTCGTTCGCGCGTATCAAGAACCAGATGCTCGCCGGTTTCGAATACCAGAAACAGAACCCGGGCAAGCTGGCCAGCCTGGAACTGATGAACCGCTTGTACGGCGATCACCCGTACGCGCACTCCAGCGACGGCACAGCGAAAACCGTTCCAGCGATCACCGTGGCGCAAATGCGGGCCTTCCATGAGAAAGCCTACGCCGCCGGTAACGTGGTGATTGCGCTGGTGGGCGACCTGTCCCGTGCCGAGGCCGAAGCGATTGCCGCTCAAGTCTCCAGCGCACTGCCAAAAGGCCCGGCGCTGGCGAAACTCGCGCAACCGGAAGAACCGAAAGCCAGCATCGGCCACATCGAGTTCCCGTCCAAGCAGACCAACCTGATGCTTGCGCAACTGGGCATCGACCGTGACGATCCGGACTACGCCGCACTGTCCATGGGCAACCAGATCCTCGGCGGCGGCGGTTTCGGCACTCGACTGATGAGCGAAGTGCGTGAAAAGCGTGGCTTGGCCTATGGCGTGTATTCGGGCTTCACCCCGATGCAGGCGCGCGGTCCGTTCATGATCAACCTGCAAACCCGCGCCGAAATGAGCGAAGGCACCTTGAAGCTGGTGCAGGACGTGCTCGCCGACTACCTTAAAACCGGCCCGACCGAAAAAGAACTCGACGACGCCAAGCGTGAACTGGCCGGCAGCTTCCCGCTGTCCACCGCCAGCAACGCCGATATCGTCGGTCAACTCGGCGCCATGGGTTTCTACAACCTGCCGCTGAGTTATCTGGAAGACTTCATGCAACAGTCCCAGAGCCTGACCGTCGAGCAAGTCAGAACCGCACTGAACAAACACTTGAGCACGGACAAAATGGTCATCGTCAGCGCTGGCCCGACCGTGCCGCAAAAGCCGTTACCGGCCCCATCTGATAAACCTGCCGAGCAGCCGCTCGGGGTTCCGGAGCATTAATGGCCAGTCCATCGCGTCCTAAAAAACCTGTTCACAACGTGCACAACGGTGTGAACCAACTGCGCATCATCGGTGGTGAATGGCGCAGCCGAAAGCTGAGCTTCCCTGATGCACCGGGCCTGCGCCCGACGCCGGACCGGGTGCGTGAAACCCTGTTCAACTGGCTTGCGCCGTACATTGCCGGGGCCAAGGTGCTTGATCCATTCGCCGGCAGCGGCGCGTTGTTCCTTGAGGCGTTGTCCCGTGGCGCCGCGCTGGGACAGGCGCTGGACGCCAGCAACATCGCGGTGTCCAGCATCAAGGAACACCTGGGCACGCTGCGCTGCACCACCGGCCAGATCCAGACCGCCGATGCGTTGCGCTACCTGGAAACCCAGACTGCCTCCGCTTACGACCTGGTGTTCCTCGATCCGCCGTTCAACCAGAACCTGCTGCCCGCCGTCTGCGCGCTGCTGGAAGAGCGTCAATGGCTGGCGGACGAAGCCTGGATCTACACGGAAAGCGAAAACGCGCCATCCACCCTCGGCCTGCCAGGCAACTGGCGCCTGCACCGTGAGCAGAAATCCGGGCGCGTCTACTACTCGTTGTGGCAACGTATGGCAGAGATCGCCGGTTAATCGACCGGCCTGAACAAGGCGCGGACCTCAGCCGAGGTGCGCGCCGCTGCATCGAGAGTAATCGTGTCCCATCCGCCAGAACGCTTCACCCCCGCCTTAGGCCTCGGCAACCCGCACTTGCAGACATTGTGGGGACCGCTGTGGCGCAAAACCACGCACATTGAACGTCAGCGCGAACGCTTGTGGCTTGAGGATGGTGACTTCCTCGACCTCGACTGGCACGGCCCGCACAGCGCCGATGCCCCGTTGGTGCTAGTGCTGCACGGGCTGACCGGCTCATCGAACTCACCTTACGTGGCCGGCGTACAAAAAGCGCTGGGTGCCCAAGGCTGGGCCAGCGTTGCGTTGAACTGGCGCGGCTGCTCGGGCGAACCCAATCTGCTGGCGCGCAGCTACCATTCCGGTGCCAGTGAAGACCTGGCCGAAGCCATCAAACACCTGCGTTCCAATCGCCCTTTGGCGCCGCTGTACGCCGTCGGCTATTCTCTGGGCGGCAATGTCCTGCTCAAGCATTTGGGCGAGACCGGCAGTGACAGCGGCGTGCTCGGCGCAGTGGCGGTGTCGGTGCCGTTCCGCCTCGATCACTGCGCCGACCGGATCGGGCAGGGGTTTTCCAAGGTCTATCAAGCGCACTTCATGCGCGAGATGCTGGCCTACATCAAGAACAAGCAGCGACAGTTCCAGCATGACGGGCGCGAGGATGGGCTGGCAGCATTGGCTGCGCTGGGTTCTCTGGAAAACATGCGCACGTTCTGGGATTTCGACGGCCGGGTGACGGCGCCGCTGAACGGTTTCGTCGACGCCGAGGACTACTATCGTCGTGCCTCGAGTCGCTATTTCCTTGGCGAGATTCGTACGCCGACGCTGATTATTCAGGCAGCAGACGATCCCTTCGTCTTCCCCCACAGCCTGCCGCACGCCGACGAACTGTCCGCCTGCACCCAATTCGAACTGCAAGCCAAGGGCGGCCATGTCGGCTTCGTCGATGGCACGTTCCGGCGACCGGGCTACTACCTGGAACGGCGCATTCCGCAGTGGCTGGCCGCCACCCGTCGCGAGTCAGGCCATGGACGCTGACCAGGGCGAGTCGATCCGTTTCTGGCAAACGGCGCCGTTGGCCGGGGTCGAGTTGTTGTCGGCGCGCTACATCGAGCACCGTTTCGCGCCCCATGTGCATGATGGCTACGTGATCGGCATAATCATGGCCGGCGCCCAACGTTATCGCTATCGCGGCGCCGAACATTTGGCGGGGAGCGGCACGCTGGTGCTGATCAATCCCGATGAGTTGCACACCGGCCACAAAGGCACGGAAGACGGTTGGTTGTACCGGGCGTTTTACCCGGACAGCGGTCAGATTCTGTCGTTGCTGGCGGAGCTTGAACTGCCGACCGACACTTTGCCGATGTTTGGCGCGACGCTGTATCGCGACCCGGATCTGGTGAAGGGTTTCTGCCAACTGCATCGCCTGCTGGAGAATCCGTCGACGGCCCTGCAACAGCAAACGGTGTGGCGGGAAATGATGCTGTTGCTGCTGCAACGTCACGCGGCCGTACCGATCGCCGGCAAACCCGGCAAGGAACACCGCGCCGTGAGCCTGGCCAAGGATTTGCTGCATGCGCAACTGGCGGCGCCACCGTCTCTGGAAGAACTGGCGGCGGCGGTGAACCTCTCGCCCTTCCACTTTGCCCGGGTGTTCCGCCGCGCCACCGGCATGCCACCGCATACCTGGCTGATGCAGCAGCGCATCGCCCGGGCACGGGCGTTGTTGCAGGGAGGTTGTTTACCGCTGGAAGTGGCCATGCAATTGGGCTTTGCCGACCAGAGTCACCTGAGCCGGCAGTTCAAGCAGGTTTACGGGGTTGGGCCGGGGGCGTATCGCAGTGCCCGGCAACTACCCCGAAGTTAAGGCCGACACAAATCCAAATGTGGGAGCGGGCTTGCTCGCGAAAGCGGTGGGTCAGTCGGCATCAATGTTGACTGACACACCGCTTTCGCGAGCAAGCCCGCTCCCACATTTGAAGGGTGTTATTCGCCGATGGCGATGCCGCGTGCGGGATCGTTGATCCACTCGCTCCACGACCCGGCATACAACGCCCCCAACGGATAACCCGCCAGGCACAGGGCAAACAGGTTGTGGCAAGCCGTCACACCCGAACCGCAATACGCCACCAGATCGTTCGGTGAACGGTCACCGAGCTTCGCCGCAAAGCGCTGCTTGAGCTGATCCGCCGGCAGAAAACGCCCGTCGCTGCCCAGGTTCTCGGTGAACGCCGCACATTGCGCACCGGGAATGTGCCCGGCAATCGGGTCAATCGGCTCCACCTCGCCCTTGAAGCGCGGCAAGGCACGAGCATCGATCAAGGTCAGCGCGGGCTGGTCGAGACGTTGTGCGAGCTGTTCGGCACTCAAGATCAGCGCGTTGTCCGGGGTCCCGGCAAACGTGCCACGTTCGATGTGCGGCGCATCCAGGCTCAGCGGCAAACCCGCCGCGTGCCAGGCCTTGAGCCCGCCATCGAGGATGAACACACCGTCACGCTTGCCCAGCCAGGCCAGCAACCACCAGGCCCGCGCCGCGAAGGCACCCGGACCGTCGTCGTACAAAATCACCTCGCTGTCGGCGTTGATGCCCCAGGCTTGCAGGCGCTCGATCAGGTCTTGCGGTTCAGGCAACGGATGCCGCCCGGTCACGCCCTTGACCACGGTCCCGCTCAAGTCACGCTCAAGATCGGCAAAACTCGACCCGGCGATATGCCCTTCGGCATAGCTGCGCTGACCGTAGTCCGGGTCTTCGAGGGCAAAACGACAATCCAGAATCACCAGCCCGGGCACGTCCTTTTTCAAGTCCAACGCTTGCGGGCTGATCAATTGCGCAATGGGCATAACGGGCTCCTGTGATTAAGGCGATGCTTGATCCTACTGCACTTTCTATCCCACTTCTTCCAGGGCCTGGGCCAACGGCACGTAAAACTCTGCGAACAGCGCGGTGACCGCATCGCGTGCTTGATCCGTGACGAAGCCGGCCTCGAGCACCAGCACCTGATACACCCCACGCTTGATCGCCTGTTCGCTCAGGTGACTGGAGTTTTCCCGCGTGGTGCACAGAAAGCGCACCCACGACGTCAGGATGATCCAGGCATTGAGCGTCAGGGATTCGATCTGGACCTTGTCCATCTGCAGGATTCCGGCCTCGACGAAGCCGGCGTAGATGTGCGTGCCGTGGATCAGGCAGCGCTGGGAAAAGCGTCGATACCGGGCGGCCAGTTCCGGATCGCTGTCGAGCAAGTGCTCAAGATCGCGATGCAAAAACCGGTAGCGCCACATCGCGGCCAACAATTCCTGGAGGTAGAAACGCTTGTCTTCAACCGTGGCGGCGCGGCCCTGGGGTGGGCGCAGGAAGCTGTCCACCAGGCTTTCGTACTCACTGAACAGCACGGCGATGATCGCCTGCTTGTTAGGGAAGTGGTAGTACAGGTTGCCCGGGGAAATTTCCATGTGGGCAGCAATGTGGTTGGTGCTGATGCTGCGCTCGCCCTGCTGATTGAACAGCTCCAGGCTGTTCTGCACGATGCGCTCGCTGGTTTTGATCCTGGGGGCCATGGCTTGGGCTTTAATTCAGAGTGCGTTGACGGGCATCTTACGACCTATCCGCGAACGGATAAAACAAAGCTGCGCCAGGATGCCATTTGACTTTTTAGAGCATAGACTCTAAAAACATCCCCATTACAATAAATCCGGAGCCGACCATGACTGCTGACATCGCCTACCTGCAAAACCTGCAGCAGCCACTGGAAGAACTCCAAACCCTGTTCGAAGCCCAGCGCACGGCCTATGCCGCCAACCCGATGCCGCCGGCCGCCCAGCGCCAGCAATGGCTCAAAGCGTTGCGCGAGATGTTGAACAATGAACGCCAGCCACTGATCGAGGCGATCAGCCAGGACTTCAGCCACCGCAGTGCCGATGAAACCCTGCTCGCCGAACTGATGCCCAGCCTGCATGGCATTCATTACGCCAGCCAGCACCTCAAAAGCTGGATGAAAGCGTCGCGGCGCAAGGTCGGCATCGCCTTTCAACCCGCCTCGGCCAAGGTCGTTTATCAACCGTTGGGCGTGGTCGGGGTCATCGTGCCGTGGAACTACCCGCTGTACCTGGCCATCGGCCCATTAGTGGGCGCGTTGTCGGCGGGCAATCGGGTGATGCTCAAACTCAGCGAATCGACCCCCGCCACCGGTTTGCTGCTCAAGGAACTGCTGGGCCGGATCTTTCCCCAGGACCTGGTCTGCGTGGTGCTCGGCGAGGCCGATATCGGCGTGGCGTTTTCCCGGTTGCGTTTCGATCACCTGCTGTTCACGGGCGCCACCAGCATCGGCAAACATGTGATGCGCGCGGCGGCCGAGAACCTGACGCCGGTCACCCTCGAACTGGGTGGCAAGTCCCCGGCCATCGTTTCGCGCGATGTGCCGCTCAAGGATGCCGCCGAACGCATCGCGTTCGGCAAGACCCTCAACGCCGGGCAAACCTGCGTGGCGCCGGATTACGTGCTGGTGCCGGAAGACCGCGTCGGTTCTTTCGTCGAGGCCTATCGTCAGGCGGTTCGCGGGTTTTATCCGACACTGGCCGACAACCCGGACTACACCGCCATCATCAATGACCGACAACTGGCGCGACTCAACGGCTACCTCAGCGACGCCACCAGCAAGGGCGCGCTGCTGATTCCGCTGTTCGATCAGGGTCAGGGCCGGCGCATGGGCCATAGCCTGCTGCTTAACGTCAGCGACGACATGACGGTGATGCAGGACGAAATCTTCGGCCCGTTGCTGCCGATCGTTCCGTACAAGGACCTGGATCAGGCGTTTGCCTACATCAACCAACGCCCTCGCCCGCTGGCGCTGTATTACTTCGGCTACGACAAGCGCGAACAAAACCGCGTGCTCCATGAAACCCATTCCGGTGGCGTGTGCCTGAACGACACCCTGCTGCACGTCGCTCAGGACGACATGCCATTCGGCGGCATCGGCGCCTCGGGCATGGGCCATTACCACGGCCATGAAGGTTTCCTGACCTTCAGCAAGGCCAAAGGCGTGCTGATCAAGCAGCGGTTCAACGCCGCGAAGCTGATCTATCCGCCGTACGGCAAAGCCATTCAGAAACTGATCCAGAAGCTGTTTATCCGCTAACGATCACCCTTCGGGTAATAACAATAATGAGCCCAAGCCTGTCCGATACACCCGCGCTGTCACGGCGCGGCTTGCTTAAATTCAGCCTCGGCGCCAGTGCGTTTCTGGCCACGGCCGGTTTGGGCGCGAGCCTCAGCGGCTGCTCGTCGAGCATCCCGGCCAGCGGTTTTACGATTTTGCGCAGTGGCGACCTGTTGTTTCTGCGGGCGTTGATCCCGGTGATGCTCGACGGCGCCGTGGCGGTTGAAAAAATGCCGTCGGCCGTCGGAGAAACCCTGCACTGCCTGGATAACGCGCTGAATCATCTGTCGCCGGAAATGCTCAAGCTGACCCAGCAATTGTTCGACGTACTGGGGATGGCCGTGACGCGCGGGCCTTTGACCGGGATCTGGGGCAGTTGGGAAAACGCCAGTCCCGATGAGATCCGGCACTTTCTCGATCGCTGGGAAAACAGCTCGCTGAGCCTGCTGCGCATGGGCCACAGCTCGCTGCAGCAACTGGTGATGATGGCCTGGTACAGCCGCGCGGAATCGTGGGCACATTGCGGGTATCCCGGACCGCCTACTGTCTGAAACCGAGTCGACCCTTTCGCGGGCAAGCCTCGCTCCTACAGCGAAGACGTCAGCCGCCCCACCACTGCACCCAAAACATAACAACAAGAGAGCCCGAACATGCCCGTACCCGATCCGTTCCGCGAAGGCCTGGCCCGTGGCTGGAAAACCTACAACGGTTCGCAACTGACCCGGGACCTGGCCCTCGAAGCGGACGTGGCGATCATCGGCAGCGGCGCTGGCGGCGGCACCACGGCCGAAATCCTCAGCGCCGCCGGCTACAAGGTGTTGCTGATCGAGGAAGGCCCGCTCAAGACCAGCAGCGATTTCAAGCTGCTCGAAGATCAGGCCTACACCAGCCTCTATCAGGAAGGCATCGGCCGCATGAGCAAGGACGGCGCGATCACCATCCTTCAGGGTCGGGCGGTTGGCGGCACCACGCTGATCAACTGGACGTCGAGCTTTCGCACGCCAGCGCCGACCCTCGACCACTGGGCCAAGGAACACAACGTCAAAGGTCACACCCCGGCCGAGATGGCGCCCTGGTTCGAGAAAATGGAACAGCGCCTGGGTGTCGCCCCATGGATGGTCCCGCCCAACGCCAACAACGACGTGATCCGCAAAGGCTGCGAAAAACTCGGCTATGCCTGGCACGTGATCCCGCGCAACGTACGTGGTTGCTGGAACCTCGGCTACTGCGGCATGGGGTGCCCGACCAACGCCAAGCAATCGATGCTGGTGACGACCATTCCGGCAACGCTGGAAAAAGGTGGTGAGCTGCTCTATCTGGCCCGCGCCGAAAAGCTCTCGATCCAGGACGGCAAAGTCACCGGCCTGCAATGCGTGGCGATGGACGAGCGTTGCGTCGTCCCCACGGGCAAGACGATTACGGTCAAGGCCCGGCATTACGTGCTGGCCGGTGGCGGAATCAACAGCCCGGCGCTGCTGCTGCGCTCCGAGGCGCCGGATCCGCACAAACGGCTGGGCAAACGGACCTTCCTGCATTTGGTCAACATGTCCGCCGGGCTGTTCGACGAGGTGATCAACCCGTTCTACGGCGCGCCGCAGTCGATCTATTCCGACCATTTCCAATGGCAGGACGGCACCACCGGCAAGATGTCCTACAAACTGGAAGTGCCGCCGCTGCACCCGGCGCTGGCCACGACCCTGCTGGGCGGCTTCGGCAAGGAAAACGCGCAACACATGGAACACCTGCCCCACACCCACGCCATGCTGGCATTGCTGCGCGACGGTTTTCACCCGGACAGCCCCGGCGGCAGCGTGGAACTGCGCGGCGATGGCACACCGGTGCTCGACTATCAGGTTTCACCCTACGCCTGGGACGGGTTGCGCCGGGCATTCCACAGCATGGCCGAGATCCAGTTCGCCGGTGGCGCCAATGCGGTGATGCCGATGCACGCTGACGCTCGCTACGTGAAAACCCTGGCCGAAGCGCGCACGCTGATAGACAGTTTGAGCCTTGAGTTGTATCGCACCCGCCTGGGCAGTGCGCACGTGATGGGCGGTTGTGCGATGGGCGAAGACCCGAAAAACGCCGTGACCGACAGCCTCGGCCGGCATCATCAGTTGGCGAATCTGTCGATTCATGACGGCTCGCTGTTCCCCACCAGCATTGGCGCGAACCCGCAATTGTCGGTCTACGGGCTGACGGCGCAACTGGCCACTTCCTTGGCTGAACGTTTGAAAAATCCATGAAAACGGAGAATATTCGTATCGTCTATAGTGCTTTCTTACCCAAAAGGCGACTTGGCCGACCGGGAAGGCTGCGATACCATCCGACTCCCCAACGGACTCCCGCCAGGACGACGCGATGAACCGAGTGTTGTACCCAGGTACCTTCGACCCTATTACCAAGGGCCATGGCGACTTGGTCGAACGCGCCGCGCGCCTGTTCGATCACGTGATCATTGCCGTCGCCGCCAGCCCGAAGAAAAACCCGTTGTTTCCCCTGGAACAACGAGTGGCGCTGGCCCGCGAGGTCACTAAACATTTGCCGAACGTTGAAGTCGTCGGCTTCTCGACGCTGTTGGCGCATTTTGCCAAAGAGAAGAACGCCAACGTGTTCCTGCGTGGTTTGCGCGCGGTGTCGGACTTCGAATACGAATTCCAGCTGGCCAACATGAACCGCCAACTGGCGCCGGATGTGGAAAGCCTGTTCCTGACGCCGTCCGAGCGTTATTCGTTCATTTCCTCGACGTTGGTGCGCGAAATCGCAGCGTTGGGCGGCGATATCACCAAGTTTGTCCACCCGGCTGTAGCGGACGCGCTGACCGAGCGCTTCAAGAAATAACCCCGCCACTGTAGGCGCGAGCTCGCTCGCGATGGACTTCAACGATGACGATGGCTGCCTGGATCAACGCGCGGCCCTCGCGTCCATCGCCAGCAAGCTGGCTCCTGCAGCGCCAATGCGGCACAATTGTGTGCATTGGTTTATTACGCCCGGGCCCGCCGCCCCGGCTGGAGTTAGCATGTCCCTGATCATCACCGACGATTGCATCAACTGCGACGTCTGCGAACCCGAGTGCCCGAACGCTGCCATTTCCCAGGGCGAAGAGATCTACGTGATCGACCCGAACCTGTGCACGCAGTGTGTTGGCCACTACGACGAACCTCAGTGCCAGCAAGTGTGCCCGGTGGATTGCATTCCGCTGGACGAGGCGCACCCGGAAACTGAAGAACAGTTGATGGCGAAGTATCGGATCATTACCGGCAAGGCTTGAGCCTGAGGTTTTTGTAGCGTTTGTCCGGGCCCTTTCGCGAGCAAGCCCGCTCCCACATTTGACCTGTGAACGACGCAGATCAAATGTGGGAGCGGGCTTGCTCGCGAAAGGGCCATCAGCCACACCAAAGAAGTAACTGACATCACTCCCTTTGCTCAAACCCCTCGCCGATACACCCCAAACACCGCACAAACGCCGCTTTCGCCGGATCGACCACCAGCGCCTGCCCCGCATCGCCAACACCGCCACCCAGTGCAGTAAACGGCAACGACACGATGAACGCCCCGGCACCGATCACTGTCGCCACGACCAACAACGGTCGGGCAATCAGCAAGTCGCCGAGCATGGCGTACGCCGGGGGATTCTGGATGGTGTAGCGCGGGTCGCCGCTGCCTGTATTTGCCGCCAGCGCGGGTGCACCGACGCTCAACAGCAGCGTTACGACAAGGGCTCGAAACAGATTCATGGCACGGTCCTTCGGCTAGGCAGTGAGAACACTGACTATAGACCGTAGGACACTCAGCTCTGACAGCGCGGGCAAAAGACGCTGGCGCGCTGCCCGAGTTTCACTTCCCGCAGCTCCGTCCCACAGACCTTGCAAGGCTCGCTACCGCGGCCGTAGACGAACAGTTCCTGCTGGAAATACCCCGGCTGACCGTCACCGCCGATAAAGTCCCGCAACGTCGTGCCGCCGCGCTCGATGGCGGCCGCCAGAATGCGTTTGATCTCGATGGCCAGTTTCAGGTATCGCCCTCGGGAAATGCTCTTGGCCTCCCGGCGCGGGTCGATACCGGCCGCGAACAGCGCTTCGGTGGCGTAGATATTACCGACACCCACCACCACCGCGTTGTCCATGATGAACGGCTTGACCGCCATCGAGCGCCCGCGTGACTGCTGGAACAAACGGTCACCGTCGAACAGGTCGGTCAACGGCTCCGGCCCCAGGCGAATCAGCAGTTCATGGTTCAGCGGGTCGAGGCTCCAGAGCATCGCTCCGAACCGTCGCGGATCGGTGTAACGCAGGGCCAGGCCGGATTCCAGCTCGATGTCGACGTGCTCATGCTTGGCGGCCGGCAGGCCGACTTCCACCAGACGCAAATTCCCTGACATGCCCAAATGGCTGATCAGCGTGCCGACCTCGGCATTGATCAACAAGTACTTGGCGCGGCGCTCCACCAGCACGATGCGCTGACCGGATAGCCGAACATCCAGGTCCTCGGGAATCGGCCAGCGCAGGCGCCGGTCGCGCACGATCACCCGGCTGACGCGCTGGCCTTCCAGGTGCGGGGCGATCCCGCGACGGGTGGTTTCGACTTCTGGCAATTCAGGCATGGTGCTCTCGAATCAGGCTGTCCGGCACTCAGCGGTGAGCGCCAAGGTCGCGGATCGTTTGTTTGAGGGTCTCGAAGTCGTAGTCCGACAGACCGATGTAATCAAGCACCAATGGCGCGATGCTATTCCATTCGTGGTCCTCTTTCTGGTTGCCCAGAACCCGGTACGAGGCACAAATATGCTCGGCCATCTTCAGGATCGCCAGCAGGTTCTTCATCTGGCAGTTGCGCGACGATTCATCGCTGAAAATCGCCAGGGCATTGTGGTGATTGGCAATGGCCGTGCTCACATGCTCCGGCAGGCGCCAGGATTTGGCCGTGTAATAACCGACCACTGCGTGGTTGGTATTGAACACCCGGTTCTCGGTGTCGACCACCCGGCATTCGGCACTGGCGCTGGCATAGGCCTCTTCCAGAACGGTCATGTAGTTGGGGAACCGCTGGAGCATCAGCGGCACGCCGCAATCGTGGAACAGGCCCAGCGCGTACGCTTCATCGCCGGCCTGGACGCCGATGCGCTTGGCCAGGGTCAGGCAGGTCATCGCCACGTCCTGAGCGGTGTCCCAGAAACGGTTCAAGGTGACGATGGTGTCGTCGTTCATTTCGCCCTTGATCGACTGCGCGTTGATCAGGTTGATGATCGAACGGCTGCCCAGCAGGTTCACCGCACGCTGGATCGAGGCAATCTTGTTGCTCAAGCCGTAATACGGCGAGTTGACGATTTTCAACAAGGCGCCAGAGAGGCCCGGGTCCTGGGAGATCAGCTTCGCGATCACCTCCAGATCCGGATCGGGCATGTACTGCTCCATCTGCAAATCCACCATGATCTGCGGCTGGGCCGGCACGCTAATGCCTTGCAGGGACTGTTGAATCTGTTCGGTGGTCAGCTCTTGGGACATAGGTACACACTCTGGGTCAGGCGCAGATTCTAACCGTTATAAAGTTGGATCCGACACCTTGGCCGGCACATTGCCTGAAGTTTCATTGTCGGCGTGGTATTCGAAATGGCCTTCGCGGGCAAGCCTCGCTCCTACAGGATTTACGCGCCCCTTGCAGGAGCGAGGCTTGCCCGCGAAGAGGCCATCAGCGTTTCATCGCCCACCCAGCCCGCCACAAGCCTCAACACGCTATACTCCCGCTCTTTTTTCCGGAGCGACGTCATGTCCCTGCCTAGCCTGCGCCTCAAAGCCAACGCCGACCGTCGCCTGCGAAACGGCCACTTGTGGGTCTACAGCAACGAAATCGATGTAGCGGCGACCCCTTTGCACGGCTTCAAGGCCGGTGACCAGGCGATCCTCGAAGCCGCCAGCGGCAAGCCGCTGGGCATCGTCGCCATGAGCCCGAACAACCTGATCTGCGCCCGCCTGCTGTCGCGCGACATCAAGTTGCCGCTGGACAAGTCGCTGCTGGTGCATCGCCTGAACGTCGCGCTGTCCCTGCGCGATCGCCTGTTCGACAAGCCGTTCTATCGCTTGGTCTACGGTGATTCCGACCTGCTGCCAGGCCTGGTGGTCGACCGTTTCGGCGACATCCTGGTGGTGCAGATCGCTTCGGCGACCATGGAAGCCCATAAAGAAGACGTGATCGCGGCACTGACCCAAGTGCTCAAGCCAAGCGGCATTCTGTTCAAGAACGACTCCGCTGCGCGCGATGCCGAAGGCCTCAACCGCTACGTCGAAACCGTGTTCGGCCTGGTGCCGGAGTGGGTTGCGCTGGAAGAGAACGGCGTGAAATTCGAAGCACCGGTCATCCAGGGTCAGAAAACCGGCTGGTTCTACGACCACCGCATGAACCGCGCACGCCTGGCCCCGTATGCCAAAGGCAAACGCGTACTCGACCTGTACAGCTACATCGGCGGCTGGGGCGTGCAAGCCGCCGCATTCGGCGCCAGTGAAGTGTTCTGCGTCGACGCATCGGCCTTCGCCCTCGACGGCGTCGAGCGCAACGCCGCGCTGAACGGCTTCGCCGAGAAAATGACCTGCATCGAGGGCGACGTGTTCGAAGCCCTCAAAGAATTGAAAGCCAGCGAAGAACGTTTCGACGTGATCGTGGCCGACCCGCCGGCGTTCATCAAACGCAAGAAAGACATGAAGAACGGCGAAGGCGCCTACCGTCGCCTGAACGAGCAAGCCATGCGCCTGCTCAGCAAGGACGGCATCCTGATCAGCGCATCGTGCTCGATGCACCTGCCGGAAGACGATCTGCAGAACATCCTGCTGACCAGCGCCCGTCACCTGGACCGCAACATCCAGATGCTCGAACGCGGCGGCCAGGGCCCGGATCACCCGGTGCACCCGGCGATTGCTGAAACCCGCTACATCAAGAGCATCACCTGCCGTCTGCTGCCAAATAGCTAAGCCCCTGTAGGAGCGAGCTCGCTCGCGATGGACGTCAACGATAACGCTGGCAACCTGGCACCCAGCGGCGCTGTCGAGTTCATCGCGAGCAAACTCGCTCCTACATATCTTGAACTACGTGTAACAGCGACAACCGCCTGTCCTGCACCTACCGTTTCTCTTCACGTATCAAGAAGAGGACAACGGAATGTCCAGCACGCCGCAAGCCCACCGCTTACGTACAGGTCGTCACTCGGAACCCGGTCGCATCTATCTGCTAACCGCAGTCACCTCTGAACGAAAACTGATTTTCAAGGATTGGCGCATGGGGCGCTTACTGGTGCACGAGTTCAGAAGAGCGCAGGAAGCCGGTAACGCCACCTCAATTGCCTGGGTGATCATGCCGGATCACTTCCACTGGTTGGTCGAGCTGCACAACGGCGATTTGCCGAAACTGATGCAAGCCACCAAATCCCGTTGCGCACGACTTATCAATCAGCAGCGAGGCATTTCAGAACCCGTATGGCAAAAGGGTTACTTCGATCGTGCCCTGCGTTATGAGGAAGATCTGAAGGCGATGGCTCGATACATCGTTGCCAACCCATTGCGAGCCGGTCTGGTCGAGCATATCGGCGACTATCCGCTATGGGACGCCATCTGGATCTGACCACCCCCTGTAGGAGCGAGCTCGCTCGCGAGGGTCGTCAACGATAACGCGGGCTAACTGACACCCAGCGGCGCTCTCGGGTTCATCGCGAGCGAGCTCGCTCCTACGGGGGTGGTTTGGTTTGCGCATCCGTATGTCACGTAAGCGCGGTTGCGGGCATTCCCTCCAGCCGCCAGCCGTGTAGAATCGCGACATTCATCGCCAGTCATCCCCCGGCGGGTTTATGAGCTCAAGCTGAAGCGCGCGGCGATCCCGCAAAGTTATCGGCAACTTCCGGACACACGGCCATTTCTGGGTGTTCCAGACGTCAATAGAAGCTCACTTCCCTTTTGATACCTGATTAGCCGCCCGGAGTGCTTCATGCCTGATTACCGCTCGAAAACATCCACCCATGGCCGCAACATGGCCGGCGCCCGCGCACTGTGGCGCGCCACGGGGATGAAAGATGACGACTTCAAAAAGCCGATCATCGCCATTGCCAACTCCTTCACCCAGTTCGTACCGGGCCACGTCCACCTCAAGGATCTGGGCCAACTGGTCGCCCGCGAAATCGAACGCGCTGGCGGTGTAGCGAAAGAATTCAACACCATCGCCGTGGATGACGGTATCGCCATGGGTCACGACGGCATGCTGTACTCGCTGCCGAGCCGCGAGATCATCGCCGACTCCGTCGAGTACATGGTCAACGCTCACTGCGCCGACGCCATCGTCTGCATCTCCAACTGCGACAAGATCACCCCTGGCATGCTGATGGCCGCCCTGCGCCTGAACATCCCGGTGATCTTCGTTTCCGGCGGCCCGATGGAAGCCGGCAAGACCAAACTGGCCAGCCACGGTCTCGACCTCGTCGACGCCATGGTGATCGCCGCCGACTCCAGCGCTTCTGACGAGAAAGTCGCTGAGTACGAGCGCAGCGCCTGCCCGACGTGCGGTTCGTGCTCCGGCATGTTCACCGCCAACTCGATGAACTGCCTGGTGGAAGCCCTGGGCCTGGCCTTGCCGGGCAACGGTTCGACCCTGGCCACCCACAGCGACCGCGAACAGCTGTTCCTGCAGGCCGGCCGCACCATCGTCGAGCTGTGCAAGCGTTACTACACCGACAACGACGAGTCGGTGTTGCCGCGCAACATCGCCAACTTCAAGGCGTTCGAAAACGCCATGACCCTGGACATCGCCATGGGCGGTTCCACCAACACCATCCTGCACTTGCTGGCCGCGGCGCAGGAAGCCGAGATCGATTTCGACCTGCGCGACATCGACCGTCTCTCCCGCCACGTACCGCAACTGTGCAAGGTCGCGCCGAACATCCAGAAGTACCACATGGAAGACGTGCACCGCGCTGGCGGGATCTTCAGCATCCTCGGTTCGCTGGCCCGTGGCGGTCTGCTGCACACCGACCTGCCGACCGTGCACAGCAAGACCCTGGCCGAAGGCATCGCCAAGTGGGACATCACCCAGACTGACGACGAAGCCGTGCATCACTTCTTCAAGGCCGGTCCGGCGGGCATCCCGACGCAAACCGCTTTCAGCCAGTCGACCCGTTGGGAAACCCTCGACGACGACCGTGAAAACGGCTGCATCCGTAGCGTTGAGCACGCTTACTCGAAAGAAGGCGGCCTGGCCGTTCTCTACGGCAACATCGCGCTCGATGGCTGCGTGGTGAAAACCGCCGGCGTCGATGAATCGATCCACGTCTTCGAAGGCAACGCGAAGATCTTCGAAAGCCAGGACAGCGCCGTACGCGGCATCCTCGCGGACGAAGTGAAGGCCGGCGACATCGTGATCATTCGTTACGAAGGCCCGAAAGGCGGCCCGGGCATGCAGGAAATGCTGTACCCGACGTCGTACCTGAAATCCAAAGGCCTGGGCAAAGCCTGCGCCCTGCTCACCGATGGCCGTTTCTCCGGCGGCACTTCGGGCTTGTCCATCGGCCACGCTTCGCCAGAAGCCGCTGCCGGCGGTGCAATCGGCCTGGTGCAGGACGGCGACAAAGTGCTGATCGACATTCCGAACCGCTCGATCAACCTGTTGATCAGCGATGAAGAAATGGCTGGCCGTCGCGCCGAGCAGGATCAGAAAGGCTGGAAGCCTGTGGAAAAACGTCCACGCAAGGTGACCACCGCCCTGAAGGCCTACGCCCTGCTGGCGACCAGCGCCGACAAAGGTGCCGTGCGTAACAAGGCAATGCTCGACGGGCTGTAAGGCTTAACCGTCGCACAAAAAAATGCCCCGCCAAGTGCGGGGCATTTTTTTGGCCTGCTCGGTCAATTGTGGGAGCGGGCTTGCTCGCGAAGGCGGTGTATCAGGCCAGATCAATGTCGGACGTGATGGCCTCTTCGCGGGCAAGCCTCGCTCCTACAGGTCAGCGGAGATTCTGTAGGAGCGAGGCTTGCCCGCGAAGGCAGCAACTCGGTCTTACTGAATTTCTTCAGGCTTCACGACCACCCAGTTCTTGTCCGCCGTCACCGGTAAACCTTCTTTAGCCTGGGCCGCAGCGTGCTTGGCCATCATGCCGTTTATCTGGGTCATGTATTTGTCTTTGCGGTTGACCCACAAGTGAATGCCACCCTTGGCCACGTCGACACTGTGGAACAGCATGTAACCGTCGCTGCTTGGCGTATCGCCGCCCACCAGGATCGGTTTTTTCCACTCATCGATGTACGTCAGGATCGCCGCTTGCTTGCCGGCCATCCAGGTCGCCGGGGTCCACAGGTACGGGGTCAGTTCAAGGCCGAGGTTGGCCTTCTCGTCATACTTGCCGGCGGTGATCTGCTTGCGCGCCGTGGTCAGCTCGCCAGTCTTGGGGTCCTTGAGCAGCAGGCTCACGCCGATGACGTTTTGCGGTTTGACGTTGTAGCCGTACTTCGGATCGGCCGCGACCATACGCACCAGCTCTTCGGAGGCGGCGGTCATGACGTAGACCTCGATGCCGTTCTCCATCAGCTTGTTGTAGAGCTCTTGCTGACCGGTGAAGATTTTTGGCGGATTGACGTCGAGGTTCTTCACCACGTCGCCTTCGTAATAAGTGGCCGGCACCGGTTTGCCGGAGGCCATCAGCTCGTCGACATAGCCTTTGAGTTCGGTCAGCGTGAAACCGGAGAACACCTGCGCGACCCATGGGTAGCAAACCATGTCGTCGAGTTCGCAGAGGCGGTAGTAGTAGCTGAACAGGCTTTCCTTGTGTTCAGCGGTGTCTTTGAACGGGATCAGTTTCAGGGAGGGGTCGAGCTTGTCGCGGGTGATCAGGCCCTTGTTCTCCATGAACGGCAGCAACGACTCTTCAAGGTCGTAGCGGTAACTGGTGTTGTCCATGTCGAACACCGCGTAGTTACCCTTGTTGGCATTGGCCGCAATCATTGCGTCCAGCGCCTTGGCCTGATCGACCGGCCAATGTTTCAGATCCGTGGCGAGTACCTGGCCTGCGAGGCCAAGACAGAGTGCGGCAACCAGAAATTTCGGTGCGAACTTCATTGGCATTTCTCCCTGATTCAAAGATATCGACGCTATCAAATTAGTGTGACAGTCCCCGTCTGCCTGCGACCGCCCGCGTCCCTTTCGCGTCAGCTGCATCCCCGACAACGACACCCGCTTATTCCAAAAACGACAGTGAACAGACTTTTTTGATATTAATTCATTAGTTTTCAAGCTGTTAGGCTTGCCGGTTCGCAGCTGCCCCGGAAGGTGGCTGGCACAAGTCTCTCTCGGAGTTCACATGAATCTGCCGCTGATCCTCAATCTGCTGGTATTCCTCGCCCTGCTCTTCGGCTTGGCGCAAGCCCGACATACGACGTGGAGCTTAGCTAAAAAAGTCCTGCTCGCACTGGTGCTGGGCGTGGTGTTCGGTGTGGCACTGCACACTGTTTACGGTACCGGTAACCCGGTGCTGAAAACCTCGATCGGCTGGTTCGATCTGGTGGGCAACGGCTACGTGCAGTTGCTGCAAATGATCGTGATCCCGCTGGTGTTCGCCTCGATCGTCAGCGCCGTGGCGCGGCTGCACAACGCTTCGTCGCTGGGCAAGATCAGCTTCCTGACCATTGGCACGCTGCTGTTCACCACCGCCATCGCGGCGTTGATCGGTATCGGCCTGACCAACCTGTTCGGCCTGACCGCCGAAGGCCTGGTCGCCGGCACCCAGGAAATGGCTCGCCTGCAAACCATCCAGACCGATTACGCAGGCAAGGTCGCGGACCTGAATGTGCCGCAACTGCTGCTGTCGTTCATTCCGCAAAACCCGTTCGCCGACCTGGCGCGGGCCAAGCCGACCTCGATCATCAGCGTGGTGATTTTCGCCGCGTTCCTCGGCGTCGCGGCGCTGCAACTGCTGAAGGATGATGTCGAGAAAGGTCAGAAAGTGATCAATGCCATCGACACCCTGCAAGCCTGGGTGATGCGCCTGGTGCGCCTGGTGATGAAGCTGACCCCGTACGGCGTCTTGGCGCTGATGACCAAAGTGGTCGCCGGTTCCAACCTGCAGGACATCATCAAGCTCGGCAGTTTCGTGGTGGTTTCCTACATCGGCCTGGGCCTGATGTTTGTGGTCCATGGTCTGCTGGTATCGGCGGCCGGGATCAACCCGCTGCGCTTCTTCCGCAAGATCTGGCCGGTGCTGACGTTTGCTTTCACCAGCCGTTCGAGCGCGGCGACGATTCCGTTGAGCATCGAAGCGCAGACCCGCCGTTTGGGCATTCCGCAATCCATCGCCAGTTTCGCCGCCTCGTTCGGCGCGACCATTGGCCAGAATGGTTGTGCCGGTCTGTACCCGGCGATGTTGGCGGTGATGGTGGCGCCGACCGTGGGGATCAATCCGCTGGACCCGCTGTGGATCGCGACGTTGGTGGCGATTGTGACGCTGAGCTCGGCCGGTGTGGCGGGTGTGGGGGGTGGTGCAACGTTCGCGGCGCTGATCGTGCTGCCGGCGATGGGTTTGCCGGTGTCACTGGTGGCGTTGCTGATTTCGGTTGAGCCGCTGATTGATATGGGGCGCACGGCGTTGAACGTCAGCGGGTCGATCACGGCGGGGGCGATTACCAGCCAGATCATGCAGCAGACCGATAACGAACTGCTGGATGCGGATGAGCATTCGGAGTTGGCTCACGCTTAAGTAGCGTCAGATAGATCGCCTTCGCGGGCAAGCCTCGCTCCTACAGGACTCACGCGATCCCTGTAGGAGCGAGGCTTGCCCGCGAAGCTTTTAGGCCTTTTCCCAAACCTCAAAGGTGTACGCGGGTTTGTCGCCTTCGGCCGGATTCGGCACATTCGACACCAGCTTCCACTCGTTCAAATCAAACGCCGGAAACCACGCATCCCCTTCCGGGCTCAACGCCACGCGCGTCAGGTACAGCCGATCAGCCTGGGCCAACCCCTGCGTATACAACTGCGCCCCACCAATCAACATCACCTCATCAACGCCCTGCGCGTTCGCCCATTCTTCGGCGCGAACCACGGCGGCCTCCAGCGACGGATAAACCTCCGCGCCTTGCAACACTAGATCCGCCTGACGGCTGACCACAATGTTCAACCGGCCCGGCAGCGGACGACCGAGGGAATCCCAGGTCTTGCGACCCATGATGATCGGCTTGCCAAGGGTGGTGGCCTTGAAGTATTTGAAGTCCCCCGGCAAGTGCCAGGGCATGCTGTTGTCGACGCCGATCACACGGTTTTCACCGAGGGCTGCGATCAGGCTGAGGGGGAGTGATTTAGTCATGCCGGCGAGGATACCAGAGCCTCCGCTTCTCGCAACGTGGCCCCCCGACAAGCGCCACAGCGGTTATGCTCACAGCTGGATTGAGCGACGGGATGCCGCGTGACTGAACTGAATAACCTCTGGCTGACGGAAACCATTCGCCTGCGCGAAGAACACGCCGGCCCTCTGGACGATGTGGAAGCCAACCGACTGGCGCGCAGCGCGGGTGGCGACCTGCCGGCCCGCATCCAACGACGCGCGCTGTGGCTGGCCGAGCGCGATGGACTGAGCGCCGCGCTCACACATTGGCGGCAAGGTGCGCGCCTGGCGCTGCTAGTGCTGGCGGTGCTGGCGGTGGTCAGCGGTGCCGGCCTGGCGTTTGCCGCGCTCGGTGACGGCCAAACGCCAGTCAATGTGTTCTGGGCGTTGGGCAGCCTGCTCGGGTTGAACCTGATTCTGCTGCTGAGCTGGGCGCTGGGCCTGGTGTTTGCCGGCGAACACGGCGCCACGCTGGGGCGCTTGTGGCTGTGGCTCAGTGAAAAACTCGCCCGCGATGCCAAAGCCGCGCAACTGGCGCCGGCCCTGCTGTTGTTGCTGCAACGGCAGAAACTCAATCGCTGGGCGCTCGGTATGCTGGTCAACGGCCTGTGGTTGCTGGCGATGCTCAGTGCCCTGGTGACGCTGCTGATGCTGATGGCGACCCGGCGTTACGGCTTCGTCTGGGAAACCACGATTCTCAGCGGCGAAACCTTCGTGGTCATGACCCAAAGCCTCGGCGCCCTGCCCGCCTTGCTCGGGTTCAGCGTGCCCACCGTCGAGATGATCCGCGCCAGTGGCGATGCCGCGCTGAACATCGAAAGCGCCCGCCAGGCCTGGGCCGCGTGGCTGGTCGGGGTGTTGCTGGTGTATGGCGTGTTACCGCGTCTGCTGCTCGCACTGTTCTGTCGGTGGCGCTGGAAATCCGGCCAAACCAAATTGCGCCTGGACTTGAACCTGCCCGGCTACGCCCAACTGCGCGAACGGCTGATGCCCACCAGCGAACGCCTGGGCATCAGCGATGCCGCGCCCGAACACCTACATCGCGTCGAGACCGCGGCCAGCGACCTGCCCAGCGATGGCGCATTGCTGGTGGCCATCGAACTGGACGATCAACGCCCATGGCCACCGCCACTGCCGAAAACCGTCAGCAACGCGGGCATCCTCGACAGCCGCGAGTCGCGCCACAAACTGCTCGAACAACTCAGCCGCTTCCCCCCGGCACGCTTGGCCATCGCCTGCGATCCACGGCGCTCGCCGGACCGTGGCAGCCTGGCATTGATCGCCGAACTGGCACGCAACGCCAGCGCCACCCGCGTCTGGTTGCTGCAAGCACCACCCGGCGAAGCACTGGATGCCGAGCGCCTCGGCGACTGGCATGTGGCGCTGCAACAGCTGGAGCTGCCGTTCGCCGATTGCGCGCCGTTGAACTGGCTGGAGACCGGTCATGACTAAGCCCTGGAAACCGCCGTTGAAACTCGCGGTGGTCGGCCACACCAACGTCGGCAAAACCTCGTTGCTGCGAACGCTGACCCGCGATGTCGGTTTCGGCGAAGTGTCCCATCGTCCCAGCACCACACGGCATGTCGAAGGCGCGCGGTTATCGGTGGACGGCGAGCCGTTGCTCGACCTGTTCGACACCCCCGGCCTGGAAGACGCGATCGCCCTGCTCGACTACCTCGAACGCCTGGAGCGCCCCGGCGAACGCCTCGACGGCCCGGCTCGACTGGCGCGATTTCTTGACGGCAGCGAAGCGCGGCAGCGTTTCGAACAGGAAGCCAAAGTGCTGCGGCAACTGCTGACCTGCGATGCCGGTCTCTACGTGATCGATGCCCGCGAGCCGGTGCTGGCCAAGTACCGCGACGAACTGGAGGTGTTGGCCAGTTGCGGCAAACCGTTGCTGCCGGTGCTCAATTTCGTCAGCAGCGCCAACCACCGTGAACCGGATTGGCGCGAAGCGCTGGCGCGGCTGGGCTTGCATGCACTGGTGCGTTTCGACAGCGTCGCCCCGCCGGAGGATGGCGAGCGTCGACTCTACGAAAGCCTCGCGCTGCTGCTGGAAAACTCGCGCGAACAACTGGAGCGGCTGATCGCCGATCAGCAAGCGCAACGCCTCGCTCGTCAGCAGAGTGCGGCGCGCCTGATTGCCGATTTGTTGATCGACTGCGCGGCATGCCGACGCAGCGTGGCAAGTAATGCCGAAGAGGAACAGCAAGCGATCAGCGAACTGCGCAAAGCGGTGCGCCAACGAGAACAGCGTTGCGTCGAGGCGCTGCTCAAGCTTTACGCCTTCCGCCCGCAAGACGCGGCGGCCAGTGACCTGCCGTTGCTCGATGGGCGTTGGGGCGATGACCTGTTCAATCCGGAAACCCTCAAGCAACTGGGCGTACGCGTCGGCAGCGGAATCGCCGCGGGCGCAGCGGCCGGTGCCGGGGTCGACTTGCTGGTCGGCGGCCTGACCCTCGGCGCGGCCGCATTGGCCGGGGCGATTGCCGGCGGCGCCCTGCAAACCGCGCGCAGTTATGGCAGCCGCTTGCTGGGCAAACTCAAAGGCCAGCGTGAGCTGACCGTCGATGACAGCGTGCTGCGTCTATTGGCACTGCGCCAACGGCAACTGCTGCAAGCGCTGGAGGCCCGAGGGCACGCCGCGATGGACAGCATTCAAGTGGCCACGCCCCAGGACAAATCCTGGCGCGAAGGCAAACTACCCGAAGCCCTGAACAAGGCGCGGGCACATCCGCAATGGTCGTCGCTCAACCCGCATTCGAAATTGAATCAAACGGAAAGGCAGGAGCAGGTTGAGGAATTGGCCGGAAAGGTTGGGGAGTTTTAATTTTGCGCCGATGCTCGTAGCAGCTGTCGAGCCTGCGAGGCAGCTGCTACATGCAATATGTCGCGGCTGTATTAGCGCCAGTTGAACTTGAGAAACTCGGTTGCCAGCGACTTGACGTAATGCTCGTCCTTTTTATTGGCATGACCGTCGTTATTGACGTCCGACGCCAGTATCCACTCCAGGCTGCCGTTGTTATCGACGTCATAAGCTGTCGCCTTGTACGCGATCGATGCGCCTACCGGACTTCCCGTACCTTCGTGAAAATGCAGTCGCACGGCCTCGGGCGTTTCGTCGGTAGTAAAGTCCTCGGCGAAAATTTGCAGATAACGACGAGAGCTGTCTGCCGGATTAAACCAATTCAGTTTCAAATACAGTTTGGAGAAGCGCTTGAGCAATTGCTCATCACGCACATTACGCTTGCCATCGGCATTGACGTCGCCGCTGCACAATTGATCGATCCTGCCATCGCCATTCATATCGAATGCCGAAGCCTTGAACAGCAACTTGTCCTCTCCCGGCCCCGGAGTGGCTTCACAAAAGTGGAAATGCACGGTGTCGCTGGCCCCACTTTGACTCTGATCCTGGGCTATGACTTTTAAATAACGCATGGGAATATCTCTGTTGAAAGAGCTATCAACCTAAGGCTCCGAGCTGCGTTCCTCCATACTCCCTTTCTTCATTGGCTGTGGGACATCTGACTATCTAGTGCGGGACGATATTTTTGCTTTCAATCTCAGCGTTGTCTTTGCCCGACAATAGACTGTGAGCCTTGCGCTTCAACACCCCAAGATCCATCACCGGCACGTGCATTTCCTTGGCCTGCTCATCCCACTGGCGCATCCGCAGACTGACAGCACACAGCGGATCCTGCTCGAAGGCTTCTGCCTCTTCAACGCTCATCACCCCGCCCTGATATTCCAGGGTCCGGCGGCTGGCTTCGCTCAGGCGTTCGTAGTACCCAGGCTCTTTGAGTGTCAGATAACGCTTGGCCTGAACGTGGTATTCCACCAGCCGCGCCATGCGTTCGCTGAAGCCTGCGCGACGCAGGTAGTCGGCGCCCAGTCGCTCATGACTGACCACGCCATAGCCGCCCATGTTCTCGGCGCTCTCGGTGCAGATATGCCCGATGTCGTGGAAGAACGCCGCCAACACCACTTCGTCATCGAAGCCTTCGGCCATGGCCCGTTCGGCGGCCTGGGACATGTGCTCGATCTGCGACACCGGCTCGCCGATATAGTCGCTGTCGCCAAAGCGTTCGTACAACGCAAACACCTCGGCGATCACTTGTTCATTGCGCGCCATCAATGCTCTCCCAATAAAGTCGCGACGTTACGTTCGGCCATCGCCGGGCCGACGCTCATGCCGACACCGGTGTGCATCAGCGCCACGCTCACACCCGGCATCGGGCGCAGGAACGAGAACGGCCCCGGCCCCCGTGAACCATAGACACCCTGCCAGCGTTCGACCACTTGCACCTTGCAACTTAGCGTCTGCTCCGCCAGTTCAAGCATCCAGTTGTCGACCTGCTCGGCGTTGAACGGCGACGGGTCGCTGCCGTAATGATGAGAATCGCCGATGATCAGTTCGCCATACGGCGTCGGGCTGATCAGCAGGTGAATGCCGTGTTCATGCAGGTGCGGTTCCTCTCGCAGAATCTGCGCCTGCACCGCCGCCGCTTCCGGCAGATCGGCAAATGCGCCGTAGTGCACACAGCTCAAACCGGTGAGCAACGCATGTTGCAGGTTGAGGTTGATTTGCGGTCGGGCACGGAGCATTTGCAGGCGGCAGATGTGCGGGTTGAGTTCGGCGATCGGCTCGGCCAGCAAGGTCTGATAATCGTGGCCGGAGCAGACGATGATCTGCTCGGCGCTGAAGGTGCCGGCGGTACTGTGCAAACGCCCCGGCTCGATGTCGCGCACCAGGGTGGAGAAGTGAAACTCGACCCCGAGCTCGCGGCGCAGGTAGTCGATCAACGCCGGAATCGCTTCGCGCGAATACAGTTGCTGATCGTCCATGCCGTGCAACGCGGCGCGGTGATGGCGGAACTGGCCGCCGTACAGATCGCGCAAGGCGGCGCCGCGCAGCAGCTCGACGCGGTAACCGTGTTCCACGGCACGGCCGGCGCAGAAGGTGTCCAGCAGGTGTTCTTCGGCTTCGGTGCGGGCGAACAGGTATGAGCCGTTGCGCTTGAGTTGCAGGCCGGCCACGTTTGCCCAATGGCCCCAAATCTCGCGGCTGGCCTTGGCTAGTTCGAGCATCGGGCCTGGGGGTTGGCCGGTGACCAAGGCTTGGCCGAAGTTGCGCACCGAGGCGCCGAGTGGCGTTTCGCTGCGTTCGAAGACGGTGACTTTAAGACCGCGGTTGGCGGCGGCGAAGGCGTGGGACAGGCCGAGGATGCCGGCGCCTACGATCAGCAGGTCGTTGTGGTGTGTCATGAAGAGATGTCCTGAATTCGAAGCCGCCTTCGCGGGCAAGCCTCGCTCCTACAGGGGAATGCGTTTCCCTGTAGGAGCGAGGCTTGCCCGCGAAGAGGCCCGTCAGCCAATAAAGGCTTACTTGGCAGCCACTTTCTCGGACTTGCCGTCATAACGCTTACGCCATTCGGTCAAAATCTCATCGCGATTCTTCGACGCCCAGGCAAAGTCGTTCTTGATCAAACGCTGCTCGTAATCCGCCGGCAATTCAGTCTGCGGCTTGGCGATCCCAGGCTGAGCGAGCACCGCGAAGTTCTCTTTGTACAGCTCCATCGCCGCGGGGCTGGCCGAGAAGTCAGCCAGTTTTTTCGCCGCTTCTTCGTGCTGCGTGCCCTTGATCACGGCAGTCGCTTCGATCTCCCAACCCAGGCCTTCTTTCGGCAGGATGATGTCCAGCGGCGCGCCCTGGCGCTTCAACTGAACAGCCGGGTATTCAAAGGAAATGCCGATCGGGAATTCGCCCGCCGCCGCCAGTTTGCAAGGTTTGGAGCCAGAGTGAACGTACTGGCCGATGTTCTGGTGCAGGTCGTCCATGTACTGCCAGCCCTGCTTCTCGCCGAAGGTTTGCAGCCAGGCGCTGACGTCGAGGAAACCGGTGCCGGACGAGGCCGGGTTGGGCATGACGATCTTGCCTTTGTACTCAGGCTTGGTCAGGTCCTGCCAGCTCACCGGTTTGGTCAAACCTTGCTTCTCGGCTTCGACGGTGTTGAAGCAAATGGTTGCGGCCCAGACGTCCATGCCGACCCAGGCGGGCGGGTTGGCAGCGTCGCGGTAGTTGCCGCCGATTTTGCCCAGGTCTTTCGGCGCGTAGCTTTGCAGCATGCCTTGCTGATCGAGGATCGCCAGGCTCGACGCGGCCAGGCCCCAGACGGCGTCAGCCTGCGGGCGGGCTTTTTCGGCCAGCAGCTTGGCGGTGATGATCCCGGTGGAATCACGCACCCACTTGATCTCGACGTCCGGGTTGGCCTTTTCGAAGGCGTCCTTGTAGGTCTTCAGTTGTTCGGCTTCGAGGGCGGTGTACACCGTCAACTCGGTTTTCGCCGCGAAGGCGTTCAGGCTGAAAGCGGTGAGGACAGCAGCGGCCAGGGCCAGGGGCTTGAACATGATCGTTTTCCTGTTTGAGTTGAGGGTGTGAGTCAGTTGCCGGGCGCGGTTTGCCGCCAGGCTTGTGAGCGGCGCAGCAAACCGCGCGAAGCCCAGGCCAGCAGCAGGGACACGCCCGCCGAGGTGAACAGAATCAGGGTCGACATCGCTGCCGCACCGCCGACGTTGCCGGCGTCGTCCATGTTCAGCACTGCCACCGCCGCGAGGATGGTGTCGGGGCTGTAGAGGAAGATCGCTGCCGAAACAGTGGTCATGGCCGAGACGAACAAGTAGCGCACGATGTCCAGCAACGCCGGCAGGCAGATCGGCACGGTGACCCGCAGGTAATGCCGATACAGCGGCGCTTTCAGCGACAGCGCAGCGGCTTCGAACTCGGCGTCGAGTTGGCGCAGCGCGGTGGTCGCGGTCATTTGCGCGGTGGTCAAATAGTGAGCAATGGTGCAGACCACCAGCAGGGTCATGGTCCCGTAGAGCACATGCAGCGGGTTATCAGTGAGGTTGAAAAAGAAGACGTAACCCAACCCCAGCACCAGGCCCGGCACCGCCATCGGCACGAAACTGAGCATGCGCAGGGTCAGGTTCAACCCGCGCTGGCCCTTGGTTTTTTCCATCAGGTAGGCGCCAGTGAAAATCAGCACGCTGCCGATCAACGCCGTGCACAGGGCCATCTTCACGCTGTTGCCGTAGGCCAGCCAGCCGCCGCCCGCCGTGTCGTTGAACTGGTAATGGTTGAGCGACAGCGACAGGTTGTACGGCCAGAATTTCACCAGCGACGAAAACACCGCCATGCCGAATACCAGCAGCAACACCGCGCAGATCAGCAGCACGATCGCCAGGTAGCAGCCGTCGCGCAGTGTCGATGGCGCCGGTTTGAACACTTGTGCCCGACCGCTCATGGAGTCGCCGTGACGCCGACGCAGCCAGGCATCGACACCGAAACTGAACAACGCCGGCAGCAGCAGGACCATGCCGATCAACGCGCCGCGACCGAACTGTTGCTGGCCGACCACGGCTTTGTAGGCTTCCAGCGCCAGCACTTGATAGTCGCCACCGACCACCACGGGCACGCCGAAGTCGGTGATGGTCAGGGTGAACACCAGGCAGAAAGCGGCGAACACCGCCTGACGCGTCGCCGGCCAGGTGATGCTGCGAAAGGCTTTCGCCGGGCTGGCGCCCATGCTGGAGGCGGCATCGAACAGTCGCGCATCCGCCAGGGACAGGGCCGACAGCAAAATCATCAAGGCGTGTGGGAAGGTGTAGATAACCTCACCCAGAACAATGCCCCAGAAGCCGTAGATATTGTCCGAGAGCAAACCGCGCAACATGCCCTGGTTGCCAAACAGGTACACCAGCGCAATCCCCGGCAACATCGACGGCGCCATCAGCGGCAACAACGACATGCCACGCCAGATGCCTTTGCCGGGAATCAGGGTGCGTTGCAGGGCGTAGGCAAACAGGTAGGCCAGCGGTACGACAATCGCCGCGACGCTGAGGGAAACTTTCAGGCTATTGCCGAGCAACCAGTGGAAATTCTCGCTGGTCACCAGTTCACGTGCGGCCACCCAACCACCGCCCTGCCCGGCTTCAGAGCTGAAGCCGCGCCAGAAGATCGCCAGCAACGGCATCAACACCGCGACGCCGAGCAACACCAGCAAAAGGATTTTGCCGCCGACCACGAACACCCGGTCGCCGATCTCGGCACGGGAGGTCTGCCGAACCTGCTTGTGCGGTATCGGCAGCGCGATGTTCGCGCTCATCAGGCAAACACCTGCAGGCTGCGTGGCGGCAAGGCGACCATGATGTGCTGGGCACCGAGGCGTGGCATGGCTTCCGGTGCCAGTTCCGCCAACAGTGCATGGCCCGGCAACTGGTCGAGTTCGAAGCTCATGCGGCAGCGGTTGCCGAGGAAGGTGATTTCGCGAACCTTGGCCGGGAACAGGTTTTCTTCATGCACCACAGGGTTGACGTTGATCGCTTCGGGGCGGCAGAACAGACGACCCGATGGGGTTTTGGCACTGCCATCCGCCAGGCGCATGCTCATTCCGCCGACCTGCGCATGGCTGTCGCTGCTGCGGCTGAACGGCAACCAGTTGCCCTGACCGACGAACTCCGCCACAAACGGCGTCGCCGGGCAATCGTAGATTTCCTGCGGCGTGGCGTATTGCTCGACCTTGCCGTTGTTCATCACGGCGATGCGGTCGGCCATCAGCATGGCTTCGTCCTGATTGTGCGTGACCATCAGGGTGGTGATGCCGAGGTTGCGCTGCAGTTGGCGCAGCTCGGTGCACAAGTGCTCGCGGACCCGGGCGTCGAGGGCCGACATCGGTTCGTCCAGCAGCAACAACGACGGCGCCGGGGCCAGGGCGCGGGCCAGTGCGACACGTTGCTGTTGGCCGCCAGACAATTGGCCGGGGTACTTTTTCTCACTGCCGATCAGGCCGACCAGTTCCAGCATCTGACTAACGCGCTGGCGTACTTCATCGCGACCGCTGCCGGCGAGGCCGTAGGCAATGTTCGCTTCGACGGTGAGATTGGGGAACAGCGCGTAGGACTGGAACAGAATGCCGTAGTCCCGAGCCTGTGGCGCCAGGTGGGAAACATCGCGATTGCCGAGGTACAACTCGCCGCTGTCCTGTTTCTCCAGACCGGCGATGCAGCGCAGCAAGGTGGTTTTGCCGCAGCCCGACGGGCCGAGCAGACACACCAGCTCACCGGCCGCGACGTCGAGGGAAACGTTGTCCAGCGCGGTGAAAGCGCCGAAGCGTTTCTGCACGCCGCGCACCCGCATCGGGGCGCCGGGGTTGGTCAGGGCTGTTGCGATCGAATGGTTCATGGACGGACCTCATCAAGCAGATGAGGCTCATCCTAGGGATGTAATGCGTACGTCATGTGGCAGTGAGGCAAAAACGGCCGATAGTGGTATTCGGGGATTTGGGTTGGAGTTAAGGGTTGTCTGGTCTGGCGCCTTCGCGGGCAAGCCTCGCTCCTACAGGTTGATCGCATTCCCCTGTAGGAGCGAGGCTTGCCCGCGAAGACGCCAGGCCAGACACCGCAAATCTCAAGCCGGGGCCATTTCCTGCGCCAACCCGAGGAACGCCGCCGGTAACCGCGCGCCTTTTCGTTCCTTGAGGCAGTACAGATACTCGGGGATCTGCGGCGCATTCTCGATAGTCAGCACGCGTAATTGCGGATCATGCGGCACTTCCTGCCGGGCAATGATGCTGATGCCAATATTGCGCAGCACCGCCTCGCGGATCGACTCACGGCTGCCGATCTCCAGCAGCGGGCCGAAACTCACCCCGGCGCTGGCTAATAACTCTTCCGTCAGTCGACGAGTCGTCGAGCCCGACTCGCGCATCAACAGCGTATGCCCGGCCAATGCACTGAGCGGCACATGATCGTGAATGGCCAACGGATGATTGCGGTGCACCGCCAGCACCAGCGGATCGCTGCCGAGTACCCGGCGAATCAGCCGCGCATCGTCGAGCAATTGTGAGGACGCCGCGACATCGACCCGGTAATCCTCCAGCGCTTCGAGCACCTGCTGGGAGTTGCCGATTTCCACCGACACTTCCACTTGCGGCAGGCGCTCGCGGAAAGTCTTCACCAGATCGAGGATGTAATACGGCGCCGTGGCAGCAATGCGCAACGTGCCCTGAACCTGGCCACTGTTACGCAGGAAAAACTCGATATCGGCTTCCTGCTGCAACAGCGCCTTGACCATCGGCAGCAATCGCGCGCCCTCATCACTGACGCTGAGGCGGCGGCCGCCGCGGTAGAACAGTTCAACCGAGTACTGACTTTCCAGGTGCCGAATCTGCGTCGTCACCGTGGGCTGGCTCAAGCCGAGCTTTTTCGCCGCGAGGGTGATGCTGCCCAAACGGGCAACCATGTAAAACGCCTTCAGCTCGGCACTCAGCACACCGTTCCCTCATCCTTTATTTACGCAGCAGGCGCAAACCGTTGAACACCACCAACAGGCTCACGCCCATATCGGCGAACACCGCCATCCACATGGTGGCGATCCCGGCGAAGGTTACCCCAAGAAAGATCGCCTTGATGATCAATGCGAGGGCGATGTTCTGCTTGAGGATACTTGAGGTCTGCCGCGACAGTCGGATGAAGGTCGGGATCTTGCGCAGATCGTCGTCCATCAGGGCGACATCGGCGGTCTCGATCGCGGTATCGGTACCCGCTGCGGCCATCGCGAAGCCGATCTCCGCCCGTGCCAGTGCCGGGGCGTCGTTGATGCCGTCGCCGACCATGCCAACGTTGTGGCCCTGTGCATAAAGCGCTTCGATGGCTTGCAGCTTGTCGGTCGGCAGCAAATCGCCCTTGGCCTCGTCGATGCCGACTTGCGCGGCAATCGCCTGAGCGGTGTGCACGTTGTCGCCGGTGAGCATCAGGGTTTTGATGCCCAAGTCGTGCAGTTGCTGGATCGCCTCGCGGCTCGACGCTTTCACCGTGTCCGCCACGGCGAACAGCGCCAAGGGGCCGGCTTGATCGAGCAACAGCACCACGGACTTGCCCTGTTTTTCCAGGGCGAACAGCTTCTCTTCCAGTGCCGGCGAGCACAGGTTCAGCTCTTCCACCAGACGGTGGTTGCCCAAGTGGTAGGTCTTACCGTCGATGTCACCGCGTACCCCGCGACCGGCCAGCGCTGCGAAGTTATCCACAATGAGCGAGGCCAATTGTTTATCCACAGCCGCATTGGCGATGGCCAACGACACCGGGTGATCCGAACGACCGGCCAGCGCCGCCGCAATGGCCGGGGCTGTTTGCTCGGCGGTTGGGTCAAGCGACAGGTAATCGGTCTGCACCGGTTTGCCGTGGGTGATCGTGCCGGTCTTGTCCAGCGCCAGGTAATCGAGCTTGTAACCGCCCTCCAGGTAGACGCCGCCCTTGACCAGAATCCCTTTGCGCGCCGCTGCCGCCAGGCCGCTGACGATGGTCACCGGCGTGGAAATCACCAGCGCACATGGGCACGCCACCACCAGCAACACCAAGGCCCGGTAGATCCAGTCGAACCACAGCGCCTCCATGAACAACGGCGGAATCACCGCAACCGCCAGGGCCAGG
Organism: Pseudomonas sp. NPDC086251; assembly: GCF_044746405.1. NCBI lineage: Bacteria > Pseudomonadati > Pseudomonadota > Gammaproteobacteria > Pseudomonadales > Pseudomonadaceae > Pseudomonas > Pseudomonas sp. NPDC086251. The sequence continues at coordinate 259,669 of NZ_JBIVBY010000003.1, forward strand.
ATGAACACTGCCGGGGTGTAGATTTTCGAGAAGCTGTCGACGAAACGTTGAGTCGGCGCCCGCGCGCCTTGGGCCTGTTCGACGGCGTGGATGATGCGCGCCAGGGTCGAATTGTTGGCGGCGGCGGTCACGGCATATTCCAGTGAGCCCGCCTGGTTGATGGTGCCGGCGAACACCTTGTCGCCCACGGTTTTCTCCACCGGCAGGCTTTCACCGGTGATCGGCGCCTGATCGATGGTCGAGCTGCCCGACACCACTTCGCCGTCGAGGCCAATCCGCTCGCCGGGGCGCACTCGCACCCGCGCGCCCAACTCGATCGTTTTGACGTCCTGCAAAACCCAACTGCCGTCAGCCTGCTGCACCGTCGCCTGCTCCGGCGTCATCTGCATCAGGCCGCCGATGGCGTTACGCGCGCGATCCAGGGATTTGGCCTCGATCAACTCGGCCACGGTGAACAGGAACATCACCATTGCCGCTTCCGGCCACTGGCCGATCAGGATCGCGCCCGTCACCGCGATGCTCATCAGCGCGTTGATGTTCAGGTTTAGGTTTTTCAGGGCGATCCAGCCCTTCTTATACGTACCGAGGCCGCCGCTGAGGATCGAGACCAGCGCAATGATCGCCACCACCCAGTTCGGCGCAGCGTCGGTGAAGTGAATGACTTCGGCTGCCAGTGCGCTAACGCCGGACAGCGCCAACGGCCACCAGGGCTTTTTCTCGGGCGCCGGGGCTGGCGCCTCAACGCCCTGTTCCAGTGGCTCGGCCTGCATGCCGAGGGACTTGATGGCGTCGATGATCGGCGCGGTGCCCGGCAGGTCGTGGGTCACGCCCAACACCCGGTTGATCAGGTTGAATTCCAGTTGTTGCACACCCGCGAGCTTGCCCAGTTTGTTCTGGATCAGCGTCTGTTCCGTCGGGCAGTCCATGGCATCGATACGGAAACTGCTGAGCCGTGCACCGGCGGTCGGCGTTTCGCTCAACTTGATCAGCGACGGTGCCGCCACGTTGGCGGAACAGCAGGAATCCCCGTGGCTGCCGTGATCGTGCTTTTGCACAGGCTGCAGCTTGTGGCTGTGATCGTGATCGTGATCGTGATCAGCCTCGGGTTTGTGGGTGTGAAGGGAGTCGCTCATTGGTCGCGTCCATAAAGGTGCCTGTTGCCAAGTAAAGACCCTGTAGCCACTATAGGGTCAAGCACCCATTTGGAGATGTCCGTCATGAAGATCGGAGAACTGGCGAAACTCACCGACTGCGCCGTGGAAACCATCCGCTACTACGAGCGCGAAAACCTGCTGCCGGAGCCGGCCCGCAGCGACGGCAATTACCGCGTCTACACCCAGGCCCACGTCGAACGCCTGACCTTCATCCGCAACTGCCGCACCCTCGACATGACCCTCGAGGAAATCCGCAGCCTGCTGGCCTTGCGCGACAGCCCGCAGGATCAGTGCGAAAGCGTCAATGCGCTGATCGACGAACACATCCACCACGTCAAGGCGCGGATCGATGGCTTGCTGGCATTGCAAACACAACTGCTCGACCTGCGCCAACGTTGTGGCGAAGGGCCGGACATCGAACAGTGCGGGATTTTGCAGCGGCTGGAAGTCAGCGGCGGGGTTGTGGCGACGGAAGTTGAGCATTCCCACGTGGGCCGCAGCCACGGGCATTAAGGGCGACGCATAACCAATGTGGGAGCGGGCTTGCTCGCGAAGGCGGTGTGTCAGGCAACATTGATGTCGACTGATCCACCGCTTTCGCGAGCAAGCCCGCTCCCACATTTGGTCGGTGTGAAGGCTTACACCGCCATCGGCGCGGTCATTGGGGCGTGGTGTTCGTAGCCTTCCAGCGAGAAATCGCTTGGCTCGATCAACTCCAGCCATTCCGGCTGGTACACGCCGGTCTTGGCAAACTCCGGCACACGGTCGCTGATCACCAGTTTCGGCATCGGGAACGGCTCGCGTTTGAGCTGTTCGTTGAGCATGTCCAGGTGGTTCTCGTAGACGTGTGCGTCGCCGATGAAATAGGTGAACCAGCGCGGCGTGTAGCCGGTCAGGCGCCCGATCAGGCTCAGCAGCGCGGCGCCTTCGGTGAGGTTGAACGGCGTGCCCAGGCCTAGGTCATTGGAGCGGATGTAGAGGGTCAAAGAAATCTCTTTGGTCTCGACATTCGGGTGGAACTGGTACAGCAGGTGGCACGGCGGCAAGGCCATTTCATCGAGCTGGGCAACGTTCCAGCCATGGAACAGGATGCGGCGGCTGCCCGGGTCCTTGATGATGGTGTCGACGCACTGGCGAATCTGGTCGATCGCCTTGTACAGCACCACATAGGCCTGGCCGTCTTCTTCGCCTTCAGCAATCTGCCGATAGCCTTGCTTCAGCGTCTGCTCGATGGCGGCCTGATTGCTCACCGGAATCTGCTTGTACGCCGGCCATTTGCGCCATTGCACGCCGTAGATTTCGCCGAGGTCGTCTTCACCCTGACGGAACGGGTTGGCCAGCCACTGGGCGTTTTCGTTGGCGTTCTGATCCCAGACCTTGCAGCCCAGCGCGCGGAATTCGGCGGCGTTGTTCACCCCACGCAGAAAACCACACATCTCGCCAATGGCCGATTTGAAGGCCATTTTGCGCGTGGTGATTGCCGGGAAACCTTCCTTCAGGTCGTAACGCAGCATCGCGCCCGGGAAGCTGATGGTGTTGACGCCGGTGCGGTTGGCTTGTTTGGTGCCGTTCTTGATGACGTGGGCGACCAGTTCGAGATATTGCTTCATGAATTACCTGTGTCCTTGAACCCGGAGCCGTCGCCCCGGGGTTCGAATTTATACGGCTGCCGCTGGAGTCGCTGGAGCACGGCGATACGCCAGCCAGATCAGGAACAGCCCGCCGACGATCATCGGCACGCACAGCACCTGACCCATGGTCAGCCAGTTCCAGGCCAGATAGCCCAGTTGCGCATCCGGCACGCGGACGAATTCGACGATGAAACGGAAGATGCCATAGAACAGCGCGAACATCCCGGACACCGCCATGGTTGGCCGCGGTTTGCGCGAGAACAACCAGAGGATGGCGAACAGTGCCACGCCTTCCAGGGCGAACTGATACAGCTGCGACGGGTGACGCGCCAATTGCGCCGGATCGGTCGGGAAGACCATCGCCCACGGCACATCGGTGGCCTTGCCCCACAATTCGGCGTTGATGAAGTTGCCAATACGTCCGGCGCCCAGACCGATCGGCACCATCGGTGCGACGAAGTCCATCAGCTGGAAGAACGACTTGTTGTTCTTCTTACCAAACCACAACGCGGCCAGCATCACGCCGATGAACCCGCCGTGGAACGACATGCCGCCCTTCCACACTTCAAAGATCAACAGCGGGTTGGCGATGTAAGCACTCAGATCGTAGAACAGCACATAACCCAAACGGCCGCCGACGATAACGCCCATCGACATCCAGAAGACCATGTCGGAGAGTTTCTCCTTGGTCCAGGTCGGGTCGAAACGGTTCAACCGGCGCGACGCCAGCAGCCAGGCGCCGCCGATGCCGATCAGGTACATCAGGCCGTACCAGTGGATTTTCAGCGGACCGATGGCCAGGGCCACCGGGTCGATCTGCGGGTAAGGCAGCATTGCGACTCCTCGTTAGAGTTTAAAGCTTCAAAATTCCCGGGCGACGCTGCCACCTCAGGATTAAGCCAGGATTGCGCCGCGTGCTAGAGCAGGAAGCTCAGGCCCACGCAGAACAGCAAAGCGGCGAACAGTCGTTTCAGCAAGCGCGGCGACAAATTGTGCGCCAGCCGCGCACCGAAGCGGGCGAAGACCATGCTGGTCAGGGCGATCCCCAGCAACGCCGGCAAATAAATAAAACCGAGACTATGGGCCGGCAGCAACGGATCGTGCCAGCCCAGAATCATGAAACTTAATGCACTGGCCAGGGCGATGGGCAGGCCGCAGGCCGACGAGGTCGCCACCGCTTGCTGCATCGGCACGCTGCGCCAGGTCAGGAACGGCACGGTCAGCGAGCCGCCGCCAATCCCGAAAATCGCCGAGGCCCAACCAATCACAGTGCCCGCGAGGGTCAGACCGACTTTCCCCGGCACCGTTCGGCTGGCCTTGGGTTTGAAGTCCAGTGCCAGTTGCACGGCGATGATCAGCGCAAACACGCCAATGATTTTTTGCAGGTTCGGCCCGGAGATCGCTTCAGCGGTCAGCGCGCCAAACCCGGCGCCGATCAGAATGCCGAGGGTCATCCAGGCGAAGATCGGCCAGCGCACCGCACCGCGGCGGTGATGCTCGCGCACGGCGTTGACCGAGGTGAAGATGATCGTGGCCAGGGACGTACCGACCGCCAGGTGGGTCAGGATCGACGTATCGAAACCCTGCAAGGTGAAACTGAACACCAGCACCGGGACGATGATGATCCCGCCGCCGACGCCGAACAGCCCGGCCAGCACGCCTGCGCAGGCGCCCAGCGCCAGATAGAGCAAAAATTCCATGGTGTTTCCCCGCCCATCCCCAAAACCGGAGCGGCATGGTAACGGATGCACGGCCTCAAGCTCTACTGTGCAAGGCGATGGATCGACAGACGATGACTGCGTAGAGTGGGCAAAAAACACACAAGGACCACCTTATGTGCCTGATTGTTTTCGCCTGGCGACCCGGCCACGCGCAGCCGCTGATCGTCGCCGCCAACCGCGACGAGTTCTACGCCCGGCCCAGCCGGCCCCTGGCGCAATGGCCCGAAGCCCCGCACGTCCATGCCGGGCGTGACCTGGAGGCTGGCGGCACCTGGCTCGGTGTCGGCGCCAATGGGCGTTTCGCCGCGCTGACCAATATCCGCGACCCTCATCAACCGCCCGCGCGAAAGTCGCGAGGGGAGCTGGTCGCGCGATTTCTCACCGGCGACATGCCGATTGATGACTATTTGAACGACGTTGTCGGACGTTCGGTGGAATATGCCGGGTTTAACCTGTTGGTCGGCAATGCCAACGAGCTGTGGCACTTCAATGCCCGGGAGACTGAGGCGGTGATGTTGCCGCCGGGGGTTTACGGGTTGTCGAACGCCGGGCTGGATACGCCGTGGCCGAAGTTGCTCAAGGCGCGGGCTGCGTTGGAGGAAGTGCTGGACGATCCGCAGCCAGAGGCGCTATTGGCGATTTTGCACGATCCGCAGGTGGCGCCGTTTGCCGAGCTGCCGGACACCGGGGTGGGCCTGGCGACCGAGACGTTGCTGTCGAGTGTGTTTATCGCCAGCCCGACGTATGGGACGCGGGCGAGCACGGCATTGATTGTTCAGGCGGATGGCACGCGGCATATGGTCGAAAGGAGTTTCGGGCCGTATGGCGGGCATCTTGGGGAGGTAGAAGTCAGGGTTTAGAGAGGTGTTGTCTGATCTGACGCCTTCGCGGGCAAGCCTCGCTCCTACAGGGAGGGTGTGAACCTTGTAGGAGCGAGGCTTGCCCGCGAAAGGGCCATCAGCCTTTTAAAGGGTCTTGACCGAAGCCGGATTGATCATCCGCGCCAACCCAAGGTTCTTCAGCGCCAGTTGCAGCGAGCTGTGGATAACTTGCGGGTTGTCGATGGTCATCAGCTCCGCCAACAGTTCCTTGGCCCGGCTCAGGTTGATCTGACGCAGCATCCACTTCACTTTCGGCAGGTTGGTGGCGTTCATCGACAGGCTGTCGAAGCCCATCGCCATCAACAGCACCGCCGCTGCCGGGTCACCGGCCATTTCGCCGCAGATGCTCACCGGCTTGCCTTCGGCATGGGCATCACGCACCACGCTCTGAAGCGCTTGCAGGACCGCTGGGTGCAGGTAGTCGTAGAGGTCAGCCACTCGCGGGTTGTTTCGGTCCACCGCCAGCAAGTACTGGGTCAAGTCGTTGGAACCGACCGACAGGAAGTCCACTTGCCGCGCCAATTCCTTGGTCTGATACACCGCCGCCGGAATTTCGATCATTACGCCAATCGGCGGCATCGGCACGTCACAGCCTTCATCGCGCACTTCGCCCCAGGCCCGGTGAATCAGGTGCAGGGCTTCTTCCAGCTCGTGAGTGCCGGAGATCATCGGCAGCAGAATCCGCAGGTTGTTCAGGCCTTCGCTGGCCTTGAGCATCGCGCGGGTCTGCACCAGGAAGATTTCCGGGTGGTCGAGGGTGACGCGAATGCCGCGCCAGCCGAGGAACGGGTTGTCTTCCTTGATCGGGAAGTACGACAGCGACTTGTCGCCGCCGATGTCCAGGCTGCGCATGGTCACCGGTTGCGGGTGGAACGCGGCGAGTTGCTCGCGATAAATCGCCAGTTGCTCTTTTTCACTCGGGAAGCGCTGGTTGATCATGAACGGCACTTCGGTGCGGTACAGGCCCACGCCCTCGGCACCGCGCTTCTGCGCCCGCGCCACGTCCGCCAGCAGGCCGGTGTTGACCCACAACGGCATGCGGTGGCCATCGAGGGTCACGCACGGCAAGTCCCGCAGCGCATCCAGCCCGAGGGCCAGTTGCTTCTCTTCCTCGACCACTTCGGCGAACTGCTTGCGCAGCACTTCGCTGGGGTTGGTGTAGACCTCGCCGTGGTAGCCGTCGACGATCATCTGGATGCCGTCGACTTTCGAATACGGCAGGTCGACCAGACCCATCACCGTCGGGATGCCCATGGCGCGCGCCAGGATCGCCACGTGGGAGTTGCCGGAACCGAGTACCGAGACCAGACCGACCAGCTTGCCTTCCGGGACCTCGCCGAGCATGGCCGGCGTCAGTTCTTCGCTGATCAGAATGGTGTTGTCGGGGTAAACCAGGGTCTGCTGCCGCTCTTCCTGCAAGTACGCCAGCAAGCGCCGACCGAGGTCCTTGACGTCCGAGGCGCGCTCACGCAGGTAGGCGTCGTCCATCAATTCGAAACGATTGACGTGCTCGGTGACCACCTGACGCAACGCGCCCTGGGCCCACTGGCCGGTCTTGATCACGGTAGTGATTTCGCTGCCGAGCGAGGCATCGTCGAGCATCATCAGGTAGACGTCGAACAGCGCGCGCTCTTCCGGGCGCAGCTGGTTCGCCAGTTTGGCGGACAAGGCACGCATGTCGGCGCGCACGCCTTCGATGGCGGTCTTGAACAGCCCGAGCTCGGCCTCGATGTCGGTGATGGTCTTGTCCGGCACCACGTCCAGATCGGCCGGTGGCAGCATGACCACCGCCGTCCCGACCGCCGCACCCGGCGAACCCGGCACGCCGACGAACTTGGCTTCCTGGATGCCTTTGCCCTGACGGCCCAGGCCACGGATCGAACCGGTGGCCTCGGCGTGGGCGATAACACCGGCGAGCTGCGCGCTCATGGTCACGAGGAAGGCTTCTTCACCTTCATCGAACTGGCGACGTTCTTTTTGCTGGATGACCAACACGCCGACGACGCGGCGGTGGTGAATGATCGGCGCCCCGAGAAACGAGGCGTAGCGCTCTTCACCGGTCTCGGCGAAGTAGCGGTAGCGCGGGTGATCCGCGGCGTTTTCGAGATTGAGGGGTTCTTCACGCGTGCCGACCAGGCCGACCAGACCTTCGTTGGGTGCCATGCTGACTTTGCCGATCGAGCGCTTGTTCAAGCCCTCGGTGGCCATCAGCACGAAGCGGGTGGGCTCAGGGTCAAGCAGGTAGACCGAGCAGACCTGGCTGCCCATGGCCTCTATGACGCGCAACACAATA